>NZ_JAIUKE010000038.1 GCF_020176795.1 Streptomyces sp. 8L
TTTGGGGGGGGGTGTGTGCGAACACGCGGCTCAACCCCCCCGCCCCCCGGGGCGGGGGCCCGGGGGGGGGGCGCCGCGGTGCCCAAGGTGACCGCGGGCGGCGACCTCGGACCCAACGTGATCGTCTTCGACCCGTCGACCGCCAACATCCAGGGAACCCTGGACAGCATCTTCAGCCAGCAGGAGTCCGCGCAGTTCGGCACGGGCCGGTACGCGCTGCTGTTCAAGCCCGGCACGTACAACGGCCTCAACGCGCAGATCGGCTTCTACACGTCGATCGCCGGACTCGGCCGCAACCCCGACGACGTGCAGATCAACGGCGACGTGACGGTTGACGCGGGCTGGTTCAACGGCAACGCCACGCAGAACTTCTGGCGTTCCGTCGAGAACATGGCGCTGACCCCGGTCAGCGGCGAGGACCGGTGGGCGGTGGCGCAGGCCGCGCCGTTCCGCCGCATGCACATCAAGGGCGGCCTCAACCTCGCGCCCAACGGGTACGGTTGGGCCAGCGGCGGCTACATCGCCGACAGCAAGATCGACGGCACCGTCTCGCCGTACTCGCAGCAGCAGTGGTACACCCGGGACAGCCAGATCGGCGGCTGGGGCAACGGCGTGTGGAACATGGTGTTCTCCGGCGTCCAGGGCGCCCCCGCGCAGAGCTTCCCGAACCCCGTGTACACCACGCTCGCCACGACGCCGGTCTCCCGCGAGAAGCCGTACCTCTACCTGGACGGCAGCGACTACGCGGTCTTCGTGCCGTCGCTGCGTACGAACGCCAGCGGGGTGTCCTGGGCGAACGGCTCCACGCCGGGTGCGTCCATCCCGCTCTCCCAGTTCTACGTGGTGAAGTCGGGCGCCACCGCCGCCACCATCAACCAGGCGCTGTCCCAGGGCCTCAACCTGCTGTTCACGCCCGGCATTTACCATGTCGACCAGACGATCAACATCACCCGCGCGAACACGGTGGTGCTCGGCATCGGCTACCCGACGATCATCCCGGACAACGGGGTGACCGCCATGACGACCGCCGACGTCGACGGCATCAAGCTGGCGGGCCTCCTGCTGGACGCCGGCACCACCAACTCGCCCTACCTGCTCCAGGTCGGGCCGGCCGGCTCGTCCGCGAGCCACGCCTCGAACCCGACCACGGTGCAGGACGTGTTCGTCCGGATCGGCGGCGCGGGCGCAGGCAAGGCCACCACGAGCATGGAGATCAACAGCGCGGACACGATCATCGACCACACCTGGATCTGGCGCGCGGACCACGGCGCGGGCGTCGGCTGGGACACCAACAGGGCCGACTACGGCCTGCATGTGACCGGCGCCAACGTGCTCGCCACCGGCCTGTTCGTCGAACACTTCAACAAGTACTGCGTGGAGTGGAGCGGCGAGGGCGGCCGGACCATCTTCTTCCAGAACGAGCTGGCCTATGACGCGCCCAACCAGGCCGCGATCCAGAACGGCTCCACGGCCGGGTACGCCGCCTACAAGGTCGACGACGCGGTCAACACGCACGAGGCGTGGGGTGTCGGCAGCTACTGCAACTTCACCTCCGACTCGAGCATCCAGGTGGACCACGGGTTCGAGGTCCCGCAGAAGTCGGGCGTCAAGTTCCACGACGTGCTGGTGGTCTCGCTCGGCGGGATGGGCCAGTACAAGCACGTGATCAACAGCACCGGCACCGCCACCTCGGGCACCAGCACCGTTCCGTCCAACGTCGTCTCCTTCCCGTGAGACCGCGCCCGGGCCCCCCCCCCCCCCCCCCGCCCGCCCCCCCCCCCCCCCGGCCCGCGCCCCCCCCCGCGCGCGCCCCCCCCGGGGGGGGGCCGCCGGGGCCGGTGCCGGTGGACGCCGCCGACGGCGCGGCGCGCTGGGAGGGCGCGCCGGTCCGCCTCACCCTCGTG
>NZ_JAIUKE010000039.1:0-9182 GCF_020176795.1 Streptomyces sp. 8L
CCACCCCCCGCACCCCCACCGAACACACCCTCACCACCATCTGGACCACCATCCTCGGCACCCCACACATCGGCATCCACGACAACTTCTTCGAACTCGGCGGAGACTCCATCCTCTCCATCCAGATCATCTCCCACGCACGACAGAAGGGTCTGCGACTGACCTCCAAGCTCATGTTCGTCCACCAGACGATCGCCGAGCTGGCGGCTGCCCTGGAGGAGCACGACGACGCCGGCCCGTCCCTCGCGGAGGACGCGTCCGCGCCATCGGGCGCGGTCGAACTCACCCCGGTGCAGCGGTGGTTCCTAGAGGAGCACACCACCCACCCCGACTGGTACGCGATGTCCGTGCACGTGACCCTGGCGCCGGACACCGACCCCGCCGTGCTGGAACGCGCCCTGGCCGCGGTCGTCGGCCACCACGACTCCCTGCGCCTTCGGTACACGGACGAGGGGAGTGGCAGGTGGAGCCAGCGGTACGGGGCGGCTCCGTTGGATCTGCTCACCGTGCAGGAGGTGCCGGGCGCGCCCGACCGGGAGGAGGCGGTGCGCGAGGCCGCGCTGCGGGCCCAGCAGGCGCTGGACCTTCGCGGCGGCGCGCTGGTGAAGGGCGTGTTCCTTCGTGGGCCGGAGGCATCGCCGCGCCTGTTCCTCGCGGTGCATCACATGGTGATGGACGGGGTGTCGTGGCGCATCCTCCTGGAGGACCTCGCCACCGCGTACGCTCAGCTCGCGGCGGGACGGCACGCGGACCTCGGCGTCAGGTCCAGCAGCTACCAGCTGTGGGCGCGGCGGCTCACCGACCTGGTGCGCTCGGGCGGCCTGGACCACGAGATCGCCTACTGGCGCAAGGCCGTCTCCGGTGTCGCGGACATCGCCGGCACCGGTTCGGCGACCAGCACGTACGGGGAACTCGCGGTCGAGTCCGCGGTCGTGGACCGGGCCACGACGGAGGCACTGCTGCAGCGCGCGCCCGCCGCGTACCGGACACAGATCAACGACGTCCTGCTGGCCGCGCTCGGACGGGTCCTGGGCGAGTGGGCGGGCGAGCCGGTCACCATCGCACTGGAGGGCCACGGCCGCGAGGAACTCTTCGACGATGTCGACCTCTCGCGCACCGTCGGCTGGTTCACCACCATCTACCCCGTCACTCTCGATGTGCCCGAAGGTCCCTGGCCCTCAGCGCTGAAGGCGGTCAAGAAGGCCCTGCGTAAGCTGCCAGGACGCGGGCTCGGCTACGGTGCCCTTCGCTACCTGTCCGTTCCGGGCAGTGCCGCGCACACCGCTCTCGCGGCGGCTCCGCACCCGAGGATCAGCTTCAACTACCTGGGCCAGTGGGACGGCGCCCACGGCGAGGGCGGCCTGGTCCGGGACCGGCTGGACAGCCTCGGCGCCGACCAGGCCCCCGGCCAGAAACGCCCGCACCTGCTGGATGTCGTCGCAGCCGTCGAGAACGGCGAGCTGCGCATCGACTGGATGTACGCCCCCTCCATCCACACCCCGGCCACCGTTCGCCGGCTAGCGGACGAATGTGCCACCGCCCTGCGGCAGATCGCCGCCGCGGCCGTCAACTGACTTACCAACCGGAAGGAGTTGTTGTGTCTCGCTATGTCCTGAGTGGAGACGAGAAAGACGAACTGGCCAGGATCGCGGACGAATTCCTGGCAGTGCACCCCGTCTGGGCGCCGCTGGAGTACGCGGACGACATACGTGTCGAGGCGGAGCGGCTGCCGGCGGGCGTACGTCGGTTCCTGGTGGCGTCGCGCGGCGCCGAGGACTCGATCATCGTGGTCGCGAACCTGCCGGTCGACGAGAGCCTCGTACCGACGCCGCCGGGCTGGCAGATCGCGGAGAAGGAGGGCGCCGCGATACGCGAGGAGCTGGTGCTGCTGCTGATCGGCTCCGTGCTCGGCGAGCCCTTCGGCTGGGTCAACCAGCAGAACGGCCGGCTGGTGCACGACGTGTGCCCGGCCAAGGGGCAGGAGCACTCCCTGACCAGCGCGAGCAGCCAGCAGCAGCTCACGCTGCACACCGAGGACGTCTTCCACGCCTGCCGGGGCGACTACGTGGCGCTGATGTGCCTCCGCAACCCCGACGCGGTGGGTACGACGGTGGCTTCGGTGGAATCCGTGGCGTTCGACGAGCGGGAGCGGCAGGTACTGCACCAGGACCGTTTCCGGTTCTTCCCGGACGACTCCCACAACGTGGTGCCGCAGCACAGCGCGGAGAACCCGTCGGCCCTGGAGGAGCGTCCGCACGAGGTGGCGTCCGTGCTCTTCGGGCCCCAGGAGGCCCCGTACCTGCGCATCGACGCCGACTTCGCCAGCCATGTGCCCGGGGACGCCGAGGCCGAGCGCGCCATGACCCGGGCCGCCGAGCGGCTGGCCGACGCGGCGGAGCGCGTGATCCTGAGCCCCGGAGAAGCGGTGTTCATCGACAACTACCGGGTCATCCACGGCAGAGAGACGTTCACACCGCGCTACGACGGCACCGACCGATGGCTCAAGCGCACCAGCCTGGTCCGCGACCTGCGGCGCACCTACGTGCACACGAAGTCGCGTTCACGGCTGCTCGGCTGATGCGGCGCGGAACCCGGGAGCGTGGCGGCGCG
The DNA here is from genome assembly GCF_020176795.1 of Streptomyces sp. 8L. Taxonomy (GTDB): domain Bacteria; phylum Actinomycetota; class Actinomycetes; order Streptomycetales; family Streptomycetaceae; genus Streptomyces. The sequence continues at coordinate 2,611 of NZ_JAIUKE010000039.1, forward strand.
CGCGGCTTCACTCTGCTGTGGGTGGGTTCGGCCTTCGGCGAGTTCGCCTACAGCAGCTCCCTGATCGTGCTGCCGCTGATCGTCCTGTCGGTCACGGGCTCACCGGCGCGGGCGGGGGTCATCGGGTTCGTCGACGCGACGGCGATGCTCCTGGCGGGCCTGCCCGCCGGGGCCGTCGCCGACCGGTACGACCGCCGCTCCGTGCTGCTGTGGTGTCAGGCCGTGCTGTGCGCCGTGTTCGGTGCGCTCGCCGTGCTCCTGTGGGCGGGCATCGTCTCGCTCCCCGCCCTGGCGGGTCTCGCTCTGGTCAACGGGGCGGCGACCGCCCTGACGATGGCGGCGGGCGAGGCGATGCTTCCGAGCCTGGTGGCGGAGGAACGGGTCTCCGACGCGGTGGCGATGAATGCGGCCCGCACCTACGCGGGCCAGCTGGCCGGCACCTCCGCCGGCGGGTTCCTACTGGCGGTGAGGAACGCGGTCCCCTTCGTCGTGGGAGGCGTGGCGCACCTGACCGGACTGATCCTGCTGCTGTTCCTGAAGCGGCAGCCGCCGACGGGTTCCACCGAGCGGCCCGGACTCAGCGGGCGGGGGCTGCTGGAGGGGGTCCGCTGGATCACCGGGCATCCGTTCCTGCGCACCGGGCTGCTCTGCGCGGCGGCGACGAACTTCTTCTTCGGGCTCATCTACTTCATCGTCATCGCCTCCGCGCAGACCAGTGGCATGCCCACGGGCCTGATCGGCGCCATGGCCGGGCTGCTGGGCGTCGGCGGCCTGCTGGGTGCCCTGGCCGCGCCGCTGCTTCAGCGCCTGCTCACCGGCGCCCAGCCCATCTACCTGGTGCTGTGGACCTTCGTTCTGCTCACCGCAGGGATCGCGCTCCTGCCCGGGGGCTGGACACCGGGCGTGCTGCTGGGCGCGATCGCCTTCGCGGCGCCGACGGCGAACGCGTACTTCAGTACGTACCAACTGCTCCTCACCCCGGACAGCCACCGAGGCCGGGTGATGAGCGTCGCGGGTATCGCGGGCGGTGGCAGCGGCGCGATCGCCCCCCTGGCGGGCGGCATCGTCCTGGACCTGGCCGGTCGCCTCACCGGGCTTCTGGCGTGTACGGCCGTGATGGCGGTGATCGCCCTGCTGGCCACGCTCAGCCCCTCCCTGCGGGACGTCGCGGGCCCCGGGCGAGCGGCGCCGCCCGGGAACGCCGAGCCGGAGCCCGAGCCGGACAAGGCCGCCGCCTGATGCCCGCCCGGTCCCTTACAGACAGGTAAAGACAACACACCATGACACTGGATCTGGCCCACCCCGACCTCTACACCACGGATGCCCGCTTCGACATGTGGCAGGAGTATCTCCGGTCGGATGCGAAGCTCTGGAGCGAGCCCGGAATCTCCCCGTCCGGCTTCTGGTCGGTGTTCTCCCATCAGGACGTCTCCACCGTCCTGTCCCCCAAGTCCCCATTCACCTCCGAGTACGGCATGATGCTCGGCTTCGACGCCGAACACGCCGACCATTCGGGCGGCCGGATGCTGGTGGTGAGTGAGGGAAGCTGGCATTCCGCTCTCAAGCGTCTCATCGGTCCCTTTCTGTCCCGGCTGCGCGCTCCCGAACTCCAGTCGGTGCTGCGGGAGGAGGTCGGTCAGATCATCGGGCGGCTCCGTTCCGAGGACTCCACCGACATCGCCCTAAGTGTCGGACCGCGGCTGCCCGCCGCGATCGTGTGCGAGGTCATCGGTGTGCCGCTCAGTGAGCGGGAGCAGCTGATCGAACTCACCAATCACGCGTTCGGCGGCGAGGAGAGCAGCTTCGACAAGATGACGCCGGCCGAGGCCCACACGGAGATCCTCTTCTACTTCCACGAGCTGATCGAGCGACGGCAGAAGGAGCCAGGACCGGACCTCGTCAGCGCGCTCCTCGCGGACAGCCGGCTGAGCACCGAGGACGTACTGGTCAACTGTGACAACGTGCTGATCGGCGGGAACGAGACCACCCGGCACTCGATCACCGGGGCCTTCCACGCCTTCTCGGCGTATCCCGGCGCGCTGGCGGCCCTGCACGCCGACCCCGGCCTCACCGAGCGCGCCGTGGAGGAGGTGGTCCGCTGGACCTCGCCGGCGGCACACGTGCTCCGGGTGGCCACCGAGGACTGTGAGATCGGCGGTCAGCAGATCCGCGAGGGCCAGGCCGTCGTGGCCTGGCTGGCCGCGGCCAATCGCGACGAACGGCTCTTTCCGGATCCGCACCGCTTCGATCCGGACCGCGCCCCCAACCGCCATCTGGGTTTCGGCACGGGTCCGCACCACTGCCTCGGTGCAGCTCTCGCCCGGCTCGAACTGCATGAACTCATACGTCAATTGGCATTGGAGGCGCGTGCGGTCGAAGCGGACGGACGGATTCAATGGATGCGGTCGAATCTGGTCCAGGGCTACAGCCATCTTGAGGTCACTATGCATTGGCACTGACCCCCTCACATTCATATGATCTCGAAACGACTAACGGGGGGAGCTTTGTCGTGCTAGAACTGCACCTGAGCGTAGGGGATTTGGCCCGAATTCATATAGTGGGGTCCCTGGGTATGGCCTTCGAGAGCCATCTGGCATGGGGACGGTTGGGAGATCAGGGACGCGACGCTCTGTTCGAATGGCGCCGCACCGCCAGACACCGCTTGCGCAGACTGCCGGCCGCCCGTCTGCGGACAAGGCCCTCCCTCTCTCTCGCGGAGACCCTCTCCTCGCCACGCGTACACGATGGGGACGCCTTTCACACCGTGGCCGTCGAACCCTTCTGGCCGCGCATACACCGGCTGCTGAACGCGGAACGCGACGCGTGCGGCCGGGCGATGCTGGACGGCGGGATGGAGCAGGTGCTCAACAGCAGACACGATGCCGTCCACTGGGACGCACCGATACTGCGCATCGACAGCCCCCAGCATCCCAGACGCACCGCCCTGGCCGACCGGGGCATGGCGCTCGCGCCGTCACTGTTCGCCCCCCATCCGATTCTCATCGACGACCGGATGGGCTGGGACGGGCCGCCGATCCTGGTCTACAACATCACTCCCGACGCGGAGACAGCCACCTCCCTGTGGCAGGAGAGCGAGGACGAATCCGCCCTGCACGCCCTGCTCGGCCGCACGCGCGCCGATGTGCTGGCCGTGCTGCGCGAGACCCGCTCGACCGGACAGATCGCCGACCGCCTCCAGATATCCAGCCCCTCCGCCAGCAAACACCTGTCGATCCTGCGCCGCGCCGGGTTCGTGACCACCGAACGCCGGCAGAACCTCGCGGTCCACAGCCTCACCCCGCTGGGCGAGGCCATCCTCCGCTGAAGAAACGGGCCTGACATGCACTCGTTCTACCTGACCCGCCACACCCGTCCGGAGCGCCCGGCCCGTCGCCTGGTCTGCTTCCCCCACGCGGGCGGCGCCGCAAGCTTCTACCGCGGCTGGCGCCAGTACACCGACCCCGCGGTCGAGCTGCTGGCCGTCCAATACCCGGGGCGCGAGAACCGGATGCGCGAGCCGCTGATCCCCACGATGGAACGGCTGGCGCCGGCCGTCAGCGAGGAACTGCTCGCCCTGCCACCGCTGCCCACGGTGCTGTTCGGCCACAGCATGGGTGCGGCTGTGGCCTACGAGAGCCTCCTCCTCATGGAGCGGGCCGGCAGCACCGACGTCACCCGCCTGTGCGTGTCGGGCCGAGGGCTCGACACGGCCCAGGACACGGCCCCGCGGACGGACGAGGACGTGATCCGGGCGGTCACGTCCCTGGGAGGGACGAACGCGACCGTCCTCGACGACCCGGACCTGCGGGAGCTGCTCCTGCCCATCATCCGCAACGACTACCACCTCATCGACGCCTACCGTCGGGCCGACGACGCGCCCCTGCTGCGCGCCGACCTCCATGCCCTCACCGGCGACCGGGACCCCCGGGTCACTCCGGGGGAGGCGGAGAAGTGGCGGACGGCCACATCGGGCTCCTTCGCCCTCACCGTCCTGCCGGGCGACCACTTCTACCTGGTGCCGGCTGCCGAACGGACCGTGCGCGCCGCCCTGCAAACGGTGGGGTCCCTTCCGGTTTAGTCGCCCCTCCGTGGTCGGGTAAGCCAGCGGCACACTCGGGGGGTGCCCGGATGTCCTGGCGCCCGCTCGCGGCGCAATCTTCTCTTATGAGTCGAGACCGGCCCGTAATTATCATTCTTCCGTTCGTGCTGCTCTGCGTGTACGTTCTCAGCGCCGTCACACCAGGTCCGCCCGAGGAACAGGCTCTGCGGGCCGCGCGGCACGCGGCGCACCCCCTGCGCACCACGGAGCCGGACGGTGACCTGGGCGACCTGCGGCCCCTCGGCCGCATGGTGGGAGACGCGAAGGTGGTGGGACTGGGCGAGGCCACGCACAGCTCCCACCAGTTCTTCACCCTGAAGCACCGGGTCCTGCGCTACCTGGTGGCGCACAAGGGCTTCCGCACCTTCGCCCTGGAGACGAGCTGGAGCACCGGACTGCGGCTGGACAGGTACGTGCGGACGGGGAAGGGCGACCCGCGGCGCATCATGCGCACGGAGTTCCAGGACACCTACGCGTGGTGGAACACCCGGGAGTACCTCGCGCTCGTCGAGTGGATGCGGGCGTACGACGTCCGGCACACCAAGGACCAAGTACGCTTCATGGGCGACGACTTCGCGTACGCCGGGCCCGAACTGTACGAGAGTGTGCTCGGGTACGCGCGCCGGTACCGGCCGGAGCTGCTGCCACGGCTCACCGGCCTGTACCGCGGCCTGCGGCCCGCGACGGCCGCCGGCACCTACATGAAGGCGTACCTGACCCGTCCCTTGACCGAGCGCCGCGCCATGGCGGCCCGGACGAGGTCGGCGCTGTCCCTCCTGGAACGGCAGCCGGCCGGCGCCGCCCCCGCCACCGCCTCCCGCGCCTGGGCCGTGCAGAACGCGAGGGCCATCTCGCAGACCGCTCAGGGCTACGCCTTCGACTTCGACGACCCCGCCGGCGTCAGGGCCTCCATGCGCTACCGGGACCACCTCATGGCGGACAACGTCGCCTGGTGGCAGAAGCAGACGGGCCTCAAAGTACTGCTGTCCGCACACGACAACCACGTCGCCTACCGCTCGTCCGACCCCCGATACCCCCGCATGCAGGGCTCCTTCCTCCGGCAGCGGCTGGGCACGGGCTACGTGAGCGTCGGTACGACCTTCGGGCACGGTTCCTTCAACGCGACCGGCCCCGACAACGCCACCCACGTCTACACGCTGAGCGCCCCGGCGAAGAACACCACCGAGCACTTCCTCGACCGGGTGAGCCACCGCGACTACCTCATCGACCTCCGCGCGACGGCGGCTCCCGCCCGCACCTGGCTGGACCGGGCCCGCCCGACCCGCAGCATCGGCACGGCATACCCCGAGCCCGCCGAGCGCATCGCGCCCGCCCGGTCCTACGACCTCCTCATCCACCTCCACCACATCACCCCGGCCCACCTGCTGGCCACACCGCGGTGACGGTCGGCGGCCGTCCCCGAGGACGCCCTCACGTCGCGGTCCGCGCGACGCGCACGGTCATGCCGCACCTGCCCCTCGGGACCGTCCGTCAGTGACTGCCGCCCCGCCGTCTCGCTGACGCCGTGCCAACCAGCTTTTGTGCCGGGCGCGTTACCAGGGCCGCCGACCGAGGGGCCGCCACCGCTGTCGCGCCGGCCACGTCACACTACGTCCGCCCCGTCTGCCCGCCCTCCGGAGCGGGCGGAGTGGTGTCGGGCGTCGCGGAGGAGGCCGTTGGGCGCAGTCGGGCCGGGTCGGTGCGAGTGAGGGCCGTCGGCACGTCCGGTCGCCCGCCGGTCTCGTACGCCGCCGTGAAGTGCTGGTCGCCGAGCGCGGTCCCGGCGCGGGCGTCCAGTGCGCGGATCCGCGGATCGGTACGGTCGTGGGCACCCCGCGGGCGGGCCGCCGCGCCGAGCAGGGCGGCCACGGCACGGTGACACCCTTACAGCGCGGCGAGGCCGGCCGTGGTCACCAACGCCACCGTCGCCGTCCCCGTCCTCACCCTCGTCCCCGTTCTCGTCCTGGACGGACCGTCGGGCCGCGCGCTGACAGTGAGCGCCTTCGACCGCTGGTACGGCGCGGTGCCGGTGTGGACGTGGGTCCGGTCCTCCCCCGTGAACGGCGTCGAGTGGCTCGGGTGCCCGGAGCCGTCGGCGCCACCGGAGCGATGCTTCCCGCACCGGGCCCACGTCGGACGGCGCGGACCGCTACAGCGCCATCCCGGGGACGCGCTCGCGGATGGCGTCCGTCTCCGCCTCGTCGGAGATGCCCTGCCGGTCGTCCCTCGGGGGGGACGGCTGCTCCGGGGCCTGCACGCCGTCGTCGGTGAGTTCGGTGCCCAGAAAGGCCACGCCCGCGTCGATCTGCTGGATCGCCCCCGCGCCGGCCAACGGTGCGGGGGCGACCGGCCGGCGTCGCGGCCAGGCGGGCGCGACCTGGGGCCCCGCGGACCCGCGCCCCGGTGCGGCCCGGGGGAGCCCGCCCGGCCGCTGCAGGGGGGGGGGGGTGAGGACACGGGCGGGGAGGCAGAG
>NZ_JAIUKE010000039.1:9191-46262 GCF_020176795.1 Streptomyces sp. 8L
CCCGGCCCGCCGGCGCCCCCCCCCCCCCGCCCGCCCGCGGGGGGGGCGCCCCCGGGGGGGGGCGCCGGCGCGGGGGGGGGGGGGGGGGGGGGCGGCCCCCCCCCCGCTTCCGCGGCCTTGGCGACCGCGTCGACGATCGCGTGGTGGGAGGCTTCTCCGGCGGGCGAGTAGAGCATGTCGGCGAAGGAACCGCCCGTGGCAGAGCGGGCCGTCGACTTCGCGTCGTCCCAGCCACGGGCGGGGCGTCCGGTGACCAGACGACGGTGCCGTCGCCCTCTGCCAGGCACAGCGGAATCATCCACGGGCTCCGCGCGCGGACCGCGGGCACTTGCCCGCCTCCGCCTTCCGCGGCACTGAGCGCATGGGCACACCGACCGACGAGGCATACAGCGAAGAACTGTCCTACCTGGCCGCGTACGCGCACGACGACTGGCTGGGGTTCTCCGTGCTCGTGGGGTCGGTCGGAACGCTGCTCGGCAAAGGGCACACCGCGCGGGAGCAGACGCGGCTGCTCCCGCGGATCGTCGGCGATCTGCTGGCCCGGGGCGCGGCGGCGGGCGATCTCACCGACGATCTCGATCAGCCCTTCGAGGCATGGGGCACCGGCACGGTCGAGACGGTCTCCCGGATCGCAGGGGCCATCGACGGACTCGGCCGGCTGCCCGAGTCCGGGGACGTCTGCTGGTTCACCGTCCCGAACCCGCCCCCTCGGCCTTGACTCTCGGACTGGACCGCGGCCGGCGCCGGTCACCCCAACCGCCGCCGGCGCCCCTGGCCGTGCATCGAAAGGGGTTCCGTGGCGCGACGTGCCCGTCCCACGTGATCAGGCCGCCGCGGGGCCGCTCCAGCCGGTACCGGCGGCCCACCGTTCGGCCGCAGCCATCAACACCTGCGTGGCGGGCGCCTTTATCTGCCCATAGTCTGACAGATCCGGCACGCTCACCGCCAGCCGCTGCTTGAACGCGCCCCACGCCCGACGGGCATCCTCGTCCGCACGCAGATAGTCCCGAAACAGCAGGGCAAAGCGGGCATTGGCTGCGGCGGCCTCCCGCAGGTGGACGTTGCACGGCCTTGCGCCGACCGGCGGCGCGAACACGAGTTTGTGACACCGCTGCCCACCGGAGACTTCGACGTGGTTCCACGGCTCCGGGCGGCACCGGAAGCCGAACACCGCAAGCAGTGTTACGTCCCGGACCTCGTCGATCCCCGTGCTCGACAAGCTCCGCGTCCCTCTCCCGGCCGGCCGTCCCCGCACCCGGCCCGACGCAGTCGCCGGCGACAAGGCGTACTCCTCCCGAGGTAACCGCGCCTACCTGCGAAGACGCAACATCAAGGCGGTCATCCCGGAGAAGAAGGACCAGGCCGCCAACCGGAAGAAGAAGAAGGTCCGCCGGGGCGGCCCGCCTGTCACCCACGACGTCGAGCTCTACAAGGACCGCAACACCGTCGAGCGCCTGATCAACAGGCTCAAGGCATGGCGTGGCATCGCCACCCGCTTCGACAAGACCCCCGAGAGCCACCTCGCCGGACTCCACCTCCGTGCCTCCATGATCTGGATCAACGACCTCACGAGGCCACTCATTGATCACGACTCAATACACGCCCTAGTTGCCGCTGGCATCTTGACGGCCCTCTTCGTCCACACCGAGGAGGTGGACCGCGCCATGGCGGCCCGCGTCGTGCTCACCTCTCCCGAATACTGAGCCCCCGGCTCCCGACGAAGGGCCCTTCCATCGGCGCCTGTTCCCTTCGTTCGCCGGGCCGTGCGACAGGCCGCATCAGGACCACGATCCCGCAGGGCATCGGCTGGAAGCCAAGCGCTCGACAACCGGCGTCGGTGTCTTGGCAGAGGAGAGGCCGACGAACCGTACTGCCGTATGGAGCCGAAGGCGCCCGTGAGTCGTCGGAGGCCCCTGAGACATTTCTGGGACTTCCAGCCCTATCAACCGGCACGAGCGTGAAAGAACCGAAGGACCATTCGCGCAGGTCAGCGAACATTGCGCGGCCATCACAGCAGGTCACGGCATTCGCTGGTCTCTTCCGCGACATCTGACACGCCATGCAGCGCAAGAGGATCAGCTCCTCGCGGGCGCTGCCTCGAAGGTTCAAACAGCCGTCTGACTCTGCCGTCACCCCAGGAATATCGAAAGTTGTTGCCACACACCGCCCCGGAGGGGACGTTCGGCCAGCCTCCGGCCTGCGGAGAACAGGACCTGACGACCCATCGGTTATCAAGATCAACGAGCGTCAAGATACCTCTGGGAGCGTCATTTTAGCGTCAAGATATCGCCCGTAACGCACATGGCGCACATGGCGCACATCATGCGCACCCGCTAAAGCAGCAGGTCAGTGGCCTTTGTGACAGGTTCGAGGATCGCGATGCACTCCACATGGTGGGTCATCGGAAAGATGCCGGCCGGGACAAGTCACGAAAAAGACCAGGTCAGAGGCAGTATATCCGCTCTCTGTCCGGGCGTGCGAAGGCCCAGAGCGTCAAACGACCGTCACGACCGACGATCCGTCGGATGCGGCATGGCAGTATCGTCAACGTCTCGTCCACCGCCGGGATTACGGGTGATGCCGATATCGTCGCCTGTACCGCGACGAAGTGGGCAGTTCGCGGACTGGCCAGGTCACTCGCGAATGAGGTGCCGCTTCCAGCGGCATCCGGGTCAACTGCCTCATCCCGGGCTTGATCGACACTGCCATTGGCCGCGGCCAACGGCTCTGCGACCAATGAGTCGATCCTTGCGCGGACCTTCCTCAAGCGTATGGGGCGATCGGACGAGGCTGCACCGACGACGCTGTTCCTCGCGTCCGACTACGCGTCCTACATCACTGGCACCGAGTTGGTCGTCGACGGCGGCCTGCCCGTACGAGATCGGTCGGCAGAGCGAAGGGCCTTGCCACGCATGTGTGACATCTGCGTCTGTTGCCCGTCTGGGTCGCCGTGTGACATTCTGCCGGCCGCCGGTCATGATGCTCACCCCGACGCACATCGCCCGCCCCAGGTGTTGGTCCAGGAATCGCTCCCAGGCTGCCTTGTGCGCAGTACAGCTTGCCGCCGTGCACGGCCGCGCCAGGCGGCAGGGCAGTGCGTACGCCCTGAAAGCCGCTGCCGACATTATTGTCGTAACCGGCCCAGAACAGTGCGTTAGTGGTTGCGTCAGAGTAGAGGATGCCAAGGGTGCCGTTGTAGGAGATGCCGACAGGCGGAGCGGCGATGTCGCGCTGGCACGATCAAGGGCAGCGCGCCCGCCACCACCAGCCGCGGGTTGGCCGGCCGTGCTCCCCCGCGACATCGCGAGGAGCCCCGCGGAGCGGGCCAGGCGGGCTACGGAGCCGCGCTGCCGCCCGGGACGTCTCGACACATGCGGAGTAAGGAGCGGCGGGCCTGTATCGAGTGATGATCAATCGATGGTCCGAGTGCGGTGCTTGATTTCCATCGAGGCACGCAGACAGGCTGGCGAGGTGGGGAGATGAGGCCGCTGGCCGGCCCGAGGGGCACCAGCAGGAGCAGGAGCAGCGGCGTGGACGGCCGCGTGACGAAGAACAGCAATGCCCCGAGCCCACCATCTGGACGAGCTGGCCCATCACCATCGGCGGCCTTGGCCCGAAGCGGCGGGACAGCCGTGGCCCCGTCAGGACACGGAGATGAACACCGCCATCGGCACGAACACGAGACCGGTGACGAGCACGGACTTCCCGAGGATCTGCCGGAAGTACAGGTTCAGCACGAACACCATGCCGTAGAAGGCCATGTTGATGGTCAGCCCGTAGCAGTCGTCAGCGAGCCGGACCGCGACCGGAAGAGGCTCAGCGGCACCACCGGGTGCCGGGCCCGGCACTCCACGTACAGGAACGTGGCGGCCGCGACCAGGAACAGCAGCAGCCGTAACGCTATGGGCAGGGGCCGCGCCAGGCCGCCCTTGCCAGCCTCCGTCACTGCGAACACGAGGAGCACGAGCGCGGCCGGCGGCGTGAGCTGGCCCGTCAGGGATTCAGATGGGACCTGACATTGGGCCACTCCGACCGGCCGACATCACACCACTCGTCCGCACAATTACCAAATCATGGATCCGAAAAGGCCGACCGTCAGCCGTGGTTGAAGAAGCCGGCGCCGACCTTGCGGCCCAGCCGGCCCAGTTTGGTCAGCTCGGTGAGCATGGTGGTCGGCTTCACGTCCGGATCGTGGTTGACCCCGTGCAACCGCTGCTGGATGGCCTCGCTGACGTCCAGTCCGATCACGTCCATCAGCGCGAACGGTCCCAGCGGCCAACCAAGGCCGCTCTCCACCGCGCAGTCGATGTCCTCGATGGTCGCAGCCCCGCTCTCGACCAGCAGCACGGCGTCGTTGAGGTACGGGAACAGCAGGTAGTTCACGATGAAGCCGGCCCGGTCGGAGCAGTCGACCGTGGTCTTGCCCAACGTCCGGGCCAACAGGTGCGCGGTGGCCAGCACATCGTCATCGGTGAACTCGGTGCGGCATACCTCGACCAGGCCCATCGCCGGCGCGGGGTTGAAGAAGTGCATGCCCACCACGTCGCCGCGCCGCGCGGTGGCCTCGGCGCAGCCGGTGACCGACAGGCTGGAGGTGGTGGTGGTCAGGATCGCGCCCGGACGGCACACCTGGTCGAGCTTGCCGAAGATCTCCGCCTTGACGTCGTCGTCCTCGGCCACGGCCTCCATCACCACGTCCCGGTCGCCTAGATCCGTGAACGTCGACGACGGGCACAACCGGGCCAGCGCGGCGCGCCGCTGGTCCGGAACGATCTGGCCACGGCGCACGGCACGGGCCATGGCGGCGTCGATCGCCTCTATCGCGACCTCGGCCTTCTCATGGGAGCGGGCCAGCAGGATCGTGTCCAGGCCGCCGAGCGCCGCCACCTGCGCGATGCCACGCGCCATGGTGCCCGAGCCGACCAGGGCGACCTTGCCGATCTGCCGTGGCTCGGCCTCGCCAGCCAGCCTCGAGCCCTGGGCGGAGATCACGGCACCGGACGGCTCGTACTCGTACACGCCCTTGCCGACCTTGCGGCCCAACTCCTGACGCCGCACCATCGCGGTCAGCAACGGGACGGGCGTGTGCGCGGCCCGGCCGGTACGCCGGTACAGGTCGGCCAGTTCGCGCTCGACGACGTCCAGGCCGATGCGGTCCAGCAGGGTCAGCGGGCCGGCCGGCAGGCCGCACCCCAGTCGCATCGCCGTGTCGATGTCCTCACGGGTGGCGTAGCCGGCCTCGTACAGCGCGAACGAGCGGTTCAGGTACGTCAGCAGCAGATCACGAGCGTGCTGGCGGGCAGGGCCAAAAGTCCGCTCCTCCAACGCGAGCCGGTTCAGCAGAGTCTTGAGCGTGCCGACGGTGTCCTTGTCGGACATGGTGGTCGACACCACCTCGAAGCCGCTGCCGGCCACCGGCGGCGTCAGGAATCGCAGGCCCACCAACCTGGTCGGCCGGCCGGACGCCGTCGCCAGCGCGGACAGCGACAACGACGCCGTGGTCGAGACCACGACCACGTCCGTCGCACAGACCGAGGCGACGGCGCGCAGCGCCGCTCCCTTGACCTCCGCGTCCTCGGTCACGGCCTCGATCACCACGTAGCAGGCCGACAGCGCGCCGATCTCCGTCGTCGCCGGCACCGACCGGTCCTGCGCGCGGTGCACCGCGGCCGCGTCGGCGTCGACGGCGACGACCGAGATGCCGGCCGCGGTGAGCAGTTCGGCGAAGGCAAGACCGAGCGAACCGAGTCCGACCACGCCGACGGTGACATTGGTTTCAGTCATGGGAATCCCCTTCAGGGATGGGCAGTGCGGAACCGGGTGAGCTGCGGAAGAAGACGCTCGCGCATATCCCTGTCCTGGACGCCCTGGTCCGGGCCGGGAGCCAGGCACAGCACGCCGACCTTGCCGTCGTGCCGGTTGGCGTGCACCTTGCTGACGGCCTGGCCGACGTCGTTCAGCGCGTACACAGTGGACAGCGTCGGGTGCACCATGCCTCTCGCGATCAGCCGGTTGGCCTCCCACGCCTCGCGATAGTTTGCGAAGTGCGTGCCGACGATGCGCTTGAGCCGCATCCACAGGTGCCGGTTGTCGTAGGTGTGCTCGTAGCCCGAGGTCGACGCACAGGTCACGATGGTGCCGCCGCGCCGCGCCGCGTAGACGCTGGCGCCGAAGGTCTCCCGCCCCGGATGCTCGAACACGATATCGGGATCCTCGCCGCCGGTCAGCTCACGCACCATGCCCCCGAACCGCTTCCACTCCCGGGGGTTCTGGGTGTGCTCGTCGGACCAGAACCGCAGGTCCGCCGACGACCGGTCGATGACCAGCTCGGCGCCCATGGATCGGACCAGTTCGGCCTTGCGTGGGCTGGAGACCACGCAGACCGGGATGCCGCCACCGTTGAGCACCAGCTGGGTGGCGTAGGAGCCCAGGCCGCCGGCCGCGCCCCAGATCAGCACCACGTCGCCCTGCTTCATGTCCGCGCCGTTGCGGGAGACCAGCTGCCGGTAGGCCGTGGAGTGCACCAGGCCCGAACAGGCGGCCTCCTCCCAGGTCAGATGCTTTGGCTTGGGCATCAGCTGGTTGGCCTTGACGAGGGCCAGCTCGCCCAGGCCGCCGTAGTTGGTCTCGAAACCCCAGATCCGCTGCTCCGGATCGAGCATCGAGTCGTCGTGCCCGTCCGGAGCGGTCAGTTCCACGTTCAGGCAGTGGGCGACGACCCGGTCACCCGGTTTGACCGTGCGGACCGCGGCGCCGGTGCGCAGCACCACGCCGCTCAGGTCGGACCCCACCACGTGGAACGGCTGGTCGTGCTTGGTCGCGCCGGGCACGGTCTTGGCGTACCGCTGCAGGAAACCGAAGGTCGGCACCGGTTCGAAGATCGACGTCCAGACCGTGTTGTAGTTGACGCTACTGGCCATCACGGCGACCAGGACCTCGTCCGGCCCGATCTCGGGCGTAGCCACCTGCTGGATGTGCAGCGCCTTGGCCGGGGTCTTGTCCCGCGTGGCCATGCCGTCGAACATCTCCGACTCGGCCGCCAGCACCACGGCGCCCCGGTAGCTCTCCGGCACCGACAGCGCGCCGATGTCCTCGGACGAGGCATCCTCGGAAAGTATTGCTTCGACTATGTTCCTCACAGTGCTTCCTCACGGGAAATCAAGACCGACCGCGGCAAGTCGCGCGGACCGTCGCAAGCTGTACCCGACCGTTGTCGCCGACAGGCGGCGGCTCGAACCGTCAGTGGAGATGCGGAGCCGTTTCGTGGCAACGGGTTCACCAGACGACGGGCAGCTCGTGCAGGCCCCAGGCCAACGCCCGGAACTTGAACGGCAGGTCGGTGAACTCGGTGGCCAGCCTCAGGTTCGGCAACCGGCGGAACAGCGTGGTGAACACGACGTCCAGCTCCACCCGGGCGAGGTTCTGCCCCATGCACTGGTGGATGCCGTGGCTGAAGGCCATGTGGTTGCGGGCGTTGCGGCGAACGTCGATCCGGTTCGGGTCGGGGAACTCCCGGCCGTCGCGGGCCACCGTGTTCAGCGCGACGATCATGCCCTCGCCCTCGGCGATCAGCTTGTCGCCCAGCTGGATGTCGGCGGTGGCCACCCGGGTGGTTGCGGTGGCCGTGCTGAAGATACGCAGGAACTCCTCGACCGCCGACGGCATCAGCTCCGGGTGTGCCTTCAGCAGTGCGAGCTGCTCCGGGTCGTTGAGCATGGTCGCAGTGCCCAGCGAGATCACATTCCCGGTGGTCTCGTGCCCACCGACCAGCAGCAGCAGGCCGAGCGCGACCAGCTCCTCGTGGTCGAACGCCTCGGCCTCCCGGTTGGCCACGATGAGCCGGGACAGCAGGTTGTCGCCGGGTTCCCGCTCCATCTGGCTGATCAGGACCTCGAAGTAGGCCAGCAGCTCGTCGACGGCCTTGGCCTGCACCTGCGGCGAGACGTCCCGCTGCAACTGAAGCAGGGTCCGCTCCTGGAAGAACTCGTGGTCGGCGTAGGGCACGCCCAGCAGCCGGCAGATGACCAGTGACGGCACCGACAGCGCGAGGTGCTTGACCAGGTCGACCGGCGGCTCCAGCTCGACGAACGCGTCCAGCTCGGAGTCCACGATCCGCTGGATCTCCGGGCGCATCTGCTGCGCCTTGCGCACGGTGAACTCGGTGATCAGCATCCGCCGGCGCACGGTGTGCAGCGGCGGGTCGTCGCCGAGCAGGATCTGGGTCCAGCGGGCCAACTGGGCCACCACCGCGTCCGGATTGCTGACTGGGTAGGGAAAACTGGGGTGGTGCCGGTTCACGCTCGTGTCGGGGTGGCTGAGCAGGTACCGGGCCTCGGCGTGTCCCGTGATCAGCCACGTGGTCCGGCCCGAGGGCAGCACGACCTTCGCGACCGGGTGCGTCGCCTGCAGCTCACGGTAGGCGGCCGGCGGGTCCAGCGGACACTTGGGATCACGCATCTGCGGATAGGACAACAGGTCCTGGGCATGGGTTTCGGTCACGGGACGCTACTCCTGGTCGTGGTGGTCGCGGTTCGACTGGCACGCTAATCGCGGGGACGGGCGGTGAGCAGCAGCCGTCGGTCACTGCTCGCCCACTGCCCGCCCATCGCGGTCACACCGACACCGGCACGTACTCCTCGGCCGGCTGTTGCTGGGGATGGACCAGGCTCAGCAGCGGTCCGGCCATCGCCGTGGTGACCACGGCCATCACCACCATCAGCGAGTACAGGTCCTTGTCGAGCACGCCGAGCTGGAGCCCGATGCTGAGGATGATCAGTTCGGTCAGGCCCCTGGTGTTCATCAGCGTGCCGAGCACGGCCGAGTCCCGCGCCGGCAGGCCGCTGAGCCGGCTGCCGGTGAACGCGCCCACGAACTTGCCGCTGATGGCCACCACCAGGATCAGTGCCAGGGCCAGCAGCCCGGACGCGTCGAGTTGGGACAGGTCCACGTTGAAGCCAGCGACGATGAAGTACACCGGCAGCAGCAGGACCGCGTTGACCTGGCCCACCTGCTGGATGATGTCCTTGCGCAGCTTGTCGGCGCCCTCGCGCGGGATGATGATGCCGAACAGGAACGCGCCGAAGATGAAGTGCAGGCCCATCCACTCGGTCAGGGCGCCGGAGACCAGCAGGCCGGCCAGCACCGTTGCCAGCACGCCCAGCGACAGGCCGTGCCACTCGTACCGGGCGATCAGCTTGCGCAGCAGTGGACGGACGACGAAGAACATCACCGCCACATACGGGATCAGACCCAGGATCAGCAGTTGGCTGCCGGTGCCGGAACCGCTGATCGCCACCACCGTGGCCAGCAGGCACCACGCCAGTACGTCGCCGATGGCTGCCGAGGCCAGCGCGATGGTGCCCAGCCTGGTCTTCTGCAGGCCTCGGTCGCTGAGGATGCGGGCCAGTACCGGGAACGCGGTCACCGACATGGCCGCGCCGAGGAACAGCACGAACGCCAGCTCGTTGGTGGTCCGGTGGTCCTGGTAGAGGTAGGTGGCCAGTGCCGTACCCAGGCCGAACGGCAGCGCGATGGACAGCGTCGAGACGAGTACCGCGGTCCGGCCTTCGCCCTTGATAAGGGTTCGGTCCAGCTCCAGGCCGATGATGAACATGAAGACCGCGACCCCGACGTTGGCCAGCGCGCTCAGGGACGGGCGGCTGGGCACCGGAAACAGGGTGTCGGAGATGGCCCCGTGCCACAGGGTCGGTCCGACGATGATGCCGGCGAGCACCTCGCCGATCACTGCGGGCTGCCCGATCCTGATGGCCAGCAGGCCCAGCACCCGGGCCAGCACGAGGATCAGGGCCAGGTCCAACAACAGCATCACGGTCTGATGGCTGGTCATGGCGTCACCCGTGCAGACGCAGCGGCAGCTTGACCGGGCCTCGGAAGAAGGAGTTCACGATCCACTCGACCGCGTCCGGTTCGACCGCCAGCCGCACGTGCGGGAAGCGCCGGACCAGCTTGCCGATCGCGATCTCCAGCTCCAGCCGGCCCAGCGCGGCGCCGACGCAGTGGTGGATGCCGTGGCCCATGGCCAGCGCGCCGTTGGTCGGGCGGGTGATGTCCAGCCGGTCCGGGTCGGGGAACTTCTCCGGGTCGCGGTTGCCCGACGCCAGTGAGAGCATCACGAACTCGCCCTCGGGGATGACCGTGCCGGCCACCTCGACGGGTTCGGTGGTGAACCGCATGCTGGCCGACAGGCCGGGTCCCTCGAAGCGCAGCAGCTCCTCGACCGCGCCGGTGACCAGCTCCGGGTGCTCGCGCAGCCGGGCCAGCTGGTCGGGGGCCGTCAGCAGCGAGAGCATGCTGTTGGACAGCTGGTTGCTGGTGGTCTCGTGGCCGGCCATCAGCAGCAGCAGAGCCATCGACACCAGCTCGTCCGGGTTGAGCCGGTCCTCGTCGGCGCTGACCTGCACCAGCGCGGTCAGCAGGTCCTCGCCCGGCGTGTCCCTCTTGGCCTCGCACAGCCGGCGCAGGTAGCCGACCACGTCCTGGTATGCCCGGCCCAACTCGGCCGGCTCGGCCTTGCCGCCGTAAAGCGTGTCGGCCCAGGCGAAGAAGTCCATCCGGTCGGCGTGGGGCACGCCGAGCAGCTCGCCGATGACGGCGATGGGCAGCCGCAGCGACAGCGTCGCGGCCAGGTCGACCTCGCCTTCCACCTGGTCCTGGGCGGCTATCTCGTCGAGCATCTCGTCCACGATCTGCTCGATGCGGGGCCGCAGCTGCTCCACCCGGCGGCCGGTGAACTCCCGGCCGACCAGGTTACGCAGCCGGGTGTGGTCGGGCGGGTCGCTGTTGACCATGTTGGTGGTCAGGCCGGCCGGGAAGCCGGTGGCGTTGCCGGTGACCTTGCTGTGCCTGGCCATCAGCTCGCCGATCCGGCTGCCGTCCTTGGCCAGCCGGGAATCGGCCAGCAGCCGGCGCACGTCCGCGTAGCGGGTCACCAGCCAGGTGTTCAGACCGCGGTAGGTCGTGACCCGGCGGACCGGCGCCTCCTCGCGAAGGCGGGCGAAGATCGGGTACGGGTCGCGGTTGAACTCCGGGCCGTAGATTTCGTCGGGCAGGGTCTGAGTGCTCGTCACGGAAGTCGCTTCCTCACGCGCCGGCGCGGCGGCCGGTGTAGACATCGATCTTGATCCAGGCGTCGTCGTCCTGGTTACGCACGTAGGAGTCGGCCACCACGGTGGACTCGTCCACGATCCGAAACACGTCCCGGACCGTCTTGTGCCGGCCCAGTTCCACCACCGTGTATCGCCCTGTAACGGTGAACTCGCCCTCCACCCAGCCCGGCGAGGTGCCGGCGCCCTGGCTGCCGGAGTCGGCTACGTAGTAGACATCGAACTCCTCGTCCAGCGGGTTCCAGCCGAACGTCCAGCGCCCGATCCCGCCGCCGGCGAAGCTCACCGCCACGTCGACGTACTTGCCGTTCAGCGACGGCGAACCGTGCCACGTCATCCGGGCCGGCTCGCCGCCGCCCGCCGGCGGCCGGCCGACATACTCGTTGTGCCCCAACAGGAAGTCGAGTTGCTTCAGCTGCTCGGTACTCATAACAGTGGATCTCCTTGTCGGGTCAGAGCACCCGCGCCAGCCAGTCGTGCACGGCCGATGCGGTCGACTCCGGGTGCTTGGACATCATCGAGAAGTGGTTGCCGGGCACGTCGGCGGTGTAGTGGTAGGTACCGTCGGTGACTTCCTGGACGTGCTCCGGCTTGGGCGTGCCGTTCATGTACTCCCGGGCCCGCACCAGCAGCGTCGGCACGTCGATCGGTTGGGGCTTCCACTCGTCGAACATGCCGAGGTAGCCGCCCATCGCCACCAGCTGGTGCCCAAGCGGCGCGGCGCCGCTGTCCTCGGACATCAGGTCGTGCCGCTTGGCCTGGGCGCGCATGAAGTCGCGCTGCACCTCCACCACGAGGTCGCCCGGCCAGTACGTGTCCAGCATGGCCACCGCGGCCGGCGGCCGGCCGATCCCGCACAGGTAGCTGGCCACGCCGTGCGCGATCCAGCCGCCCGAGGAGTGGCCGACCAGCACGACCGGGTCGATGCCGGCCTCCTCCAGCACGGCGTCGCCGTACACGCGGAACAGCGACTCCATGTCGGCCGGCACCGGCTGGCCCTCGCTGAAGCCCAGCGGCCACAGCGCCGAGACGTCACGGGGCTCGGGCAGCCCGGTGGCGAACAACGAGTAGGCGGTGTCCAGCATCGGGGCAATCGGCGGCACCATGCACATCAGCTGCGGCCGGAGGTGGCCGCCGGCCAACTGCACGATTTTCGGCCGGCCGGCAGACTCGGCGTCAGTGAACGAGGGCAGCAGCTTGGCCGCCGCGGTCAGCATCCGCATGCCGTCGTCGGCGCGCCCCTCGGCCACCGCGTTGAGGTAGAGGTTGACGATCACGTCGTCGTTGGCGTGCCCGCCGGCGGTGGGTTCGCCGGCCGGGGTCGGCGTCTCCTCGCCGTCCGGGATCTCCAGCTCGGAGACCAGGTGCTCGGTCAGCTCGTCCACCGTCGGGTAGTCGAAGACCGTGGTGACCCGCAGCCGAATGCCAGTGGTGGCGTTGATCCGGTTGCGCAGCTCGACTGCGGTCAGCGAGTCGAAGCCCAGCTCGCGGAAGGTGTCATCAATGCCGACGGCGTCGGGTCCTGGGTATCCCAGCACCACGGCGACCTCGGTCCGCACCACATCGGCCAACGCCTGCCGACGGTCCTTTTCGGACAGTCGGCTCAGCTGCCTGAGCAAGCCCGACGGCGCGGCGCCGTCGGGCCCCCCCCCCCCCCCGGGGGGGCCGGGGCGGGGGGGGGGCCCCCCGCCCCCCCCCCCCCCCCCCCCCGCCCCGGGGGGCCCGGGCCCCGGGGCCCCGCCCCCCCCCCCCCCCCCCCGCGGGCCCCCCCCCCCCCCCCGCCCCGCGCTCCGCGGTGCGCCGGGTCCGGATGGGGACCAGGCCTCGCAGCAGGGCCGGCACGCCGCCGTCGGTCATCCGGGAGGCATGGGGGTCCAGCCTGATGGGGATCGTGACGGCCTCGTCCAGTTCGAGGCTTGTGTCGAACAGGGCCATGCCCTCCTCGAAGCTGAGCGGGGTGATGCCGCCCCTGGTCATCCGGGACCGGTCGGACTCGCCGACGGTGCCGGACATCTCGCTGACCTGGCCCCAGTAGCCCCAGGCGAGGGAGACCGCCGGCAGCCCGTTGGCGTGCCGCCACTGGGCGAAGGCGTCCTCGAACGTGTTGGCCGCGTTGTAACCGCCCTGTCCGGCGGTGCCGATGACGCCGGCCGCCGACGAGTACAGCGCGAACACGGCCAGGTCGGCGTCGGCGGTCAGCTCGTGCAGGTTGAGCGTGCCGTCGACCTTGGGCAGCAGCGCGTTGTCGACCTGGTCGGCAGTCAGCGAGCCGATCAGGCCGTCGTCGAGGGCACCTGCCGTGTGCACGACACCGGTCAGCGGGTGCTCGGCGGGAACCGCCGCGATGACTTCCTTCAGCGACTCCCGGTCGGCGACATCGCAAGCGGCGACCGTGACCGACGTGCCGGCAGCCGTCAGCTCGGCGACCAGCTCGGCGGGCGCGCCGCGACGGCTGAGCAGTATGAGGTTGCGCATGCCCTGCGCGACCAAGTGTCGGGCGGCCAGGCCGCCGAGCATGCCGGACGCACCCGTGACGAGCACCGTCTGTTGTGGATCCATCGTGCGCGGCATCCGCAGCACGACCTTGCCGATGTGCTTGGCCTGCGACATGAACCGGAACGCCTCCTGTGCCCGGCGGACGTCCCAGGACCGCACCGGGGGCGGCACGAGCGTGCCGTCCCCGAACAACACGACCAGTTCGCGCAGCATCTCGCCGATCCGGTCGACGCCGGCCTCAAGCAGCTGGAACGCCTGGTAGCTCACGTGCAGGTTGGACGCGGCGATCGCCTCGGGCTCGCGCACGTCTGCCAAACCCATCTCGATGAACCGGCCGCCGCGCGGCATCAGCGCCAGCGAGGCGTCCACGAACTCGCCGGTCAGCGCATTCAGCACCACGTCGATCTCGGGGAACGCCTGCTTGAAGTCCAGCGTCCGGGAGGAAGCGATGTGGTCATCGTCGATGCCCATGGCCCGCAACGCGGCCCACTTGGCCGGGCTGGCGGTGGCGTACACCTCGGCTCCAAAGTACTGAGCCAACTGCACCGCAGCCATGCCCACACCACCGGCCGCCGCGTGGATCAGCACCTTCTCCCCCGCCTTCAGACCGGCCAGGTCGTGCAGGCCGTACAGGGCGGTCAGGAAGGCCACCGGCATCGCGGCCGACTGCTCGAACGTCCAGCCGGCTGGGATGTGCACCAGGCCACGCCGGTCGGCGACGACGGTCGGACCGAACGCGCCGCCGAAGACGCCGGTCACCCGGTCGCCGACGGACAGTCCGGTCACTCCGGGGCCGACCTCCACGACCACGCCGGCGCCCTCGCCGCCGAGGTCGGGATGCCCCGGGTACATGCCCAGGGTCATCAGCACATCGCGAAAGTTGACGCCACCGGCTCGCACCGCGACGCGAACGTGGCCGTCCAGCAACGGCTCGGCGGCTTCCGGCGCCGGGATCAGCACCAGGTTCTCCAGGGTGCCGGCTTCAGTGACGCCCAGCCGCCACGGGCCGGCGGCCGGCGGTTCAAGCTGGTCGTTCAGCGGCGTCCGGGCCAGCCGCGCCACCGTGACGGCGCCGTCCCGGATAGCCACCTGCGGCTCGTCCGCCTCGATCGCCGCCGTCACGGTGCTGGGCAGGATGTCCTTGCTGGCCTTGGTGTCATCGATGTCGATCAGCACCAGGCGACCGGGGTTCTCGGTCTGCGCCGACCGCAACAGGCCCCACACCGGAGCCTGCGTCAGGTCGGGGGTCTCGCCGCCGTGCAGGGCCTGGGCACCGACGCTGACGAGCACGAACCGGGAGGCGGCGAACTGGTCGTTGGCCAGCCAGTCCTTGACGACGTCGAGAACCTCGCCGGTGACCCGACGCACCTCGGCGGGCACGTCCGCTGCGGCCGGGGCGGCGATCCCGTCCAGCGGCAGCAACACGACGTCCGGCGCGGCACCGCCACCGGTCATGAACTCGCCGATTGCGGACAACTCCGGGTACAGGCGCATCGCGGTGTCGGACTCGCCGATCGCCCGCAGGACCGGGGTGTCGCCCAGACCCGCCCACCGGCCCTCACCAACCCGCGTGTTGGTGACCGCGAATGGCGCCCACTCCTGGCGGAACAGTGACCGGTGCCCGCCGGTCTGCCGTCGGCTCATCGCCTGGGTCAGCCGGCTCGGGTCGACCTCGCGGGACACGATGGCATCGGCGGTCAGCACCAGCCGGCCGCCGGCGTCGAACAGGGCCACGGCCACCGAGTCGTCGGCCACCCGGGACAGCCGCCCCCGGACCGCCGTGGCACCGGAGGCGTGCAACTGCACCCCGGACCACGTGAACGGCAACCGCGTCGCGCCGGCAGAGTCCATTGTGGACAGCAACGTCGCGTGCAGCGCGGCGTCCAGCAGGGCCGGATGGATGCCGAATCGGGCGGCGTCGGCGTGGCCCGGGTCGGGCAGTACCGCCTCGGCGTACAGATCGGCCCCCTGCCGCCAGGCGGCGGTCATACCTTGGAAGACCGGTCCCCAGCCGTAACCGCGGGCAGTGAACTTCTCGTACACGCCCTCGACGCCTATCGGTTCGGCACCGGCCGGCGGCCACTGCGTGAGCTGCTCGGCGGCCATGGTGTCGCCCTGAGCCAGCAAACCCGTGGCGTGGCAGGTCCAGTCGTCGTCCAGGTCGTGGGTGAGGTCGTCCGGCCGGGAGTAGACGCTGAGCCGGCGGGTGCCGTCCTCCTGGGGCGCGCCGACCACGACCTGCAACGACACACCACCAGTGGCCGGCAGCAGCAGCGGTGCCTGGAAGGTCAGGTCCTCGACCCGGTCCCAGCCGACCTGGTCGCCCGCGCGGAAGGCCAACTCCAGCAATGCGGTGCCGGGTACCAGAACCGTGCCGGCAACCGTGTGGTCGGCCAGCCAGGGGTGGGTGCGCACCGACAGCCGTCCGGTGAACAGCACGCCCCCGGTCTCCGGCAGCGCGATGGAGGCGCCCAGCAGCGGGTGGCCGGCGGCGACCAGACCGATCGAGGCGGCATCCCCGGCCGGGTTGGAGTCCTCCAGCCAGAAGCTGTCATGCTGGAAGGCATAGGTGGGCAGGTCCACGACTTTCGCGCCGGGGAACATCTTGGCCCAGTCGACGCTCACGCCGTGCACGTAGGCCTGGGCCATGGCCAGCAGGAACCGGTCCATGCCGCCCTCGTCCCGGCGCAGCGTGCCCCAGGTGGCGGCGTCGGCGCCGAGGTCGTCGATCACGTCCTGGAGGCCGACCACCAGCGCCGGGTGCGGGCTGATCTCCAGCAGCAGCGGGAAACCCTGCTCCAGCGCGGTTCGTGCGGCGCCCTCGAAGCGGACGGTGTGCCGCACGTTGCTGTACCAGTGTTCCACGCCCAGCTCGCCGGTCCGCTCGCGGCGGCCGGTAACTGTGGAGAAGAACGGCACGGTGGAATCGACCGGGACCAGCGTGCTCAGCATCTCCAGCATCTGCTGGCCGACGGTGTCCACCTGCACCGAGTGGCCGGCCAGGAACACCGGGATGCGGCGGGCGGTGACGCCGTCGGCGGTCAGCCGCGTCTCCAGCTCGGCCAGCGCATCGGGTTCGCCGGAGACGACCACGGCGCTCGGGCCGTTCACGGCGGCGATGGAGATCCGGTCGCCGTACGGGCGGACCAGCGGTTCCAGCTCGTCGTGGCTCAGCCGCACCGACATCATGCCGCCGGAGCCGGACAGCGGGGCCAGCATCCGGCTGCGCAGCGCGACCACGCGCGCCGTCTCCTCGCGGGAGACCGCTCCGGCCACGTGCGCGGCGATGATCTCGCCCTGGCTGTGGCCGAGAACCGCGGCCGGATCGACGCCGTACGAGCGCCAGAGCGCGGCCAGCGACACCAGGACCGCGAACAGCACCGGCTGCACCACGTCGACCCGGTCCATCGAAGGTGCGCCGTCGACGCCACGGATGACGTCCAGTGGCGAGAAGTCGATCCACTCGCTGAGCGCGTCGCAGCAGGCCGCGAACTCCTCGGCGAACACCGGTGAGGAGGCCAGCAGTCCGACGGCCATGCCGTCCCACTGGGTGCCCTGGCCGGGGAAGACGAACACGACCCGGCTGTCCCGGCGGGCGGTGCCCTCGACCACGGTGGCCGACGACTCGCCGTCGACCACCGCACGCAGGCCGGCCAGCAGCTCGCCGCGGTTCCGGCCGACGATGACCGCGCGGTGCTCGAAGGCGCTGCGGGTGGTGGCCAGCGACAGACCGACGTCGGCCGCCGACAGGCGTTCGTGCGTCTCCAGGTACCCGAGGAGGCGGGCCGCCTGGCCCTTCAGCGCCGCAGCAGACCGGGCGGACAGAACCCATGGCACGCAAGGGATGTCAGTGGGCTCGGCTGTTTGCTCGGCCGTGCCCTGGGGTGCCTGCTCCAGAATGATGTGGGCGTTGGTGCCGCTGGCGCCGAAGGAGGAGACGGCGACCCGGCGGGGCCGGCCGGTTTCCGGCCACGGGGCGGTTTCGCGCAGCAGGCGCACCATGCCGCCGGCCCATTCGACCTGATCGGTCGGCTCGGTCACGTGCAACGACTTGGGCATCACGCCGTGGCGCAGCATGAGGATGCCCTTGATCACGCCGCCGACACCGGCCGCTGCCTGGGTGTGGCCGATGTTGGACTTCAGCGAGCCCAACCACAGCGGGCGGTCCCGGTCCTGGCCGTAAGTGGCCAGCAGCGCCTGGGCCTCGATCGGATCACCGAGGGCGGTGCCCGTGCCGTGCGCCTCCACGACGTCGACTTCGTTGGCGGACAAGCCTGCGCTGGCCAGCGCCTGGCGGATCACGCGCCGCTGGGCCGGGCCGCTCGGCGCGGTCAGGCCGTTGGACGCTCCGTCCTGGTTGATCGCCGAGCCCCTGACCACGGCCAGCACGCGGTGACCGTTGCGCTGGGCGTCGGACAGCCGCTCCAACACCAGCATGCCGACGCCCTCGGACATCGACGTGCCGTCAGCGCCGGTGTCGAACGGCTTGCACCGGCCGTCGGCCGCCAGCCCGCCCTGCCGGCTGAACTCGATGAGCGTGGATGGAGTGGCCATCACGGTGACACCGCCGGCCAGCGCGAACGTGCTCTCCCCCTGGCGCAGCGACTGCATGGCCAGGTGCAGCGACACCAGCGAGGAGGAGCACGCCGTGTCCACCGACACCGCGGGGCCTTCCAGGCCCAGCAGGTAGGACACGCGGCCGGACGCGACACTTGCGGCCCCGCCGACCAACAGCTGGCCCTCGAAGCCCGCCGGCGCCGCGGGCAGGCGGGAGACGTAGTCGTTGTGCGTGATGCCGGCGAACACACCGACCGAGCCGCCGCGCAGCCCGGCCGGGTCGATGCGGGCGTTCTCCAACGCCTCCCAGCAGGTCTCCAGCAGCAGCCGCTGCTGCGGGTCCATGGTCACGGCCTCGCGCGGGCTGATGCCGAAGAACGCCGGGTCGAACCGGTCCGCACAGTCGACGAAGCCGCACTCGCTGACGTAGGAGGTGCCGACATGCGCGGGGTCCGGGTCGTAGACGGTCTCCAGGTCCCAGCCGGGCCGGTCGGGGAACGTCGAGATGGCGTCCACCTCGTCCAGCACCAGCCGCCACAGGTCGTCGGGGTTCTCCACGCCGCCGGGGAACCGGCAGGCCATGCCAACCACGGCGATCGGTTCGTTGCCGCGCTGCTCGGCCTCGCGCAGGCGCTCGCGGGTCTGGTAGAGCTCGGCCGTGACGCGCTTGAAGTAGTCGAGGAGCTTCGGGTCCTCAGCCATCGCAGTTAACCGCCAATCCAGTTGGGAAAGTCGATGTCCGGGACGTGCTCATCGGCCGAACTCCTTGTCCACGAACGCATAGAGGTCCTCGACACTGGCCGCACGCAGCTGGTCGGCGACCTGGTCGGCCTCGTGCTGGCCGGCGTCGAGCCGGGCGAGCGCGGCCTGCAGCCGCAGCCCGACCGACTCCCGCACCACCGCGTTCCCGCCGAGTTCGGCGAGCGCGGCCTCCATCTGGTCCAGCTTGGCCAGCACCAGCGCGGCCGGGTCGCCCTCGGCCGGGCCGAGCAGTTCGGCCAGGTGGGCGACCAGGCTGACCACCGTCGGGTGGTCGAACACCAGGCTGCTGGGCAGCGCGAGACCGGTTTTGGCAATCAGCCGGTTGCGCAGCTCAACCGCAGCCAGTGAGTCGAACCCCAGGTCGCGGAAAGCCTGTTCGGGGTCGACGGCGCTGTCGTCGGTGTGGCCGAGAGTGCCGGCGACCTCGCGGCGGACCAGCGTCCGCAGCTGCACGATTCGTTCCTCGCCGACCAGGTCGGCCAGCAGCTCCACCCACTCCGCGCCGGTGTTCCCGGACGGCTCGACTGCCGGGGTCATCGCGGTGAACAGCGGGCTCGGGCGGGCGCCGGTGAACAGCGGCTGGAATGTGGCCCAGTCGACGTCGGCGACCGTGACGGTGGCCGACTGGCCGGCGACGGCCGATCGCAGGGCGGCCAGCGCGTCGGCCGTGCTCATCGTGTGCAGCCCGTGCCGGGCGGCCTGCCGGTCGATCTCGTCGCCGGCGCTCATTCCGCCGTCGGCCCACGGACCCCACGCGATCGAGACAGCCGACCCCCCGTCGGCGCGGCGGCGCTCGGCCAGCGCGTCAAGGAAGGCGTTCGCGGGGGCGTACGCCGCGTGGCCCGCGCTGCCCCAGACACCGGCGACGGAAGAGAACAGCACAAAGTGCTCGACGTCGCCGACCAGCCGGTCCAGGTTGCGGGCACCGGCGACCTTGCCGGACAGCACCTCGGCGAAGGTCTCCGGCGTGGTGGCGTCCAGTTCGATGGTCCGGATGGCGCCGGCGGTGTGGAACACCGCCGTCACCGGGTGCTCGCCCAGCAGCGCGGCCAGAGCGTCGGCGTCGGCGACGTCGCAGGCGGCGACCGTGACCCGGCTGCCCAGCGCGGTCAGCTCGGCGGTGAGCGCATCGACGCCGGGCGCGGCGGAACCCGACCGGCTGGTCAGCACCAGGTGCTCCGCACCGAGGCCGGCCAGCCAGCGGGCCACGTGCGAGCCGAGGCCGCCGGTGCCGCCAGTGATCAGCACCGCACCCTTGGTCGTCCACTTTCCACTGTCCTGGGTGGACGGCACGGTGGCCGGAATCAGCCTGCGGCCAAAGGCACCCTTTGCACGGATCACGACCTGGTCCTCATCGCCGGTGCCGGCGAGTACGGCGGCGAGCCGGATGCCGACCCGGCCGCCCAGGACGGAAGGAAGGTCGATCAGGCCGCCCCAGCGGTTCGAGTGCTCCAGCGCGGCGACCCGGCCGAAGCCCCAGACCATCGCCTGGGTCTCGTCGTCGTGGTCGTACACCGACTCGCGGGTGGCCGCCCACAGCGGGGCATCCAGTCCGGCGTCGCCCAGTGCCTGCACGAGCGCGGCAGTGGTGGCCAGCCCGACCGGGACGGCCTCGTGTGCCGACGGGGACTCATCCACGGCGAGCAGGCTGACCACACCGGAGGGCTGACCGGCGGCGGCGAGCAGGGCGGCGAAGGTCTCGCGATCGGTGTCGCCGGCCACCCGCAGCACGTCGACGTCGGCGCAGTGCGGCTTGAGGCTGTCGATGACCGCGTTGGTCCAGTCCTGCTCGGCCGGCGCGACGACCAGCCATGTGCCGACCAGTACGGGATCGGCGGCCGGCTCGGGCAACGCGGCCCAGTCGACCTGATACCGCCAAGCGTCCGTCTTGGACGCGCTTCGTTCGTACTTGCGCAGCAGGGAGTCGTTACGCAGCCAGTAGCGCTCGTGTTGGAAGGCGTAAGTGGGCAGATCGACGGTGGAAGCGCCCTCGAACATCGCCGTCCACTCGATCCCGGCGCCGCGGGTCCACGCCCGGCCGGCCGCGGTGAGCGCGGAGGCGACCTCCGGCCGGCCGGCCCGCAGCGAGGAGATCCACTCGGCGTCCGGGGCACTGTCCTGGCCGGAGCCGGTCAGCACGGCGTCCGGACCGAGTTCGACGAATGTGGTGAAGCCCTGGGCGGCCAACTCCCGGACGCCGTCGGCGAACCGGACGGTCTCCCGCACGTGCCGCACCCAGTAGTCCGGAGTGGACAGTGCTGGTTCACCGAGCTTGCCGGACACCAGGGACAACACGGGAATCAGCGGCTGCTTGAACTCCAGCCCGCCAGCCACCGTGGCGAACTCGTCCAGCATCGGCTTCATCAGCACGGAGTGGAACGCGTGGCTGACCCGCAGTCGCTTGGTGCGGCGACCAGACTGCGCCAACTGCTCGGCTACGGACAACACGCACTGTTCCACGCCGGCCAGCACGACCGAGGTCGGGCCGTTCACGGCGGCGATGTTGACACCGTCGGTCAGCAGCGGGCGGACGTCGTCCTCGGCGGCCTCGACCGCGACCATCGCGCCGCCCTCGGGCAGAGCCTGCATCAGCCGGGCCCTGGCCATGACGAGCTTGCCGGCATCGGCAAGCGAGAGCACACCGGCCACGTGCGCGGCGGCGATCTCGCCGACGGAGTGACCGCCGACCGCGCCGGGCCGCAGCCCCCACGACTCGAACAGCCGGTACAGGGCAACCTCGAAGGCGAACAACGCAGGCTGTGCCCAGCCGGTCTGGTCCAGCGCGCCGCCGGCGCCGAAGACGGCGGCCCGCACGCCCGGGTCGAGCGCTTCGCACGCGGCGTTGAAGGCAGCGGTGTACACCGGGAACGTCTCGTACAGCTCGCGCCCCATACCGGCCCGTTGCGCCCCTTGGCCGGTGAACAACACCGCGAGCCCGCCACCGAGCCGACCACGGGCCAGGTTCGGCGCCGCCCCACCTTCGGCCAGCGCCCGCAGCCCGGCGACCAGCTCGTCCCGGTTCCCGCCCAGCACAACGGCTCGACGGTCAAGCGCGCCACGGGTAGTGGCCAGCGAGTAAGCGATGTCCACATCGGACTGATCGGCAAGCGCAGCCAGCAGGCGCTCGGCCTGTCCGCGTAGCGACTGGTCCGATTTGGCCGACAGCACCCAGGGAATCAAGGCGGGTGCGACGACCTCGGCCGGCGCGGCCTCGACCTCGGGAGCCTCCTCCAGGATGACGTGCGTGTTGGTGCCGCTGGCGCCGAACGAGGAGACCCCCGCGCGGCGGGGCCGGCCGGTCGCCGACCACTCGTCCTGCTCGGTGAGCAGGGCCACGGTGCCGGCCGACCAGTCGACCTCGGTGGTGGGCTTGCCGATGTGCAGCGACTTCGGCAGGACGCCGTGCCGCATGGCCTGGACCATCTTGATGATGCCGGCTATGCCGGCCGCGGCCTGGGTGTGGCCGATATTGGACTTGATCGACCCCAGCCGCAGCGGCCGGCCGGCCGGGCGGTCCTTGCCGTAGACGGAGATCAGTGCCTGGGCCTCGATCGGATCGCCGAGCGAGGTGCCGGTGCCGTGCGCCTCGACCGCGTCCACCTGGGACGGCGCCAGGCCGGCCGACTCCAGGGCCTGCCGGATCACCCGGGCCTGGGCCGGGCCGCTGGGCGCGGTCAGGCCGTTGGAGGCACCGTCCTGGTTCACCGCGCTGCCCCGCACGATCGCCAGCACCTCGTGACCGTTGCGGCGGGCGTCGGACAGCCGCTCCAGGGCCAGCCAGCCGGCCCCTTCGGACATCGACGTGCCGTCCGCGTCGTCGGAGAACGCCTGGCAGCGGGCTTTGGGCGACAGGCCGCGCTGGTGGCTGAACCCGATGTACAGCGTCGGCGTGGTCATCACGGTGATGCCGCCGACCAGCGCGATGGGGCACTCGCCCCGGCGCAGCGCGTGCGCGGCCAGGTGCAGCGCCACCAGGGAGGAGGAGCAGGCCGTGTCCACGGTCATGGACGGGCCCTCGAAGCCGAACACGTAGGACACGCGACCGGACATGATGCTGGCGGTGGCGCCGGTGACGCTGTGGCCGGCCAGGTCGTCGGGCGCGGTGGACAGGCCGATCACGTGGTCCTGGCCGTTGTTGCCGAGGAAGACGCCGGTCCGGCTGCCGCGCAGGGTGGCCGGGTCGATCTTTGCCCGTTCCAGCACCTCCCACGCGGTCTCCAGCAGCAGCCGCTGCTGCGGGTCGGTGGCGACGGCCTCCTTCGGGCTCATGCCGAAGAAGCCCGCGTCGAATTCGGCGACGTCGTCGAGGAAACCGCCCTCCCGCACGTAGGAGCGGCCCGGGCGGCCGGGCTCGGGGTCGTAGATGGCCTCGATGTCCCAGTCCCGGTCGGCCGGGAAGGGCGTGATGGCGTCCGTGCCGGCCGCGACCAGGTCCCACAGCTGCTCCGGCGACGTGACGCCGCCGGGCATCCGGCACGACATGCCGATCACCGCGATCGGCTCGTGCTCGCGCTCCCGGGCCGCGGCCAGCTGCTGCTTGGCCTCCTTGAGGTCGTTGGTCACCCACCGGAGGTAATCGACCAGCTTGTCTTCCTGCGTCGTCATCAGTGATCAATCCTTCGTCGTCGCCAGCCGCTCTGGTCAGTCCCGGCCGCGCCCGAGCTCGTTGTCGATGTAGGCCAACAGGTCGTCGGTCGAGGCGGTGGACAGGTCGGTCGACCCGGCGGCGTCCTCGGCGGGCTCGGTCGCGCGCTGGTTGCGTTCCCAGCCGCTGAGGATCCAGCGCAGCCGCTCGGTCACCTGGGCCGCGGCCGTGTCGTCCGGGGGCAGGGCGGCCAGTGCCGCCTCCAGCCGGTCGAACTCGGCCTGCGCGGGGGCGACCTCGGCGGCCCCCTCGGGCACCAGCTCGCCGAGCAGGAACTCAGCCAGCGCCCGCGGGGTGGGGTGGTCGAACACCAGCGTGGCCGGCAGCGTCAGGCCGGTGGTGACCTTGAGCCGGTTGCGCAGCTCGACCGCGGTCAGCGAGTCGTAACCCAGGTCCCGGAACGCCTCGTCGGTGGGCACCAGCTGGGCCGAGACGTGGCCGAGCACGGCGGCGGCCTGCCCCCGGACCAGATCAATCATGAATTGCTGCTGGTCCCTGCCGGCCAGCGCGGCCAGATGGTCGGCCAGCGACGACGACGAGGACGGCGCCGAGTCGGCGCCCCGCCGGGCGACGGTCCTGATCAGCGCCCGCAGCAGTGGCGGCACGACTCGGCCTGCCGCCCGGACCGCGGCGATGTTCAGCCGCATCGGCAGCACGAACGGATCGTCCAACCGGACGCTGACGTCGTGCAGGGCCATGCCCTGCACGAACCCGAACGGCAGCAGCCCGTTCTTGCCCATCCGGCCCCGGTCGTGGTCGGTGAGGTGACCGGCCAGCCCGGTGTTGCCGGTATCGGCGTCGGCCTCCCAGGCGCCCCACGCGAGCGAGCTTCCGGCCAGACCCGACGACCGGCGGTGCGCCGCCATGGCGTCCAGGAAGGCGTTGGCCGCCGCGTAGCCGCCCTGACCGCCGCCACCGAGCGTGCCGGCCGCCGAGGAGAAGATCGTGAACTGGGCGAGGTCGAGGTGGCGGGTCAGTTCGTGCAGATGCCACACCGCGTCGACCTTCGGCCGAAACACCTTGTCCAGCCGCGCACGGTCCAGCGAGCCGATCACGCCGTCGTCGACCAAGCCGGCGGAGTGCACAACACCGGTCAGCGGATGCTCGGCGGGGATCGCGTCCAGCAAGGCCTTGAGCGCACGGGCGTCGGCGACGTCGCAAGCCGCGACGGTGACGGTCGCGCCCAGTTCGGTCAGCTCTCGGACCAGCGGCGGGATCGTCGGCGCTTCCTCGCCACGCCGGCTGACCAGCAGCAGGTTACGCACATCGGTCGTCGCCACCAAGTGCTTGGCGGTGTAGCGGGCGAGCATGCCGGAGGCACCCGTGATCAGCACGGTGCCGGCGGAGTCCAGCTCACGCGGCTGCCCGGTGGGCTCGGAGACCGGAACGCGACCAAGTCGCGCCACCGACGCCACGCCGTTGCGGACAGCGACCTGGAACTCGTCGACAGCCACGGCGGCCGCGACGGCACGCGGGATGAGCCGCAGCGAATCCTCGTCCTCGTCCACATCGAACAGCAGCAGCCGGTCCGGGTTCTCCGACTGCGCCGACCGCAGCAGGCCCCACACCGCCGCCTGCACCACGTCGATGTCCCCACTGGCGTTGACCGCGTTGCTGGTCACGACGACAAGTCGCGACGAGGTGAACCGGTCGTCGGCCAACCACTGCTGCACCAGCTCCAGCACCTGACCGGTGACGCGGCGCACCGCACCTGGCACATCGGTGCCCTCCACGGGGCCGCCGAGCGTGTCCACCGGCAGCACCAGGATGTCCGGCACGGCATCGGCGGCGTCCAAGTCGGACCACTGGGCGTGGCAACGCACCGAGCTGTCGGCCTGGGTGAGGGACATCGACACCGCGGAGTCGCCGAGCACCACCCACGCACCGGTGGACGGCACGGACGTCGGCAGAGTCAGCGGCGCCCAGTCCAGCCGGAACAGCGCGCGGTGGTTGCCACCGGAGACGGTCGGCACGCCCTGGGCGGCGATCTCCCGCAGTTGCAGCGTGTCGACGGACAGCACCAGCCGGCCCGTCTCGTCGACGGCCGTCACGGTGAGGGTCTCCTCGCTCGTGATTACCATCTTCAGCCGCATCAGCGGGGCGCCCGGGTTGTACAGGCGCACGCCGCTCCAGTTGAACGGCAGTCGCAGCGGCTCGCCCTCCACCCGGGGCTTGCCCGCGATCAGGGCGTGGAACGCGGCGTCGAACAGCGCCGGGTGCATGCCGTAGCGGTGCGCGTGAACGCGCTCGTCCTGCGGCAGCGAGACCTCGGCGTACACCTCGTCGCCACGCACCCAGACGCCGCGCAGGCCCTGGAAGGTGGGGCCGTAGCCGTAGCCGTGAGCCACCAACTGCTCGTAGATCTCCTCGGCGCTGACGTAGCGGGTGTTTCGTGGCGGCCACACCATAAGGTCGGTCACCTCCGGCGGCTGCGGGGTGTCCGGGCTCAGCCAGCCGGTGACGTGGCACGTCCAGTCCTCGTCGTCGCCGTCGTCGCCGACGGTCTCCGGTCGCGAGTACACGGTCAGCTGGCGCTGGCCGCTGTCGACCGGCGGGGCGACGACCACCTGCACGGCCCAGCCGCCGCTCTCGTTGAAGAGCAACGGAGTCTGCACCGTCAGTTCCTCGATGCGGGCGCAGCCGACGTGCTCGGCGGCGTGGAGGCCCAGCTCGATGAAGCCGGTGCCGGGCAGGATGGTCATGCCGGAGACCACGTGGTCGCCGATCCACGGCAGCGTCGGCACGGACAGGCGGCCGGTGAACAGCGTGCCGTTCGTGTCGGGCAGCGGCACCTCCGCGGTGACCATGGGGTGCTTGGACGCCACCAGCCCCAGCGAGGTGGCGTCACCCGTGCTGGCCTGGTTGACCAGCCAGTACCGCTCGCCCTGGAACGCGTAGGTGGGCACGTCCACGACGCCGGCGCCGGCGAACAACGAGGAGAAGTCCACTGCCGCGCCGCTGACGTGGGCCTGAGCCAACGCGAGCAGGAACCGCTCGGCACCGCCCTCGTTGCGGCGCAACGTGCCCCACGCGACGGCGTCCAGGCCGCTGTCGTCGATGACATCCTGTACGGCCATCACGAGCACCGGGTGCGGGCTGACCTCCAGCACCAGCCGCGTGCCCGAGGCGAGCACCGCGTGTGTGGCCCGGTCGAACAACACGGTCTCGCGCAGATTCTGGTGCCAGTACTCGGCGTCCAGGTCGCCGGTGCCGCGCTGCTCCCCCGCTACGCAGGAGAAGAACGGCACGGTGGTCTCGTTCGAGCGCAGCGACGCCAGCGCCTCGGCCAGCTCGTCGCGGATGGCGTCGACGTGTGCCGAGTGCGCCGCGTAACTGACCGGGATGATGCGGGCGGTGATGTCCCCTTCGGACAGGGCGGCCTGGAGTTCTTTGAGCGCCAGCGGTTCTCCGGAGACGACGACCGCACGCGGCCCGTTCACGGCGGCCACCGAGATGCGCTCGCCCCACGGGGCCAGTCGCGGCTCCAGCTCGTCCCGGCCCAGCTGCACCGACATCATGCCGCCACGGCCGGAGATGGCGATCAGGGCGCGGCTGCGCAGGGCGACGACCTTCGCGCCGTCCGCGATCGACAGCGCGCCGGTCGCCGTCGCGGCGGCGATCTCGCCCTGGCTGTGGCCGATGACCGCTGACGGCTCCACGCCGTAGGAACGCCACAGCGCCGTCAGCGAGACCATGACCGCCCACAGCATCGGCTGCACGACGTCCACCCGGTCCAGAGACGGGGCACCGTCGACGCCGCGCAGGACGTCCAGCGGCGACCAGTCGACCCACCCGCTCAGCGCCGTCGCGCAGGCCGTGAACGCCTCGGCGAACACCGGCGACGTCGCCAGCAGTTCAGCCGCCATCCCTTCCCACTGTGTGCCCTGGCCGGGAAAGACGAACGCAACCCGGCTGTCCCGCCGGGCGACGCCCTCCACGAGGTTGGCCGCCGAGCCTCCGGTGGCCAGCGCCCGCAGGCCGGCCACCAGCTCGTCGCGGCCCCGGCCGACCACCACCGCCCGGTGGTCGAAGCTGCTGCGGGCCGTCAGCAGCGACAGGCCGACATCGGCGACCGACACTTGTTCATGGGTCTCCAGGTACGACACCAAGCGGGCAGCCTGGTCCTTCAGCGCCGACTGGGACTTCGCTGAGATGACCCACGGGATGAGACCCGAGGCCGGCTCGGCCGCCGCGACAGGCACCTCGGGTGCCGCCTCCAGCAGCACATGCGCGTTGGTGCCGCTGATACCGAACGAGGAGACGCCGGCCCGGCGCGGGCGGCCCGTCTCGGGCCAGTCCACCGACTCGGTCAGCAGCTCGACCGCGCCGGTCGACCAGTCGACTTCGGGGGTCGGCTCGGTGACGTGCAGGGTCTTGGGCAGCACACCGCTGCGCAGCGCCAACACCGTCTTGATCACACCGCCGACACCGGCTGCAGCCTGGGCATGCCCGATGTTGGACTTCAACGAGCCCAGCAGCAGCGGGTGCGCACGGTCCTGGCCGTAGGTGGCCAGCAGCGCCTGCACCTCGATCGGATCGCCCAGCGCGGTGCCGGTACCGTGCCCCTCGACGGCGTCCACTTCGGACGGTTCGAGCCCGGCGTTGGCCAGCGCCTGCCGGATGACTCGCTCCTGGGAGGGACCGTTGGGCGCGGTCAGGCCGTTGGAGGCACCGTCCTGGTTCACCGCGCTGCCCCGCACGACGGCCAGCACCTGGTGGCGGTTGCGGCGGGCGTCGGACAGCCGCTCCAGGACAAGCCAGCCCACGCCTTCGGACATCGCGAAGCCGTCGGCGCCCGCGGAGTACGCCTTCGAGCGGCCGTCGGCCGCGAGCGCGCCCTGCTTGCTGAACTCGAGGAACTGCGTCGGGGTGGACAGCACCGAGCAGCCGCCCGCCAGCGCGAGCGTGCACTCCCCACGTTGCAGGGACTCGGCGGCCAGGTGCAGCGACACCAGCGACGAGGAGCACGCGGTGTCCACGGTCAGCGCGGGGCCTTCCAGCCCGAACGTGTAGGACACGCGGCCGGACATCACGCTGGCGCTGACCCCCGTGGCACGGTACCCGGCCAGCTCGTCGTCGCCGTTGGCCACCAGCAGCGCGTGGTCCTGGCCGTTGCTGCCGACGAACACGCCGGTGTTGCTGCCGCGCAGCGTAGCCGGGTCGATGCTGGCCTGCTCCAGGCTCTCCCACGCAGTCTCCATCAGCAGCCGCTGCTGGGGGTCCATGGCCAGCGCCTCCCGGGCGCTGATGCCGAAGAAGGTGGCGTCGAAGCGGGCCGGGTCGGCCAAAAAGCCGCCGCGGCGGGTGGTGGAGCCATTCGGGCCGACCAGGCCCGCGAGGTCCCAGCCTCGGTGGCCCGGCAGTTCACTGCTCGCGTCCACACCGTCGACGACCAGCCGCCACAGGTCCTCCGGCGAGCTGACACCGCCGGGGAAGCGGCAGGACATGCCGACGATGGCGATCGGCTCGTCGTCGGTGCGCCGCACGGCCGCCGCCTCGGCCTGCCGCCCGTCGCCCAGCACGAGTTCGAGCAGGTGCGTGCCCAGCGCGTCGGCCGACGGGTAGTCGAACACCAGGCTGGCCGGCAGCGGGAGGCCGGTGACGGCCTTCAGGCGGCTGCGCAGCTCGACGGCCGTGATGGAGGTGAAGCCCAGCTCGCGGAAGGCCTGCTGGGTGGGAATGGCCTGCGCGTCGGCGTAGCCGAGCACGACCGCCGCCTCGGTGCGCACCAGGTCCACCAGCTTCCGGATCCGGTCGGGCGGGGCGAGGGCGGACAGTTGGCGGGCCAACGTGGACGACGGCTGCATGGAGGCACCGGCCCGGCGCAGCGGCCGGCGGCCCTCCCTCTTCGGTGCCGGCGTCTCGCCGGCGGCCGCGGCGGACAGCGCGTCGGCGGTGACCTCGCGCAGGAACACCGACTCGACGGTCAGTACAGGAGCACCGTCGGCGTCGGCGACCAGCACGGACAATTTGTCATCCGCGTGTGAGGTGAGCCGCACACGCAGCTCGGCCGCACCGGTGGCCAGCAGCCGCAGGCCCGACCAGGAGAACAGCATGCGCATCGGCTCGCCATCGTGCGTGGCGAACAACGCATGGAACGCGGCGTCCAACAGCGCCGGGTGCAGGCCGAAGCGCTCGGCGTCGGACCGCAGCGACTGCGGCAGCACGACTTCGGCGTACACCTGCTTGCCACGGGCCCAGGCCGCACGCAGGCCCTGATAGGCGGGACCGTAGTCGAGGCCGGCGGCGGCGAGACGGTCGTAGCAGCCGTCGAGGTCCACGGCGGCGGCGTTCGGCGGCCACTGCGTCAGGTCGTCGGCGGGCTCGACGTCGCGGCTCGCACTCAGCCAGCCGGTCGCATGACACGTCCAGGCCACGGCGGCCTCACCCGGCACGTCCGGTCGCGAGTAGACCGCGACGGAGCGCTGGCCGTTGTCCTGCACACCGCCGACGAACACCTGCACGGCGACGCCGCCGTGCGCGGGCAGCACCAACGGCGCTTGCAGGGTCAGCTCGTCCACACGGTCGCAGCCGAGGTGCTCGCCGGCGCGGAAGGCCAGTTCCAGGTGGGCGGTGCCGGGGGCGATGGCCGTGCCGAGCACGACGTGGTCGGCCAGCCAAGAGTGGCCACGCTGCGACAGCCGTCCGGTGAGCAGCACACCGCCGGTCTCCGGCAGCTCGATCTCGGCGTCGACCATTGGGTGCTCGGCCGGGGTGAGGCCGAGCGACGAGGCGTCGCCGCTGGTGGCGGACATCTCCAGCCGGTAGCGGTCGTGCTGGAAGGCATAGGTCGGCAGCAGCACGCGCTTGGCGTTCGTGCCGGCGAACACGGCGTCGAAGTCGATGTCTGCACCGTTGACGTGGGCGGCGGCCAGCGCGCGCAGGAAGCGCTCACGGCCGCCTTCCTGCCGACGCAGGGTCGACCAGCCGACAGCGTCGACACCGTTGTCCTCGATCACGTCCTGGAGCCCCACGGACAGCACCGGGTGCGCACTGACCTCGACCAGCATCCTGTAGCCCTGTTCGAGGGCGGCACGGGTGGCCTGCTCGAAGTAGACGGTGTTGCGCACGTTGCGGAACCAGTGCGCACCGTCGAGACCGGCGGTGTCCACACGGGTGCCCGTGACCGTGGAGAAGAACGTGATGTCGGTGGGGCGGCCGTGCAGCGAGGCCAGTTCCTCGGCCAGGCCGTCCCGGGCCCGGTCGATGTGCGCGGAGTGGCCGGCGATGTCCATCGGCAGTTTGCGGGCATCCACGCCGTCGGCGGTCAGCTCGGCGCGCAGTTCGTCCAGCGCGTCGGCGTCACCGGAGACGACGACGGCCCGCGGCCCGTTGATCACGGCGACGGAGATCCGCTCCCCGTACGGCTTGATCCGCTCGACGACCTCGCCATGGCTCAACGGCACCGAAACCATGCCGCCGTCGCCGGTGACGGTCTGGAGCAACCGGCTGCGGGAGGCCACCACGCGGGCGGCGTCCTCCAGACTGACCGCGCCGGTGACGTAGGCGGCGGTGATCTCGCCCTGGCTGTGGCCGATCACGGCGGACGGCTCCACACCGTAGGCCCGCCACACCGCGGCGAGGGAGGAATGCACCGCGAACAGCATCAGCTGCGCGGTCTCCAGGCGGTCCAGGTCCGGCGCGCCGTCGGCCTGGCGCAGCACGTCGACCAGCGAGAAGTCGATCCACCCGGTGAACGCCTCGTTGCAGGCCAGGAAGGCGTCGCGGAACACGGGCTCGGTCTCGAACAGCTCCAGCGCCATGCCTGGCCACTGCGAGCCGTAGCCGGGGAAGACGAACACGACCCTGTCGCCGTAGCGGGCGGTGCCCGTCACGACCGCCGCCGACGACTCGCCGCCGGCCAGCGCGTCCAGACCGGCCAGCAGCTCGTCGCGGTCGGCGCCGAGCACCACGGCACGCTGCGTAAACCGGCTGCGCGTCTGGGCGAGCGAGTACGCCACGTCCACGAGGGACAGTTCGGGGTTGGCCTCGACGTGGGCCTTCAAGCGGGCGGCCAGCTCGCGCAGTGCATTGTCGGTGCGTGCGGACAGCACCCACGGCAGGATGCCGGCGGGAGCGATGGTCTCCGGCTCATCGTCGCGCTCTGGCGCTTGCTCGATGATCACGTGCGCGTTGGTGCCGCTGACGCCGAAGGAGGAAACAGCGGCCCGGTGGGGCTGCCCGGTCTCCGGCCACGGTACCGACTCGGTCAGCAGTTGCACGTTGCCGCTGGACCAGTCCACCTGCGAGGTCGGCTCGCCCACGTGCAGCGTCTTGGGGGCGACGCCGTTGCGCAGCGCCATCACCATCTTGATCACGCCGCCGACGCCGGCCGCGGCCTGGGTGTGGCCGATGTTGGACTTCAGCGAGCCCAGCAGCAGCGGGTGCGCACGGTCGCCACCGTAGGTCTCCAGCACCGCGCCGGCCTCGATCGGGTCACCCAACTTCGTGCCGGTGCCGTGCGCCTCGACGGCGTCCACCTGCGACGGCGTCAGGCCGGCGCTGTCCAGCGCCGCCCGGATCACCCGCTGCTGGGACGGCCCGTTGGGCGCGGTCAGACCGTTGGAGGCGCCGTCCTGGTTGACCGCGGACCCGGTCACCACGGCGAGGATCTCGTGGCCGTTGCGTTTGGCCTCCGACAGCCGCTCCAGCAGTACCCATCCGACGCCCTCGCCCCAACCGGTGCCGTCGGCGCCCTCGGCGAACGCCTTGCAGCGGCCGTCGGAGGACAGCGCGCCCTGGCCGTTGGACTCGGTGAACATCGCCGGGGTGGCCATGAGTGCGACACCGCCGGCCAGGGCCAGCGTGCACTCCCCCAGCCGCAGCGACTGAGCGGCCAGGTGCAGCGACACCAGCGAGGACGAGCACGCCGTGTCGACGGTGACGGCGGGACCCTCCAGTCCCAGGAAGTAGGCCACTCGGCCGGACAGCACACTCGCGGTGGAGCCCGTCAGCCCGTAGCCGGTGACGTCGTCAGCGGCGTTGGAAAGCACGATCACGTGGTCCTGGTTGTTGCTGCCCACGAACACGCCGGTCTTGCTGCCGCGCAGCGAGTGCGGATCGATGCCGGCCCGCTCCAGGGTCTCCCAGCCGGTCTCCAGCAGCAGCCGCTGCTGCGGGTCCATGGTCAGGGCCTCCCGCGGGCTGATGCCGAAGAACGCCGGGTCGAACCGGTCGGCGCCGTCGAGGAAACCGCCCTCCCGCACCGGCGCCCGCTCGGCCAGGGCGTCGAGGTCCCAGCCGCGGTCGGTCGGGAACCCGGACACCGCGTCAGTGCCGGTGACCACCAGCCGCCACAGGTCCTCCGGCGAGCCGACACCGCCGGGGAACCGGCAGGACATGCCGACGATCGCGATGGGCTCGGCGCGCCCCTCCTCCAGCACGCGCAGCCGCTCCTGCGCCTCATGCAGGTCGGCAGTGACCCACTTGAGATAGTCGACCAGCGTCTCCTCGTTGGCCATGAGAGCAACCCGTCCCTTTCTCGTCTTCCAGCCGCGGGGCGGCGTCAGCTCCGGCCACGTCGGCCGAGGCGGGTGTCGATGAGCTTGAGCACGTCGTCGGCGGACGCGGAGCGCAGCGCGTCGGCGAACCCGGTCCCCTCGGCGGCCTTCTGCGTGCCGGTCCGCGCGTCGAGCAGTGCGCGAAGTCGTTCGGTGATCCTGCGTTCCGCGGTCTGGTCGCCGACCGGCCCGGTGAGCATGTCGGCCAACCGGTCCAGTTCGGCCAGCACCTGGTCGGACCGCTTCGGGACAAGGTGGGTGACCAGCAGGGCGGCCAGCGCCCGGGGCGTCGGGTGGTCGAACACCAGCGTCGCAGGCAGGGTCAGGCCGGTGATGGTCTTGAGCCGGTTGCGCAGCTCGACTGCGGTCAGCGAGTCGAAGCCCAGGTCCCGGAAGGCTTCGCCGGACGGCACGTGCTGGCTGGACGCGTGCCCGAGCACCAGGGCGACCTGGTCCCGGACGAACTCCAGCAGCAGGTGTTCGGCCTCGGCCAGGGGCAACCCGGCAACCCGGTCCACAATGGACGTTGCGCCGGCAGCGGGCCGGCCGGTGCTGCGAACCCGTTGCACGCGAACGAGTCCGCGCAGCACCGCCGAGGCATCCGGGGTGAGCTTGGCGGCGTCGATCCGGATCGGGGCCAGCACCGGTTCATCTCGTCCGATCGCGGCATCGAACAGGGCGAGCCCTTCGGCTGTGGTGAGCGGGACCGCGCCCGAGCGCCGCATCCGGGCGAGGTCCGCGGTCCCCAAACCGTCGGTCATGCCGCCCACGGAGTCCCACGGTCCCCACGCCAGCGCTGTGGCCGGAAGTCCTTGCCCGACTCGGAGTTCGGCCAGCGCGTCGAGGAAGGTGTTGCCCGCGTTGTAGCCACCCTGGCCGGCCGAGCCGAGGATGCCGGCAGCCGACGAGTAGAGCACGAAAAAGGCCAGGTCGGCGTCGGCGGTCAGCTCGTGCAGATGCCAGGCGCCGTCCACCTTCGGCGCGATGACGTCGTTGATGCGTTGCGCGGTCAGGGAATCCACCGGGCCGTCGTCGAGTAGACCGGCCGCATGTACGACACCGGTCAGCTCGTGTTCGGCCAGGACCGCCCGCAGCGCTGCCCGGTCGGTAACGTCGCAGGTGGCCGTGACCACCTTGGTGCCGGCGGCTTCGAGTTCGGTGACCAGCTGGTGCGGGACCGCACTGCGGCTGACCAGCACGAGGGTGGCGATGCCCTGCTGGGCCAGGTGCTTCGCCGCCAGGCCACCGAGCCGCCCGGACGCACCGGTGACGAGCACCGTCCCTTGTGGACCGATCGTGCGCGGCATCCGCAGCACGACCTTGCCGATGTGCCTGGCCTGTGAGATGAACCGGAACGCCTCGCGTGCCCGGCGAACGTCCCAGGACCGCAGCGGCGGCGGGGCCAGCGTGCCGTCACCGAACAGCCCGACCAGTTCGACCAGCATCGATCGGACTCGGTCGAGACCGGCCTCGGCCAGCTGGAATGCCTGGTAGCGGACCCCCAGCGAGTCCGCGTCCCGAATGTCAGCCAGGCCCATCTCCAGGAACCGGCCGTCCGGACCGAGCAATGCCACCGACGCGTCGATGAACTCACTGGTCAGCGAGTTCAGCACCACGTCGACCTGACCGAACTTGTCCTTGAAATCCAGGGTTCGAGAGGAGGCGATGTGGTCGTCGCCGATGCCCATGGCCCGCAGCGCATCCCACTTCGATGGGCTCGCGGTGGCGTACACCTCCGCCCCGAAGTGCTGGGCCAGCTGCACCGCGGCCATGCCCACACCGCCGGCGGCCGCGTGAATCAGCACCTTCTCCCCCGCCTTCAGACCTGTCAGGTCGTTCAGGCCGTACAGGGCGGTCAGGAAGACCATCGGGATGGCAGCGGCCTGGTCGAACGTCCAGCCAGTGGGGATCTTGACCACGGTGCGTTGATCGGTGACGGATTGTGCGGCGAAGGCATGCGTGAACAGACCCATCACGCGATCACCGACAGCCAGCCCGGTCACGTCCGGGCCGACCTCGACTACCACTCCGGCGCCTTCGCCGCCGAGCTTGGGCTCACCCGGATACATGCCCAGCGCCATCAGCACATCACGGAAGTTGATGCCGGCGGACCGCATCTCGACGCGGATCTGGCCGTCCGCCAAGGGCATCTCCGGCGTGGCTGCGAGCACCAAGTTGTCCAGGGCGCCCGGCTCGGTGACGTCCAAGCGCCACGGGGCACCGTCCGGAGTGCACAGTAGATCGGTGTCGACCTCTGCCAGGCGGGCGACCTTCGCTTCCCCGCCGTGGATGACCAGTTGCGATTCGCCGGTCGCAACGGCAGCGGCCACAGCCGCGTCGATCTCGACGTCCGGATCGTCAGCGTCGACCAGCAGTATTCGGTCAGGGTTCTCGGTCTGCGCCGACCGCACCAGACCCCACACCGGCGCCTGCACGACGTTGCCGGCCAAGGCGTTCTCGGTGACGACGACCAGCAGGCCGTCGGTACCCTGAGCGAGGAAGTCCCGGATCGAGTCAAGTACCGATGCGCAGACCTCGCGCACGGCCGACGGCACATCGCCCTCGGGTGTCCGGACCCGCAGCAGCGTCATGTCCGGGTTTTCGGCGTCGCCGACTGCCAGCGGGACCCATTCGGTGCGGTACAGGGAGCTCGTGTCCGCCACGGACAACTGGTGGGCCGAGACCTCCCGCGACACCAGTGACTCGGCGGTCAGCACGAGCTGGCCGGCGGGGTCGACAGCCGTGACGGAGACAGTGCCGTCGCCGCCCCGGGTCAACCGCACCCGCAGGCTCGACGCACCGACCGCGGTCAGCTGCACCCCCGTCCAGCTGAACGGCAGTTTCGCGGTCGGCTCCGCGCCCTCATCGGCGAGCGTCGCCATGATCACGGCGTGCAGGGCGGAGTCGAGCAGCGCCGGGTGCAGGCCGAAGGTCTCGGGGGTGGCACCGTCGGGCAGCGTGACCTCGGCGTAGATGTCCTTGTCCCGCTGCCACCCTCGGCGCAGGCCCTGGAAGACCGGCCCGTAGCCGTAGCCGAACCCCGCCAGTCGCCGATAGTCCACGGCGACCGGGGTGGCGCCGGCCGGCGGCCAGGCAGCCAGGTCAGCAATGTCGGCAGCGGTCTCGCGATCGGTGAGCCAGCCAGTGGCGTGCAGGGTCCAGTCGGCGGCCTCAAGCACCCGACAGTGCACCGAGAACTGCCGCTGGCCACTGTCGATCGGGGTGTTCACGGTGACCTGGACGGCCACCGAACCGTTGTCCGGCAAAGACAGGGGTGCCTGAAGGGTCAGTTCGTCGACCACCGGCACACCGAGCTGGTGCCCGGCATGCAGGGCCAGCTCGAGGAAAGCCGTGCCGGGCACCAGCACGGTGCCCATCACGGCGTGATCGGCCAGCCAGGGGTGACTGTGCCGGGAAAGTGTGCCGGTCAACAGGGCGGCACCGCTGTCGGCGATCGTGCCTTCCGCGCGCAGCAGCGGATGTTCGGATGCCGTCAGGCCGAGAGCGGCAACGTCCCCCGCGTAGGGGTCGTCGTCCAGCCAGTACCGCTGGCGTTGGAAGGGATAGGTGGGCAGGTCTACCGGGTTGCCACCACCGTAATAGGCAGCCCAGTCCACATCGACGCCCCGCGTCCACGCCGTCGCGACACCCTCCACCAGTGACACGACCTCACCACCACGCTCCGGCCGCACCGTCGCAACCCAAGTACCCGCCCCGATCCCCGACAGGACACCAGCAGGCCCCAGCTCCACAAACGTCGACACACCCTCAGCGATCAACGCATCCACATCATCAGCGAACCGCACCGCATCCCGCACATGCCGAACCCAATACTCCGGACTCGCAACCCCCACAGCCACCATAGGAATCGTCGGCTCATTGAACGACAGATCCGCAATCGCCACCGCGAACTGCGCCAACATCGGATCCATCAGACACGAATGAAACGCATGCGACACCGCCAACCGCCTCATCCGACAACCCAACA
>NZ_JAIUKE010000040.1 GCF_020176795.1 Streptomyces sp. 8L
GCTCCCCCGGAGCCATCGCGAGCCCCCGCGAGCCCTTCGCAGCCGCCTGGCGCGGTCCCCGCGGAGTGCCGAGCTGGAAATACGGCGGAAAAACTCGGTGGTCCCCGACTACTGACAGATCAAGAAACGCCGGGTACCGTCACCTCCAGTTCACCCAGGTGGACGAGACCTCTCTTCCACTCGATCGTGGAAGATCCATTCCTTTACTCGGATCGTCCGGCACGTTCCTGCCGGTGAAGGGACATGTTTGCCATGGCTACTGTCACGTTCGACAAGGCGACCCGCATATACCCGGGTGGCACCAAGCCCGCCGTTGACCAGCTCAACATCGACATCGCGGACGGCGAGTTCCTCGTCCTCGTCGGTCCCTCCGGCTGTGGCAAGTCGACCTCGCTCCGCATGCTCGCGGGCCTTGAGGACGTCAACGACGGCGCGATCCGCATCGGTGAGCGCGACGTCACGCACCTCCCGCCGAAGGACCGGGACATCGCCATGGTGTTCCAGAACTACGCGCTCTACCCGCACATGTCCGTCGCCGACAACATGGGCTTCGCCCTGAAGATCGCCGGCGTGAACAAGACCGAGATCCGGGCGAAGGTCGAGGAAGCCGCGAAGATCCTCGACCTCTCCGAGTACCTGGACCGCAAGCCGAAGGCGCTCTCCGGCGGTCAGCGGCAGCGTGTCGCGATGGGCCGCGCGATCGTCCGTGAGCCGCAGGTCTTCCTCATGGACGAGCCGCTGTCGAACCTCGACGCCAAGCTGCGCGTCTCCACCCGTACGCAGATCGCGTCGCTCCAGCGCCGTCTCGGCATCACCACGGTCTACGTCACGCACGACCAGGTCGAGGCCATGACCATGGGCGACCGCGTCGCGGTCCTCAAGGACGGTCTGCTCCAGCAGGTCGACTCGCCGCGCAACATGTACGACCGCCCGGCCAACCTCTTCGTCGCCGGCTTCATCGGCTCCCCCGCGATGAACCTCATCGAGGTCCCCATCACGGACGGCGGCGTGAAGTTCGGCAACAGCGTCGTCCCGGTGAACCGCGACGCGCT
Organism: Streptomyces sp. 8L; assembly: GCF_020176795.1. GTDB lineage: Bacteria > Actinomycetota > Actinomycetes > Streptomycetales > Streptomycetaceae > Streptomyces. The sequence goes on from NZ_JAIUKE010000040.1 coordinate 1,053, forward strand.
GAAGGCCGCGGCCGACAAGGGCGACAAGACCGTGACCGTGGGCGTCCGCCCCGAGCACTTCGACATCAGCACCGGCGCGGACTCCGACGCGAAGACGCTGAGCAAGGACACGGCCCCCGGCCTTGAAGTCACCGTCAACGTGGTCGAGGAGACCGGCGCCGACGCCTTCATCTTCGGCACGATCGAGGTCGGCGGCGAGCGCCGCGACCTGGTCATCCGCGGCAACAGCCGCGCGGTGCCGGAGAAGGGCGCGACCCTCAACGTCGTGCCGCGCGCGGGCGAGTCCCACGTCTTCTCCACCTCGACGGGCGAGCGCCTCAGCGACTGACGCGCAGCGCGGCGCGAGACCGGCCGCGCGACGGCGAGACCCTCGCGGAATCGCTCCGACCGCGTCCGACACGGGCGGGATCGCCTCCGGCAGGAGCGGGATCGCGTCCGACAGGAGCCGGATCGCCTCCGACAGCAGTGGCCGTGTGGCCCCGTACCTCTTCGCGGGTACGGGGCCACACGTGTGTCCGCGCCGTGGGAGGGGCACCGGCGGTGCCGGGGGGCTACGGGTTCCGCGTGACGTACGCCGGTACGGGCCGCCCGCGAACGGCCCCCGTCAACACGGGATTCGAAAAAACCCTTCGAACCATCCCTCACGCGGGTGACTAAATGTCGCCATATCACTACCGGCCGCTACGCTCGCCCTCGTGACCCACTCAGCGCGGCGTATCGGCCGAACTCTCGCATTCGTACTGCCCGTCGTCCTGGTGCTGTCCGGGACCCTCGCGGTGGCCCGTGTCCCCTGGGCGACGACGCCCGGGACGCAGGCCCTGACGGCCTCCTCGGAGACCGCGTCGGCTCCTGCCAAGTCCCGTACGCCCCAGGACATCCTCCGGGACAAGCTCCTCGTGGAGCTTCAGGAGAAGGACCCGGGCATCGCCCTCACGCACCTCCAGCGCGAGGTCGAGGCGCGCCCCTCGCTCGCCAAGCACTGCATGTCGATCGCGCGGGCCCTCGGCCGCGCCGCGGTCCAGCACTACGGCCCCACGCGCGCGCAGTCGTTCTCACGGCCCGTGTGCGACACGTCGTTCGCGTACGGCGTCTCGCAGCAGGCGGCCGGCAGCTGATCCGTACGGGCCCGGCAGAAACCCCTGCCCCCGGGTCCCCCGGCCTCCCGCATCCTCGGCGGTGTTCGCCGCGCCGTCCCGCATAGGGTGCACGCCATGCATACGTTTCCGACGCAGGCGGTCGTACTGGCGGGCGGCCAGGGGTCCCGGCTGCGCCCGTACACCGACGACCGCCCGAAGCCGATGGTCGAGATCCCCGGGACGGGGACCCCGATCATCGGCCATCAGCTGTCCTGGCTCGCCGCGGAGGGCGTGACGGACGCCGTCGTGTCCTGCGGCCATCTCGCCGAGGTCCTCCAGGAGTGGCTGGAGTCGGCGGCGGCGCAACTGCCGTTGCGGGTCACGACGGTGGTGGAGTCGGAGCCCCTGGGGCGTGGCGGCGGCCTCAAGCACGCTGCGGCGCATCTGCCCGACGCCCACAAGCCCTGGTACGCGACGAACGGCGACATCTGGACGCGGTTCTCGCTGCGCGAGATGGCGGCGTTCCACGGGGAGCGCGACGCGACGGCGACACTCGCCCTGGCCCGGCCCCGCATCCCCTGGGGAGCCGTGGAGACCGACGAGTTCGGGCACGTCCTCGACTTCATCGAGGCGCCGCCCTCGCCCTATCTGATCAACGCCGGTGTGTACGTGTTCTCCTCGGACTTCACCGCACTGCTGCCGGACCGCGGCGACCACGAACGCACCACCTTCCCCCGCCTGGCCCGTGAACGGCGCCTGGCGGGCTTCCCGTTGCCGCAGGGCGCGTACTGGCGCGCCATCGACACCGCGAAGGACCTGACCCAGGCGGCGAAGGAACTCGCGGCGGGAACCACACTGCCGCCCGCGTAGCGCACGGACCGCCCGCACCGCCCGGCTTGCGTGGTTCACACAAGCCGCATCGTCCGCGCAGAAGGGGCGTCGAGCCGGCCGCTGGTGCCGTCCCGACGCCCCTTCGGCGTCCCACTTCCGCCCGACGACGCAGCCCACGCCCCCCGACGCCGCCCGTCGGCCGAGCAGACGCCGCCGGTCGCCGCCCGTCAGCCGAGCAGGCCGCCGATGGGGTTTCCGCCGCCGGAGGACGAGCCGCCCGACGCGTCGCCGCCCTCGCCGCTGCCCGACGACTCCTGGCCGCCTGAGGACGAGGAACCGGCGCTCGCTGAACCGCTCGTGGACGGTGCGACGTTCTGGCCGCCCGTCGCGGGCGGCGCCTGCTGGTGCGTCGCACCCGACGTGGCCTGCGTACCGCCGCCGCTTCCGCTGTGTGTGGGTACGCCGCCCAGCGTGGCGCCCGTACCGGTGCCGCCGCCCGTCTCGGTGGTGGCGCCCGGGGTGCCGGGGGCGGAGTGGCCGGACGCGGCCGGGCCCCCGGAGTGGCCGGCGGACGGCTCCTGGCTGTGCGTGGCTCCCTTGCCGTGCCCGCTCGTGCCGGGGGTCCCCGAGGCACTGGCGCGGTTCGCGGAGTTCTGCGGCATCGGCTCGCCGGGGAGCTGGTTCACGGGATCGTGGTTGGGGCCGGGAACGGTGACCACGCCCGACGAGCGGACCGCGCCGCCGAGCACCGAACCCACCAGCAGGGTCAGGCCGATGACCACGCTCGCGACCACCGTGCCCCGCCGCAGCACGTAGCGGCGCAGGTCCAGCAGGCTGGAGCGCGGGCCGAGCCTGCGCCACGCGTCGCCTGCCAGCTTGCCGTCCACGGAGTAGACGGGCGCTCCCGCGATGATCAGCGGGGACCAGGCGGCCAGGTAGATGAAGTCGGGTGCGTCGTACGCGGGGACGGTCTTCCAGCTGACCGTGACCAGCAGGGCCGCCGACAGCAGCGCGCCGAGCGAGGCGGCGACACGCTGCCAGAGCCCGAGCGCGGTCAGCACCCCGGCGACGATCTGGAGGAACGCCACGCTCAGGCCGGAGCCGACCGGGTGGGAGAGCGCGAACTCGCGCAGCGGTTCCGCGAGTGCCCACGGGTGCAGCGAGGTCAGCCACTTGACCATGGAGCCGCGCTCGCCGCCGTCGAAGTAGACGGGGTCGCACAGCTTGCCCATGCCCGCGTACACGGAGATGAGGCCGAGGAAGACGCGCAGCGGGAGCAGCACCACACCGAGGTTCATCCGGCGGCCGGGGAAGTACGCGTGGCGCACCGCCGTCTCGCTCCCGGCGGTCCGCACACGCCGCCGGGAGCCGGTGTCGGTCAGCTCCTCGTCGGGCGTGAGGTCGTACGCGCCGGTCTCGTCGTCGTCCCCGGGCACGCCGTCCTGGCTGTACAGGTCGTCGGAGCCATGGAGCTCGTCGCGGTCGTCGCGCTCGTGGAGGCCGTCGCGGCCGTACCGGCGGCCGCCGTCCCGGTCGTACGGGCTGCCGTGACCGTCTCCCTGGCCACCGGGCGCGACGGGCGCCGCCGGGGCGTCGTACGCGCCGACGGCCTGCCGCATGGGAGGAAGCAGCGGCCCGTTGCCCCGGCCGCGGCCCCCGGCCACCGGGGTCTGCACGGTGTTGTCGCCGTCGACCTGGACGCGCGGGATGACCTGCGTGGCACCCGCGTCGTACGAGCGGGTGTCGTACGGCCGGGTGTCGTACGAGCGCGGGCCCTCGAACCCGCCGCCCACGACCGGGGCACCGCCGCGCGCGGTGGTCGCGCCGGAGTTGCGTACGGCCCGGAGCAGACCGCTCGCGGCGGGGTCGCCCGGCTCCGATCTGCCGCTCCACACGACGGGCGCCCTGCGACGCCCGGCGCCCGTGCCGCGCGGCGCGTTCGCGTCGCGGACCGCCGGGATGCGCGCGGTGTCGCCGACTCCCGCTCCGACCGGTGCGCCGCGCTGCGCGGCCGCACGGCGCGGAGCCGGGCGGCTGGGCGTCGCGAGCTTCACGCGGAAGCTCGCGTGATTCACGATGACCTGCGCGGGATCGCTGTCCACCTTGAGCATGCTCAGGGGCGGTTGATCGTCGAACCCGGACCGGGGCGTTCTGGTGTCCACACTCATCTAACCGAGTGACCTGTGTTTAGGACACTGCCTTGACATGCGGGAAATGTCCGAGACCCGTCAAGATCATTCCCTCGCCGCCGCGTTCAGCCGCCGCATCCAGCCCCGCGTTCGGCCCCGCATCCAGCCCCGCGTTCAGCCACCGCGTTCAGCCGCTGAGTTTCAGCGGCCCCGTCGACCTCCCCCGGCCGTACGGGCCTCCCGCGGCGTCAGCGGTCCCGGCCACAGGGTCCGCACAGCGATGGACGGAGCGGCTGATCGGTTGCCTGCCTCCTCCGGTTCTCACGTAATTCTCACATCGTGTGCGTGCGCTCGTGAGGGCGCTCTCAGAATCACGGCATAGAAATCACGTGAGACGGAGGGGCGTTCGGGCCGGTCCGGGGGACCCCGGAGCGATGCCGGACGGGGTCGGGCGGCGCCGGGGACGAGACCGGGCGCTGCCCGGGCAGGGCCGGGCCGCTGCCCGAGTGCCGCCCGGACACCGCCGGGCCGGCCGGGCGGCGCCGACGCCCGCCCGACGCCGAGGCGGACAGTGACACCGCCGCCGACGCCTTCCCAGGTCGAACCATGTGCCGAACCGTGCTTTGTGAAGGATGTGCGCACCATGCCTGCCAGCCGTACCGGAATGCGGGCCGCCGCCCGTACCGCCCGCCGCGCCCTCGGCCGGGTGAGAGCGCGGGCCGCGGGCCGGCCCGTTCCGGCGGCCCCGGCGCCCAAGGGCCAACGGCTCGTACCCTCGCCCGTGTTCGTGATGTCGTCGGTACGGTCGGGCTCGACGCTGCTGCGGGTGATCCTCAACAGCCACCCGCAGATCCGCGCGCCGCACGAGATGCACCTGCGGACCCTGGAGGTCCGGCAGACCAAGGACTACACCCAGAAGGCGATGCGGCAGCTCGGCCTCGACAGCGAGGAGCTCGAACACCTGCTGTGGGACCGGGTCCTCCACCGCGAGCTGGCCCACAGCGGCAAGGAACTGATCGTCGACAAGACGCCGGGCAACGCGCTGATCTGGCCCAGGCTGCACGAGGCCTGGCCGGACGCCCGTTACCTGTTCCTGCTGCGCCACCCGGCCTCGATGGTCAGCTCACTGATGAACGGACGGCCCGGCCGGCAGCCGGCACAGACCGTCGCCGAGGTGAAGCGGTACGTGGACGCGGTCGACGAGGCACGGGGCCGGCTGCCGGGACTCACCGTGCGCTACGAGGAGTTGACCGAACACCCGATCGACGTCACCCGCGAGATCTGCGCCTTTCTCGGGGTGGAGTGGAACGAGGGCATGCTGGAGTACGGAAAACAGGAGCACGGCCCGTTCCAGGCCTACATCGGCGACTGGAGCGACACCATCAAATCGGGCAAGATCCAACGAGCGCGTGAACTGCCCGGGCCCGACGAGGTGCCGGATTCCTTGAGGGAGGTCACGCGCCGCTGGGGATACGAATGTTGAGCAGTCCGAACGAACCGACCACCGACGGGCCCCGTACGACCAACGGAACCCGCACCACCGACGAGACCCGCACGACCCCCGGTCCGGCAGCCGCGAAGACGCCCGGCCAGGACCCCGATCCCGCGCCCGGTTCCGCGCCCGGCCCCGACCGCGATCCCGCGCCCGATACCGCCTCCGGCGAGGCGCCCTCTGAGGTGAAGGTCTCGGTGGTGGTCGCCGTCTACAACCCCGGGGCGGCGATCGACGAGCTGATCGCGTCCCTGCTGCGGCAGACGATGCCCGCGGGCGCGTGGGAGGCGGTCTTCGTCGACGACGGCTCGACGGACGGCTCGGGCGCGCGTCTCGACGCGCTGGCCGCGGAGCATCCCGGGTACATCAGGGTCGAGCACATCCCCAACTCCGGCTGGCCGTCCAGGCCCCGCAACATCGGCATCGGCCTCGCACGCGGCACGTACGTGCAATTCGCGGACCACGACGACTGGTTCGGCGACGAGGCCCTGCAACGCCTCTACGCGTACGCGGAGGAGAACGGCGCGGACGTGGTCGTCGGCAAGATGGCGGGGCGCGGCCGGAACGTGCCGCGCGAGCTGTTCCGCAAGAACCGCCCGGACGCGACGCTCGCCAAGGACCCGCTGATCGACAGCCTCACCCCGCACAAGATGTTCCGGCGGCGGTTCCTGCTCGACGAGGGCCTGCGCTTTCCCGAGGGCAAGCGGCGCCTTGAGGACCATGTGTTCGTCACGGCCGCGTACTTCGCGGCGAACCGCGTCTCCGTCCTGTCCGACTACGTCTGCTACATCCATGTGGCGCTGACGAACGCGTCGAACGCGGGGTTCCAGCGCTTCGACCCCGCGGGCTACTTCGGCAACCTGCGCGAGGCGCTCGACATCGTGGACGCGCACACGGAGCCCGGCGCCTTCAGGGACCGGCTGCACCGCAGGTGGCTGCGGGTGGAGATGCTCTCCAGGCTCACGTCGGCCCGCCATCTGGCCGCGCCCGACGAGTGGCGCAGGTCCTTCTTCCACGAGGTGCGGGCGGTCCTGACCGAGCGCTTCGCGCCGGGCGTCGCCGCCGGCCTGCCCGCGGCACAGCGCGCGCTGGCGGCACTGGTGGAGGCCGACCGCTTCGACGCCGTACGGGACCTCGCGCTCTGGGAGTCGGGGGTGCGCGCGAAGGCGACGGCCCGGATCACCGGTGCCCAGGAGATCACGGTGGAGGGCGAGTTGACGGCGCCGGGCGGCGCGCCGCTGACGTTCCGGACGGTGGAGGGCAAGGACGTCCTCACCCCGCCCGTGGGTGATCTCCCGCCGGCGGTGCTGGATGTCACCGCGCGGGTCCGGTCCGCCCGGATGGACCTCGTCGCGCGGCGGCACGGGGGCAGCGGCGAGGAGTTCTTCGTACCGGGCGAGATGACCGTCACCCGCGTCCCGGTGTCGGACGACACCTTCCGCCTGCACCACCGCACCGTCGCGAAACTGGCCCCGGACACTCTCAACTCCGGCCGCAACGCGGGCCAATGGGAGCTCAAGGCGCGCATCAACAGCTGCGGCTGGACGCAGGACACAGGGCTGCCGGTGTTCCTGAGCATCGCGAGCGACGGCGCCCCGCCCCTGCTCAAGAAGGGCACGGCCACCCCCTTCATGGCCCGCGTCAAGCGCCGCGCGCGCCGCCTGGCGGGCGGCGGCGGCAGGCGGTAGCGGCCCCCGCCCCGGCCCCCCCCGCCCCCCCCGGCCGGGCCCTCCGGCCGGCCGACGCACGGCCCTCCGGCCGGCCGGTGCACGGGGGCACCGCGGACAAAGCGCTCCCCGCGGTATGGACCAAGCCCTGTTCCTTGGCTACGCTCCGCTCAAGTCGCCGTCCGATCACGGCACTTGGGCACCAGCTGTTCCACCCCCACAGTCCGGGACACAGAAGGGCCATCCCCCATGAGACGCTCCACACTGATCCGTACGGGCCTCAGTACGCTCCTGCTCGCGGGCACCTGGGCCGCCGCCGGAGCCGTACCCGCGGCCCAGGCCGCGCCGGCACCCGCCGCCGGCGCGAAGGCCACCGCCAAGGCTCCGGCCTCCGCCGGCCTGATCTCCGCGATGCAGAAGGACCTCGGCCTGACGAAGAGCCAGGCCACGGCCCGGCTCGCCGCCGACAAGAAGGCCACGGCGGTCCAGAGCAAGGCGCGCGGCGCCGCGGGAACCTCGTACGCCGGCGCCTGGATCGCCAAGCCGGGCGGCACGCTCACCGTCGCGATCACCAGCGAGAAGAAGGCCGCCGCCGTGCGCGCGACGGGCGCGTCCGTGAAGCTCGTCCAGCACACCGCGCGGCAGCTCGACGCGGTCAAGGACCGCATCGACAAGCTCTCGGCGCCCGCCGGGGTCAGCAGCTGGCGGGTCGATCCCGCGACGAACCGCGTCGTGGTGGACGTCGTCGCGTCCCAGAAGAATGACAACGATGTCCAGTCGTTCGTCTCGCGGGCTCTGAAGACGGGCCCCGTCACCGTGGAGAACGTCGCCGCGAGGCCCGCCACGAAGGCCGCGGGCACGGTCGGCGGCGACCCCTGGTACACGGGCAACGTCCGCTGCTCGATCGGCTTCTCGGTCAACGGCGGGTTCGTCAGCGCGGGCCACTGCGGCCAGCCCGGCGCCTCGGTCTCCGGCTGGGACGGCTCGTACATCGGCAACATCCAGGGGTCGACGTTCCCGGGGAACGACTACTCCTGGGTGAACGTGGGCAGCGGCTGGTGGACGGTGCCGGTGGTCCTCGGCTGGGGCACCGTCTCCGACCAGCTGGTCCGCGGTTCGGCCGCGGCACCGGTCGGCGCCGCGATATGCCGTTCCGGCTCCACCTCGCACTGGCACTGCGGCAACGTCCAGGCCACGAATGTCACGGTCAACTACGCGCAGGGCGCGGTCTATTCGATGACCCAGACGAGCGTCTGCGTCGAAGCCGGGGACTCGGGCGGCTCGTACATCAGCGGCGACCAGGCCCAGGGCGTCACCTCGGGCGGCTCGGGCGACTGCACCAGCGGCGGCGAGTCCTTCTTCCAGCCGATCAACCCGATCCTGAGCCACTACGGCCTGACGCTCCAGACGTCGGCCTGAGGCAACGGTACGACACGGGGGCGGTGCGGCGGCACCGCCCCCGCGGTCCGGGAAACGGCCCCGCGGTCCGGGGACACCTGCCCCCCGTGGTCCCGGGACACCGCCCCGCAGCACCGTGAGACCTGCCCCGCCGCAGGGGCGGCATCAACTCCCGCGCCCCGGAGCAGCGCCGTCACCGGCCCCCGGATCGAAGCCCCCGCGACGGCCCTCGGTCGGGGACGTACGCGCCCGTCACACGGTCCGGGCGGCCCCGCCACGCCTCCGTGAGGCGCGCAACCGTGACCAGCGCCGCGAACAGTATCCCCAGCCAGGAGACCCAGCTGCCCTGTGCCGCGAGCGCCCCGGCACCGTGGGAGAGCGCGTGGTTGAACACCCGCGCCTCCCAGAACAGCCCGGCGAGCGGGGCGGCACCGGCGAGGGTGAGCACCGTGCCGAGGACCGCGTTCACCGGACTCCACCGGCCGATACGCGCGTTCACGGCCTGGAGGACGACGCCGAGCACGGCGAGGCACAGGAAGTACGGCACCCAGCCGTGCCACAGCGCCGGCGCGATCACGGGCACGGGCCGGCCCGCCGCGTCACCGACCGGCGAGATCCACCGCTCGGCCACCAGGAGCGCGATCACGAGCGCGGTCTTGGCGCCCGTGCCGATCACATCGCTCCAGCCGGGCACGGTCCTGCGCACCTCGATCAGCGGGAGCTGGTCCGGCGTCCACGCGTCGCCCGCGCCGGCGCCCTCGCGCACTCCGGCGACCGTCCTGTCCACGGCGGCGAACAGGGCGGTGACACCCACGGCGAGGTACATCGCCACGGTCAGTGTGGTGCCGAGCGGACGGAAGACGGTCACCCACACGTCCTCCCCGTGGGCCACGTCGACGAGGGCGAGCACCACGTACACGACCGGCAGCACGGTCAGGCACAGCCCGCGCAGCGCCCGGACGTAGTCGGGGAAGGACTCGGGTCCCACGAGCGCCAGGGAACGATGCGCGTAGCGCGCGGCCAGCCGCGCGGGTGCGCCCAGCTCGGCCAGCGCGGCGTACTCGGCCTCTTCCGGCGTCGCCCCGCGCTCCGCCCGCGCGTCGGCGTCGTCGCCGATCTCGGCGCGCAACTCCCGCTCGATGTCGGCCCGTTGCCTCTCCGAAACGCGTCGCGTCACGGCGGCGACGTAGCGGTCGGTCAGGGTCTGCGTGCCACTCACGGCTTCCGCCCTTCGATCGGTTCCGGATCGAGCCGCTCCAGGGCCGCGTCGATCTCCTGCCACTCGCGCCGCAGCAGCCGCGCCAGCCGGACGCCGTCCTCGCTGGTGCGGTAGATCTTGCGCGGCCTGGCCTGACCGGTGTCCCACTCGCTCGTCAGCAGCCCCTGGCCCTCCAGCCGCCGCAGCAGCGGATACAGGGTGTTGGCCGCCACGGGCACGCCCGCCCCCGCGAGCACGTCGAGCAGCCCGTAGCCGTGCCCGGGCTCCCGCAGCGCGAGCAGGCTCGCCAGCACCACGGAGCCGCGCCGCAGCTCCTGCCGGTGCGTGTCGAGCATCCCGGATTCGTCGTCCATGCGTCACACGATACTGTGCGCCGCACACTATCGTCCATGCTCCGTGGTGGCGTCGTCGCCATACGTCGTCATACGCCGCCGGGCCGCCCGGCCGGAGCCGGACGGCACGGGGTGTGCTGCGCAGCCGCGTGGTGTTGTGCGAGCTACGCGCCGCCGGTGTCGCCCCCGGTCGGCCGGGGATCGCGCGGCGCCTCCGGAGGCATCGGCCCCCCGTCGTGCTTCCCTCCGTCCGAAGCGGCCTCGGCCGGATACGGGAAAGGAACACCGCGCCAGCCCGCCGCGTCGGGGACGCGGGTCTCAAAGGTCTCTGCTCTCATCCGGACCGTCATACGAATGAACTCCCCTGCTCCTGAGTCTGGTTACGGTGCCGGCCGAGTTCGGCGCCGCAGTCGGCGGCCACAGCCGCGTCCCCGATACGGAGCGCCTCGCGTCGCTGCTCGAAGAGCGCTGCGCACACGTCACAACCGGGAAAGGGAGCCACGTCGCCGGACGTCGTCTCTGCCACGACCGCAACGCTAGGAATCCGTACGGACCGCTCGCCACGCATGTGCGCGTGCTTGCGCGCGGTCATCCGGTCGCCGCACACGCCGTGCGGGGACGTGCGGGTGTGGGCGCGAGGGCGCGAGGGCGCGCCAGGCGGGGTGCCCGGATCAGCCGTGGTCCAGCGCTTCGATCGCGGAGGTGATCAGCGCGCGGGCCCCGGCGCCATAGACGGCGATGTCTGCGAGTGCGGCGAACGTCCGCGCGTAGAGGCTGATTTCGCTGGGCTGTTGCAGGGTGACCTCGGCCGTCACCAGTTCGACCACGACCCGCTCGTCGTCGAAGATCCAGAAGCCCTCGACCGGCCACACGGTCCGCGTCACGTGCGCAGGGACTACGCCGAGGCTGACGCGCGGATTGGCCATCACACCGAGGAGATGCCCGAGTTGGGCCGCCATTGTCTCGGCGGGAGCAACGCGCGCTCGCAGCGCGGACTCCTCCAGGACAAGGGCAAACGTACGGTCACCGTGGTGCAGCACACTCTGCCGCTCGATACGGGCGGCGACGGCCGCGTCGGTGTCGTCGGGAAGGCCCTGGAATGCGACGATGGCCCCCATCAGTGCCCGCGCGTACGGCGCTGTCTGCACGAGTCCGGGCACCACGCCGGGTTCGTAGACCCGGAAGCGCCGCGTTCTCTCGTACAGCGGGACGGCCGCACGCTGCACCTGCCGAAGCCCCGCGGAACTCTGTCGCCGCCACTCGACATACATGCCCTCTATGCCGCGTGCGGTCGCCGTCAGATCAGGGATCTGGTCCTCGGCGCCGCACACAGATGCCCAGACCCTGATGTCCTGGTCCGACGGCGACGCGCGGCCGTGCTCCAGCCGGGAGCACTTCGACTCGTGCCAACCCGCCCGCCGTGCCAGCTCACGCGCCGTCAGGCCCGCGTCCAGCCTCAGCTCCCGCAGGCGACGGCCAAGGGCCTGTCGAGCCTGCTGAACGCTGGAAACCGAGGAGCACACGGGCCGACGAGCCTGTCAGACGATCTCGTACTCGGCGTGTGGAACCGCACGCTCCCACACCGACTCGAACGCCGTCGCGCAGAGTTTCACGACCTCCGCTTCGGTGGTGAACTCGTCGTGTTTCTGCGCGAATTCACCGTCTCCCGCAAAGTGCAAAAACTGCACGAGGCGGTTGTCGAACAGCCAGAAGTCGTTCCCGGGGAGCGCGAGATCCGATGCCCGTCTCCGAGGCAGCCAACGCACCTGCTCGCCCCCGGCGATGTTCCCGGGCGTGAAGTAGTGCTCGTATCGGATGTAGTCGGTCACGGGCTCGGAGACGATACGGGCGCGCCGCACTGCGACACCCCGCCCGGTCGTCTCCTTCATGAGTGCGACCCACGGCCGCATGTCCGGGTCCTGGACGGGATCGATGCGCTCGCCCCGCTGCCAGGCCGCGAACCCGGGGTCGGAGGTCATGTAGCCGTCCCGCATCTCCAGATGCAGTGCCGAGACCTTCGCCTCACGGAACAACCGCCCGAAGTCAGGCTCCGCCATGACGCACCTCCGGGAAGAACTGCATCATGCGCTTCGGGAACTCGATCACCGTCTCGTGCGCCGGGATGTTGAGCTGTTCCAGCCTGGCGGCGTCGATCACCTTCCAGCCTTGCAACAGATAGTTATCACTGGCGTCGTCGTAGTAGACGGTTGGCGAACCGCCGTTCTTGCTCTCCGGGTCCTTCCCCAGCCTGTGTAAAGCCACAGCCACTCCTCCATCGAGTTCATCGCGTGCACCGAACTCATCGAGGCCGATGCCCGCGTCGCTGTGATCAAGCTTGCTGGGAGAGGTCCCCCGCCCGCCACGAACATGCGTGAACTTGCACGCCGGAGCGTATGGTTCGCGCTCGGCGCGTATTGACGCGGGGTCAGGCCGCCCTGCGCCGCGCCGTCTCGTAGAGGACGATCCCCGTCGCCACGCCCGCGTTGAGGGACTCGGCGCCGCCCGGCATGGGGATGCGGACCCTGAGGTCGCAGGTCTCGCCGACCAGGCGCGAGAGGCCCTTGCCCTCGCTGCCCATCACGATCGCGAGGGGGCCGTCGAGCGCCGCCACGTCCGTGATGTCCACGTCGCCGTCCGCCGCGAGGCCGATGACCGTGAGGCCGGCCTTCTTGTACGCCTCCAGCGTGCGCGTCAGGTTCGTGCAGCGCGCTACGGGGGTCCGTGCCGCCGTGCCGGCGGAGGACTTCCACGCGCCCGCGTTCATGCCGGCCGCGCGGCGCTCGGGGACGACCACGCCGTGGCCACCGAACGCCGAGACGGAGCGCACGATCGCGCCCAGGTTCCGCGGGTCCGTGACGCCGTCGAGCGCGACGATCAGGGGCTCCTCGCCGTCGTCGAGGGCCGCCGCGACGAGGTCGTCGGGGTGCGCGTACTCGTACGCGGGGATCTGGAGGACCAGGCCCTGGTGGTTCAGCCCGCCGGTGAGCCGGTCCAGCTCGGGCTTGGGCGCCTCCATCAGGTGGATGCCGCCGCGGTCGGCCGCCAGCTTCAGGGCGTCGCGCACCCGGTCGTCGTTGTCGATGAACTGCTGCACGTACAGCTGCGTGGCGGGCACACCGTCCCGCAGCGCCTCGAAGACCGGGTTGCGGCCGACGACCATGTCGGTCGTGCCCTTGCCGCCGCGGCGCGCCCGCTGGGGGCGGCCCGCCTGCTGCCTGGCCTTCGCGTTGGCGATGCGGTTCTTCACATGGCCCTTGCGTGCGGACGCGGGCGGCGTCGGGCCCTTGCCTTCGAGGCCGCGGCGCCGATTGCCGCCGCTGCCGACCTGCGCGCCCTTCTTGCCTGACGCGCGTCGGTTCCTGGGCTGGCTGTTCCCGGCCATGGTGGTGTGCCTACCTGATTCGTGGAGTTGATGGGTTCCCGTGCGCGCACGGTTCACGTACGCGCACCGACGTGGTGCCCGTGCACCGACGTGGTGCCCGTACCAGAGTACGGAACCTCGCGGCGTCACGCCGAACCCCGTACGAAACCCCTGGCGGGCGCCGCCTCAGCGCGTGCCGAGGGTCCAGCGTGGGCCGGACGGGCTGTCCTCGATGACCAGCCCCGACTGCTGGAGCTGGTCCCTGATCGCGTCCGCCGTCGCCCAGTCCTTGCGGGCCCGCGCCGCCTCGCGCTGATCGAGCACCAGGCGTACGAGCGTGTCGACGGCGCCGTGCAGGTCCGCCCCCTGCTCCCGCTCGCCGGCCCACCGCTCGTCCAGCGGGTCAAGCCCGAGGACGCCGAGCATGGCCCGTACCTCGGCGAGCCGGGCGACGGCGGCCTCCTTGTCGTCGGCGGCCAGCGCGGAGTTGCCCTGCCTGACCGTGGTGTGGACGATGGCGAGCGCCCCGGGCACGCCCAGGTCCTCGTCCATCGCCGCCGCGAACGCGGGCGGCACCTCGGCCGCCGGTTCGACCGCTCCCCCGGCCTTCTCGACCACGCGCTGGATGAACCCCTCGATGCGCGCGAACGCCGACTCCGCCTCGCGGAGGGCCTCCTCGCTGTACTCGATCATCGAACGGTAGTGGGGCGAGCCCAGGTAGTAGCGCAGCACGATCGGGCGCCAGCGCCTGACCATCTCCGAGACAAGGACGCTGTTGCCGAGCGACTTCGACATCTTCTCGCCGCTCATCGTGACCCAGGCGTTGTGCAGCCAGTACTGGGCGAAGCCGTCGCCGTACGCCTTGGACTGCGCGATCTCGTTCTCGTGGTGCGGGAAGATCAGGTCGAGGCCGCCGCCGTGGATGTCGAAGACGGGCCCCAGGTACTTGTGGGCCATCGCCGAGCACTCCAGGTGCCAGCCGGGCCTGCCGGGGCCCCAGGGCGTCTCCCAGCTGGGCTCGCCCGGCTTGACGGCCTTCCACAGCGCGAAGTCGCGGGGGTCACGCTTCCCGGTCTCGCCCTCGCCCGAGGGCTGGCGCAGGTCGTCCAGGTCCTGGTTGGACAGCCCCAGATAGCCGGGGAAGGACCGCACGTCGAAGTACACGTTGCCGTCCGCGGCGTACGCGTGGCCGTTGTCGATCAGCGCGCGCATCATCTCGGCCATCTCCGGGATGTGCCCGGTCGCCCGCGGCTCGTAGGTGGGCGGAAGGCAGCCCAGAGCGTCGTAGCCCGCGTTGAACGCGCGCTCGTTCTCGTAGCCGATCGCCCACCAGGGGCGGCCCTGCTCCGCCGACTTCTTGATGATCTTGTCGTCGATGTCCGTGACATTGCGTACGAACGTCACGTCGAAGCCGCGGTACTCGAACCAGCGGCGCAGGATGTCGAAGTTGAGGCCCGACCTGATGTGCCCGATGTGCGGGGCGGCCTGCACGGTGGCGCCGCACAGGTAGATCGAGACGCAGCCCGGAATGAGCGGGGAGAAGTCACGGATCTGCCGGGCGCCGGTGTCGTACAGCCGAATAGTCACGGGTTCAGAGTAGTGCGCGCACGACCGTGCCCGTGCGCGATGATGCCACGGACTTGAGGTCCGTGACCGTCCCCGACGCCGTCCCGGCGGCCGGCGGCGTATCGCGGCGGTACCGGGATGCGTCAGGGGCGGGCGGCAGCCGCGCGGAGCGTGCCGCCGCCCTTCACGACGCTCGTACGTTCCCCGGCTCGCCCCCGCACGGCCGCGCCGTCCCGCCGCCGGACTCACGGCCCGCAGCACGGCCCGACCTCACGCCGCGCGGACGACCAGTGCCGTCGCGATCGCGGCGAGGCCCTCGCCCCGGCCGGTGAAGCCGAGCGCGTCCGAGGTGGCCGCCGAGACCGACACCGGCGCGCCCGCTGCCTCGCTGAGGACCTTCTGCGCCTCGTCCCTGCGCTTGCCGATCTTCGGGCGGGGGCCGACGACCTGCACCGCGACGTTGCCGATGGTGAAGCCCGCCTCGCGCACGATGCGCGCCGCCTCGGTCAGCAGGGCGAGGCCCGACGCGCCCGACCACTCGGGACGGCCGGTGCCGAAGTGCGCGCCGAGGTCGCCGAGGCCGGCCGCGGAGAAGAGGGCGTTGCACGCCGCGTGCGCCACGACGTCCGCGTCGGAGTGGCCTGCCAGGCCCGGCCCCTCGCCCTCCCAGAGCAGACCCGCGCACCACAGCGCGCGGCCCTCCTCGAAGGCGTGGATGTCGGTGCCGACACCGACCCGCGGCAGCACCGCCGCCGCAGCCGACCCCGCGGCTGTGCCGGTCCCCGCCGCCGCACGCTCAGAACTCATCCTTCGCCCGCCTCCTCGCCAGTACGGCCTCCGCGAGCACCAGGTCCAGCGGTCGCGTCACCTTGAACGCCTCCTCGTGGCCCGGCACCACCACCACGGGTGAACCGAGCCGCTCCACCATTCCCGCGCAGTCCGTGGCGCCGTCGCCGACGCTGCCCATGGTGTCGTGCGCGAGTTGCAGGATGCCCCGCTCGAAGCCCTGGGGCGTCTGGACCGCGCGCAACGTGGCGCGGTCGGGCGTGGCGATCACGGGTTCCGGCCGCCCGCCGGGCACCGGCTCGACCTGCTTGACCGTGTCGGCGAGCGGCAGCGCGGGCACCACCGCGGGGGCGCCCGCCCGTACGGTCTCGACGACCGCGTCCACGGTGTCCACGGGCACGAGCGGCCGGGCCGCGTCGTGGACGAGGACCGTCGTGACACCGTCCGGGAGGGCCTTCAGCCCGAGCGCGACCGACTCCTGGCGGGTCTCACCGCCCGGCACCACGATGTAGTCGGTGCGGTCGGGGAGCGCGTGCGTGTCGAGGAGGTTCTTGACCTCGGGCGCGCCGTCGGAGGGGGCGACCACGACGACCAGTTCGACGGCGCGGGACGCGGCCATGGCACGGACGGCGTGGATGAGCATGGGGGCACCGCCCAGCGCCCGGAGCGCTTTGGGGGCGCCAGGACCGAGCCGCACGCCACGGCCCGCGGCGGGGATCACGGCCGCTGTGCGGTGCGGACTGGCTTCGTCTGGCATCGGGTGAACTCCGGCAGGTTTGTATCCGCGCCCGACCTGGGTATGGCCTGAACGTGCCGGGCGCGGCGCCTTGACCGGACCCTTCCGTGACCATGGTCAGGAACTGTCGCGCCAGCTTTGTGCAGAGGGGCAGCACGCTGGGAAACGGGGGATGTACACCGGGCGGGGAGCAGGATTCGGGTGTACGGACATGCCGCGGCGCCCGACGACACGACGGGGGCGGCGCGCTCCGCATCGACGTATCCAGGGCGCGCACGCGTTGGTGCTGGCCCCTGGCATCCGCTCACCCGTCCACCCGTCTCGCAGGCCGATGACGGCCGACAGACGGACAGTGGGGGTGTGGTGGATGCGTACGGTCGATGAGTGAGGACGTGTCGCCGCCCGCCGGTCAACGGGCACCACGGCACAACTGCTTCATTGCTTCACTGCTCGGCTGCGACTTCCGTCCCGCTTCGCCGTCGTCACGCGCTGGGCGCGCGCACACCGGCCGGCGGGCGACACCGCATGGTGGTTCAGGACGCGAGGACCTCGTCGAGCAGGGCCTCGGCCTTGTCTTCGTTGGTGTTTTCCGCGAGGGCCAGCTCACTGACCAGAATCTGCCGCGCCTTGGCGAGCATGCGCTTCTCACCGGCGGAGAGACCGCGCTCCCGCTCGCGACGCCACAGGTCACGCACGACTTCGGCCACCTTGATGACATCGCCGGAGGCGAGCTTCTCAAGATTCGCCTTGTAGCGGCGGGACCAGTTCGTCGGCTCCTCCGCGTACGGTGCCCTGAGCACCTCGAAGACCCGGTCCAGCCCGTCCTGACCAACCACATCGCGCACTCCGACGAACTCCGCATTGTCCGCCGGCACACGCACCGTCAAGTCGCCCTGGGCGACCTTGAGCACCAAGTAGGTCTTGTCCACGCCTTTGATCTGGCGAGTTTCGATAGCCTCGATCAGCGCGGCCCCGTGATGGGGATAGACCACGGTGTCGCCAACCTTGAACGTCATGTGACAGGTACCCCTTCCGTGGCTATCCAGAGTAACACGAGAATGCCTTCATCTGAATGGCGTTTTCGCAGGTCAGGCCGCATCTCGGGGCTTGACAACAGCCATGGGAACGTGCTGCACCCGGCTCCCGGAGGCGGGTATGCGCAGGTCATGGGCACTGCGCGGGCGCGCGGAAACACGCGCGACACCTGTTGCACGACACCGTCCAAAGCGGCCGAACGTCCCCATTTGTCGGTTTCGTGACGGCAAAATTTCCACATCGTGTTCGGTTTTCGATGATCCATCCGAGTGGGAAACCGGGCGGATACGGACTGGAACAGAGATCACATCCGGCCACTCCGGGACCCCTGTGCAAGGAGTGACGCGAGTGACTCGGCAAGGGCCGGGCACGCAGCGGTCCGTTCTCCCCCGGGAAGGCCGCACGTCTTCCGCCGGGAAGGCCGCACGTCTTCCCCCGGGAAGGCCGCCGTCTTCCCCCGGGAAGGCCACGCGGTGAGATCGCGGGAGACCGTTCGTAGATCGCCGGAGATCACCGGAACCCCGACGCGGAATTCGGGCAGGTCGAAGCCGATCCATTCGCACCGAAGCGATTCCAGGCGAATGGACGGGGAATGCCCGCGAACCGGGAAATGGATCATCCGGATTATGTGAACGGCCACCGAAGACGAGTGATCCGGAACGGGAACGAGCCGCCCGCCCGCCCCGGGGGGCGGGTCGGGTGCGGGGCCGCGACAACGGGTCGGTAACCTGAGGCGGCCGAGACAGCTTTAGCCCGTGCTTACGCATGAGTGCGGGCCCGCCGCCCCGGCACGGCGCACGTACCGCACCACAGCCGGAAACCGCACGTCCCATCCTTCGTACGTCCAAGGAGATGCCGCCGCCGTGAGCAGCAGCCTTCGACGCGGCGCCCTCGCCGCGACTGCCCTTGTGTTCCCACTCGCCACGCTGGCCGCGTGCGGCTCGGGCAACACCTCGCAGACCGACGAGGTAAAGCCGGACACCGCTGCCACCTCCACGGGTGACATCAAGGTCCAGAACATCACCGTCGTCACGCAGCAGAAGCCGGGCGCCGACGGTTCCGCCGCCGTCACGGGCAAGGTCTTCAACAACGGCCGTACCGCGCAGACCCTCCAGTCCATCAAGCTGCCCGGCACCGGTGCCGTCGTGAAGCTGAAGCCCGCCAAGGGCTCGGGTGCGCTGACCGTGCCCGCCCTGGGCGCCGTACAGCTCGGCGGCAAGGGCAACGCCTCCGCGGCGGTCAGCGGCCTGCCGGCCGGCAAGAACGGCAACGCGGAACAGGTCGTCTTCACGCTCAGCAAGACGGGCGACATCGGCGTGCGCGCGCTCGTCGTGCCGGCCACGAGCTACTACGGCCAGGTCGGCCCGACGGCGCCTGCGTCGCCGAGCGCGCCCGCGTCGCCGTCCGGTTCGGCCTCGGGCTCCCCGTCGGGCAAGCCCTCGGGCTCCACCTCCGGCAGCCCGTCCGGAACCGCGTCCGGTTCCAGCTCGGCCGGCACGGGCGGTACGGGCACGGGCGGCGGCGCGATCACCGGCTGAGCCGACCGACGTACACATGAGGGAGGCGCCCCGTCCGGCCGGTACCGGACCGGGGCGCCTCCCTCAGTCGTACGTGTGCACGCGCACCCGGCGGGACCGCCGGCACGCGCGGTGTGCGTCCCCGGGCCTACGGCTCGAACTTGTAGCCGAGGCCGCGGACCGTGACCAGGTAGCGCGGCGCACCCGGGTCCGGCTCGATCTTCGCGCGCAGGCGCTTCACGTGGACGTCGAGCGTCTTGGTGTCACCGACGTAGTCCGCGCCCCACACCCGGTCGATGAGCTGCATTCGGGTCAGCACGCGGCCCGCGTTGCGCAGCAGCATCTCCAGCAGGTCGAACTCCTTGAGCGGCAGGTCGACCTTGCCGCCGGAGACCGTCACCACGTGCCGGTCGACGTCCATCCGTACCGGACCCGCCTCCAGGGCGGCCGGGGTGACCTCCTCCGGTTCGCCGCGGCGGCGGAGCACCGCGCGGATGCGGGCGACGAGCTCGCGGGAGGAGAAGGGCTTGGTCACATAGTCGTCGGCCCCTATCTCCAGGCCGACGACCTTGTCGATCTCGCTGTCCTTCGCGGTGACCATGATCACCGGAACGTTGGACCTGCCGCGCAGCTGGCGGCAGACTTCGGTGCCCGGCAGGCCGGGCAGCATCAGGTCGAGGAGGACGAGGTCGGCGCCGTTGCGCTCGAACTCGCCGAGCCCCGCGGGCCCGGTGGTCGCGATGGCGACCTCGAAGCCCTCCTTGCGGAGCATGTAGGAAAGAGCGTCGCTGAAGGATTCCTCATCCTCGACGACGAGCACTCGGGTCACGGAAGGACCTCCGGGGCAGGAATCACGGTCGGAGTATCCAGCACCAGGCTGCGGGCCGTCCCGCGCGGTTCCGGGCGGCTGGGGTCTGTACGTTCGCGGCGGGCGCCGATGTCGTGCCGGTCGCCGCGCACCGTGCCGCGGACGCGGCGGGCGGTGTCGTCACGCATGTCTGCGTCACTGGTGTGGGGAGGGGAGTGGGGGTCGGGGACGGTTCGGGTCTCGGTTGCGGGGAGGGTCCCACCGGCGTCGGCCTCGGTGCCGGTTTCGGCGTCCGTGCCGGTGTCGGCGTCCGTGTCGTAGAACGAACGGTCGTCGTCATCCGCATTGTCGTCGGTGACGCCGGTCCCGGTCGTCACGCCGGTCGCGGCGGTTCCGGCGGCGGAGCCCGCCGTGCGTTCGCGGGTGGCGCCCGCCTCGGGCAGGCGCAGGGTGAACGTGGAGCCCTGGCCCTCGGAACTCCACACGGTGACGTCCCCGCCGTGCGAGGCCGCCACGTGCTTGACGATGGCGAGGCCGAGCCCCGTACCGCCGGTGGCGCGGGAGCGCGCCGGGTCCACGCGGTAGAAGCGCTCGAAGACGCGCTCGCGGTCCTTCTCCGAGATGCCTATGCCCTGGTCGGTGACGGCGATCTCGACGACGTTGCCGCCGGCCACGGCGCTGCGGGCGACGGCGATGCCGACACGGGTGCGGGCCGGGGAGTAGTTGACGGCGTTCTCCACGAGGTTGCCGAGCGCCGCGGCGAGCTGGCCGCGGTTCCCCCAGACGAAGAGCTCGACGTCGCCGCCCGCCGCCATCGTGATCTGCTTCGTGGACGCGGGGTGCCGGGACCGGTCGATGGCCTCGGCGACCAGTTCGTCCACGCGTACGGGCTCGGCGTCCTCCAGCGGGTCGTCGTTCTGCACCCGGGACAGGTCGATGAGCTCCTGTACGAGATTGGTGAGCCGGGTCGCCTCCACCTGCATACGGCCGGCGAAGCGGTTGACCGCCTCGGGGTCGTCGGAGGCGTCCATGACGGCCTCCGACAGCAGCGAGAGCGCGCCGACCGGGGTCTTGAGCTCATGGCTGACGTTCGCCACGAAGTCGCGCCGTACCGCTTCTATGCGGCGGGCCTCCGTCAGGTCCTCCACCAGGAGGAGCACCAGGCGGGAGCCGAGGGGCGCGACGCGGGCGGAGACCGCGAGGGCCTCGCCGCGGCCGGTGCCCCGGCGCGGGAGGTCGAGTTCGATCTGTCGTATCTCGCCGTCCCTGCGGGTGTCCCGTGCCATGTGCAGCATCGGTTCGACCGCCAGCTTGCCGCCCCTGACCAGGCCCAGCGCGTACGCGGCCGAGCTGGCCTTGACGACGGCGTCGCTCTCGTCGAGGACGACGGCCGAGGAGCGGAGCACGGAAAGGACCGTGTCGACTCCGGGCGGCAGGACGGCGTCCGTGTGCAGGGAGGTACGGGTGGGACGATGCTGGTCGCGCTCGCTCCAGCGGAAGGCCAGCATGGCGATCACGCCGGTGCACACGCCGGCGATCGCTGCCAATGCGGCGACCGCCGCGTTCACGTCCATGCGTTCAGATTAAGCGGGCCGACGGACACTCTCACAGCCGTCCGAGGGTCTCCTTCGACACTCGTCGCCCAGAGTTCACCGAGGGGAAAGTATCGGTTCACTTGTGCGGGAAGCGCCGGACGCGTGCCCCGGACACCGTGAGAGCGTGGGGGCGAGCGCCTTCTGCCCGCCACCCGGACAGGACGTCAAGCGCGGGAGCGCTGGAGAGGGACACACCCATGCGGGACGCGTACCACGAGGAACTGGACTCGATAAGCGACGACCTCGTCGCCATGGCCCGGCAGGTCGGGTCCGCCATCGGACGTGCCACGACCTCCATGCTCGACGCCGACCTGAAGCTCGCGGAGAGCGTGATCGCCGCCGACGCGAAGGTCGACCAGACCCAGCACGAACTGGAGGCGCGCGCCATAGCGCTGCTCGCGCAGCAGCAGCCGGTGGCGACGGACCTGCGCATCGTCGTCACCTCGCTGCGCATGAGCGCCGACCTGGAGCGGGCGGGAGACCTCGCCCAGCATGTGGCCAAGCTGACCCGGCTGCGCTACCCCGAGTCGCCGGTGCCGCAGGACCTGGCGGCGACGCTCCTGGAGATGGGACAGCTGGCGCAGCGGCTGATGGCGAAGGCCGCCGAGGTGATCATCACGAAGGACATCGACCTCGCGATGCAGCTGGAGCGCGACGACGACGAGATGGACCTGCTGCACCGCACGCTCTTCCAGCACCTGATGGACGACCGCTGGAAGCACGGCATCGAGACGGCCGTGGACGTGACGCTGCTCGGCCGCTACTACGAGCGGTTCGCCGACCACGCGGTGTCGGTGGCGAAGCGCGTGGTCTACCTGGTCACGGGCGAGCACGCGGACGAGATCCAGCTGGAAGGCGCCTGAACGGCGGCCCGAGCGGCCCCCCCGGCCACCGGGGGTGCGCGGGGTGAGGGGTGACCGTCCGGGTGCGGCCCGCGCGCAGGGCGCACGCGTGCGCCGGTGATGCGCCGGTTGCGCGCCGTTGAGAAACGGCCCGTCGCGGTCGTCCAATGGAGAGCGGACTGTGCACACCCCACGCCGTCGGAGTCCGGAACCCCGGGGTCCCGGCGCAACCTACGGAGAGACCATGGCCGAATCGTCCGCGTCCCCCGCTCCCCGCATCTCCCGTACGCCCACGGCGACCGACGCACCGCGCGCCTCGGCCCGCCCCCACCTGCCCGTCCTCGGTGCCTGCGGCTGCGGCTCGGGCTGCGGCTGCGGCTGCCAGTCGGGCGCGCCGTGCCAGTGCGGCGGGGGCTGCTGAGGCGCGTACGCCATGCCGCTTCCGCGGGGGCGGGGGGGGGCCGGCCCGCCCCCCCCGGGCGGGCGGGCCCCCCCCCCCGCCGGGGGGGGGGGGGGGGCGGGCGGGGGGGGGCGGGGCGGGGGGGCCCCCCCCCCGCCCCGCGGGCGTGCGCGGCCACCCGACTCGACGGGACGGTCCGGTGGCCGGTACGGCTGGTCCGGTACGGGCGGCGCGCCCGGGCAGCGCCTTCTCCTCGTGGGCTCCTGCGCGCCGGCAAGTGGACGCGGGGCCGCAGGTCAGCCCGCGAGCGCGCTCGCCCCGAAGGACGCGAGGGCGGCGACGAGCGCTCCCCAGAACGCGATCGACACGCACTGCCACACGATGACGGACCGGCGGACCGCCCCGAAGCCGATCAGGGCGGCCGACGAGATCTGCGTCGGGTGGCCGAGCAGCGAGACCCCCGGCACACCGAACCGGTCGAACAGCTGCCTGACGCGCGCCCGCTTCGGTGAGGGCGTGGAGCCGCCCCCGCGGGCGGCACGCCTGCGGACAGCACTGGCGGCGAACACGACGGCGACCATCGAGGCCGCGTTTCCCGCGATGGCGGCGACCGCCGCGACCACCGGGTTCACCCCGATCAGGACGCCGATCACGCTCCCGAGGTACGACTCCACGAAGGGGACCGCCGCTATCAGCACGATCGCCACCCACTGGAGCCAGTCGGGAAACGCGGAGACGAAGTGCTGAAAGTTCTCGATCATGGTCTCTCCCACGAGCCGCTGGAACGCTCACTAGTACGCCGTACCGGTACGGTGTGCCAGCATAGCGTACCGGTACGGCGTACCGGCACGATGTACCGGTACGGCGTACTACTATGGGAGGCATGTCTAGACGGGACGAGATCATCGAAGCGGCCCTGGGGCTGGCGAAGGCCGAGGGCATCGGCGCCCTCAGCGTGCGGGCCGTCGCGAGCGCGGCGGGCATCGGGCCGACGACGCTGCGCCACCACTTCCCCTCCCAGGCCGACCTGCACCAGACCGTGGCGGTCGAGCTCGTCAGCGGCTCCCTGGACGACCTGGCCATCGCGGACGACACCCGCGAGCCGGTCCAGCGGCTGTACGACTGCCTCCTGCAGTTCCTTCCTCCGCCCGATCAGCGGGAGGCCGCGCTGGGCGCCTGGTTCGAGCTGTACCGGCTGGCCCTGGGCCCGGAGCCCCGCACCGCGGTTCGCGAACTGCTGGAGAGCGGGCGCCAGTCGTCCGCGCGGGTGCTCCGGCGGTGGCTCGGCACGCTGGCCGGCCAGGGCCATGTGGCGCCCGAGGAGGTCGAGGGGCACGCCGTTCGCGCCCTCGTACTGATCGACGGGCTCCATCTGAACCTTCTGATCGGCCCGGCGCCCTTCGACCTGGACGCGGCGAGGGACTCCCTCCGCTGGTTCGCCGAACGCGTGATCACGTAGGCCCCCGGTCCCGGCCCCGGGCTCGTGGCTCCGGACTCCGCGCTCCCGACGCCCGGGCGGCGCCGGGCGGTCGGCGGATCAGGGCTGGATGTTCTCCAGGTCCTCCAGCAGGCCCGGGTGCTTCGGCTCCCAGCCGAGGGCCTGGCGGGTGTGGGCGCTGGACGAGGGCTGGTCGGCCGCGAAGATCTGCCCGAGCGGGCCGTACGTCTCCTGCGGCACCGACTCGACCGGCAGGCCCAGCCGCCGGCCGATGACCGCGGCGATGTCCCGCACCGCGTCCCCCTCGTCGGCCACGGCGTGCCAGGCGGTGCCGGCCGGCGCCTGCTCCAGGGCGAGCCGGAAGAGGACGGCCGCGTCGAGCGCGTGCACGGCCGGCCAGCGCTGTGTGCCGTCGCCCGGGTAGCCGGACACGCCGCTCTTGCGCGCGATGCCGGTCAGAAGGCCGGCGAACCCGCCCGTGCCCTCGTTGTGCACCGTGCGCGGAAGGCGTACGGCCGAACTCCGCACGCCGCGCGAGGCCAGGTCCAGTACCCCCATGACGGTGCGGCCACGCCCACCGACCGGCCCCTCCGTCGGGATCGGGTCGGCCTCGGTGGAGGCGCGGCCCACCGCGAGGGGCGTACCCGAGGAGGTGACGAGGGGCCGGTCGCTGCCGACGAGCTCCTCACCGAGGGCCCCGAGGGCGGCGCCCTCCTCGGCGACCGCCTTCGCGACGGCCTCGGCGCTGCTGAAGTCGTTGGCGAACGCCAGATGGACCACACCGTCGGCCCGGGCGGCGCCGTCCCGCAGGACGTCGAGGTCGGCGAGGGCTCCTCGGACCGGCTCGGCCCCGGCCGCCCGCACGGCCGAGGCCGACGCGTCGGAGCGGGCGAGGGCGAGGACGGTGTGGCCGGCGCCGAGCAGTTCGGCGACCACGGCGGAACCGATCAGACCGGTGCCGCCTGTGACGAAGACACGCATGGGTTTCTCCCGATTTTCCCGCATGTGATGGGACCTTGTCTCGTCACCCTACAACACGGCGGGACAGAGTCCCATCACTTGACACGGGAAGCGGGTTCCGCCGTCCGCCCGGAGGGCACAACGGGCACAACGGGGAATTTCACCTGGGTGAGGTCTTCGGAGACGGCCCACAGCCGCTGCTGGACGGCCACCTCGTACGACTCCGGGCTGGAGGTGACCAGCCGGGGGTGGCCCATGATCTCGTTGCGCCCGCCGGGACCGTAGTACTGGCCGCCGAGCACGGCGGGATCGGTGGCGGCGCGCAGGG
This sequence comes from Streptomyces sp. 8L, assembly GCF_020176795.1. Taxonomy (GTDB): domain Bacteria; phylum Actinomycetota; class Actinomycetes; order Streptomycetales; family Streptomycetaceae; genus Streptomyces. Next base: position 26,569 of record NZ_JAIUKE010000040.1, read on the forward strand.
TCGGCAGCGCGCCCATCGCCGGCACCTGGGTGATCAGCGGCGCGAGCCAGGTGATCGGGAGGCGCAGGGCCGCGGGGGTGTTGCGGGCGAGTTCGGTGCTCGAGATGCCGGGGTGCGCGGCGACCGCGACGGTGGTGCCGTGCGCGGCGAGCCTGCGCTGGAGTTCGTACGTGAACATCAGGTTGGCCAGCTTGGACTGCCCGTAGGCGGCGACCCGGCTGTACGACCGCTCCCACTGAAGGTCGTCGAAGTGGATCGCGGCCCGGATGCGGTGGCCGGTGCTGCTGACCGTCACCACGCGCGAGCCGGGCACCGGCAGCATCAGGTCGAGCAGCAGCCCGGTGAGGGCGAAGTGGCCGAGGTGGTTGGTGCCGAACTGCGTCTCGAAGCCGTCCCGGGTGGTCTGCTTCGGGGTGTACATCACACCGGCGTTGTTGATCAGCAGGTCGATCCTGTCGAGCCGGGACCGCAGCTCCGCCGCCGCGGTCCTGACGGAGTCGAGCGAGGTCAGGTCCAGCGCCAGCACGGTCACGTCGCCTGCCATGCGGGCCGCGGCCCGTTCGCCCTTCCCGACGTCGCGCACGGCGAGCACCACGGACGCCCCGCGCTCGGCGAGCGCCTTGGCCGTCTCGTACCCCAGTCCCGTGTTGGCCCCGGTCACCACGGCCACCCGCCCGCGCTGGTCCGGAATGTTCGCCGTCGTCCACTTCTCACTCATGTCTGGCCCCAACCACTTAACGTACCGAAGGTATCTTGTGCTGCTGACATTAAAGTACTCCCGGTACGTTGTCAACGTACCGGTGGTACCTAAGTTAGGCTGGCGAGCGTGACTTTCCAGCGGGCGCGAACCGAGGAGCAGCGGGAGATCCGCCGACGGGCGATCCTCGACATGGCTTCCGCGATGCTCGACGAGATGCCCGTGGCCGCGGTCACCCTGAACGAGCTCAGCCGCCGGGTGGGCCTGGCGAAGCCGAACGTGCTGCGCTACTTCGAGTCCCGCGAGGCGGTGCTGCTGGAACTGCTCGACCACTTCCTGCGGGAGTGGCTCGCGGAACTGACGGGCGAGTTGGCCGCCGGCGTCGACGAGGATCTGCCCATGGCCGAGCGCGCGACAGCGGTCGCCGAGATCCTCAGCCGCTCACTCTCCGGCCGGGTGGTGCTGTGCGACCTCTTCGGTGCGCAGGGCAGCGTGCTGGAACACAACGTCTCCGTCGAGGTCGTGGCGCGCTACAAGCGCGCCTCCCTGGATCGGCTGACGGCCATGACCGCCCTGATCCAGAAGTACCTGCCGGAGCTGGGCGAGAACGCGACCCTGTTCAGCCTGCACACCATGGTCATGGCCGGCGCGCTGGCGGCGTACAGCACGCCCCCGCCCAGCCTGCTGGCGGCCTACCGGGCCGAACCCGACCTGGCCCGCTTCCACTTGGAGCTGAACGACTCCTTGAAGCTGGCCCTGAACGCGGCCCTCCTGGGCGCGCTGCCCCGCGACTGACCGGCCCCGCACCACCCCGGCCGCCCGGACTCCGCGTCAACGCCCTCCGCCGGCCCGGCCGGGGACACCGCGAAGCACCCCGTGAACGCGACAAGCCCCCCGCCGCGGCCGCGCCGCGGGCGGGGGGCTCTACGCGTGGGCGTTACTTCTTGCCCTGGTTCTTCACGGCCTCGATGGCTGCCGCCGCCGCTGCCGGGTCCAGGTAGGTGCCGCCCGGCTTGACCGGGTGGAAGTCGCTGTCCAGGTCGTAGACCAGCGGGATGCCCGTCGGGATGTTCAGCGAGGCGATGTCCTCGTCGGAGATGCCGTCGAGGTGCTTGACCAGGGCGCGCAGGCTGTTGCCGTGCGCGACGACGAGGACCGTGCGGCCGGCGAGCAGGTCCGGGACGATCGTGTCGTACCAGTACGGCAGCATGCGGACGACGACGTCCTTGAGGCACTCGGTGCGCGGGCGCAGCTCGCTCGGGATCGCCGCGTAGCGCGGGTCGTCGCTCTGCGAGAACTCGGCGCCATCCTCGAGGACCGGCGGCGGGGTGTCGTACGAGCGGCGCCACAGCATGAACTGCTCCTCGCCGAACTCGGCGAGCGTCTGCGCCTTGTCCTTGCCCTGGAGCGCGCCGTAGTGGCGCTCGTTGAGCCGCCACGACCGCCTGACCGGCAGCCACAGGCGGTCCATCGCCTCAAGGGCGAACTGCGACGTGCGGATCGCGCGCTTCAGTACGGAGGTGTGCAGGACGTCGGGGGTCAGGCCGGCGTCCTTGATCAGCTCGCCGCCACGGACCGCCTCCTTCTCGCCCTTGGCGTTGAGGTTGACGTCCACCCAGCCGGTGAACAGGTTCTTCTCGTTCCACTCGCTCTCGCCGTGGCGGAGGAGGATCAGCTTGTACGGTGCGTCGGCCATGCGCCCGAGCCTAATAGAGCCCCCTGGGTGACGCCGGGCGGGCTCCGGGCGGGTGGCCGGGCAGGTGGCGGGGTGCGCGTGGGCGCCGCCGTCGCGGAAATGGCTGGCGGACGCCGAGGCCCGCTCCGTAACATGCGAACCGCGCATCGGCTACTTACATGGCGCGGTATGCGCGCTGTACGCCACCGCCGCTCCACACGCACACCCGGGGGAACCGCCCATGCCGCTCAGCCTGTCCCCCGCCGGTGCCGGACGGGCGGTCCGGGAGAGCGTCGCGGGGTTGCCGCGCGCCTTCTGGTGGCTGTGGACGAGCACGCTGGTCAACCGCCTCGGCGCGTTCGTCGCCACGTTCATGGCCCTCTACCTCACCGTGGAACGCGGGTACTCCGCCTCGTACGCGGGGCTCGTCGCCTCCCTCTACGGTCTGGGCGGCGTCGTCGCGTCGCTCGCCGGCGGTGTCCTCGCGGACCGTCTCGGCAGGCGGCCGACGATGCTGGTCGCGCAGGTCGCGCCGGCCTTCGCCGTCGCGCTGCTCGGCCTGATGCAGAACCCGGTGGCGATCGCTGCGGTCGCGTTCTGCGTCGGCGTGGCGTCCAGCGCCTCGCGCCCCGCGGTGCAGGCGATGATGGCCGACATCGTCAGGCCCGAGGACCGGGTGCGGGCCTTCTCGCTCAACTACTGGGCCATCAACCTCGGCTTCGCCGTGTCGTCGGCGCTCGCCGGGTTCGTCGCCCAGTACAGCTACCGCGCCGGGTTCTTCGGCGAGGCCGCGATGACGCTGGCCTGTGCGGTCGTCGTGTTCGTGAAGCTGCCCGAGTCGAAGCCGGACGCGGGGCGCCCCGGTGGCGGGGACGCGGGGACCGTCGGCGCCGCGCCCCCGGTCAGCCTGTTGACGGTGGTAAGGGACGGGCGCTTCATGAGCGTGGTCGGCCTGTCGTTCGTGGTGGCGCTGATCTTCCAGCAGTCCTCGGTCGGCCTGCCCGTCGCCATGGGCGAAGCGGGCTTCAGCAGCGCGCAGTTCGGCATCGCCGCCGCGGCGAACGGCCTGCTGGTCGTGGCGCTCCAGATCCCGGTGACGCGCTTCATCCAGCACCGCGACCCGCGCCGGCTGCTGGTCGTGTCGTCCCTGCTCGCGGGGTACGGCTTCGGCCTGACGATGTTCGCCGGCAGCCTCGGGACGTACGTCCTGACGGTGTGCGTGTGGACGCTCGCCGAGATCGTCAACGCGCCGACGCAGACCGGTCTCGTCGTCCGCCTCTCCCCCGTGCACGGCCGGGGCCGCTACCAGGGCATGTACGCGATGTCGTGGTCGGTCTCGGCCCTCGTGGCCCCGGTGCTGTCCGGCACGGTCCTCGACGGTCTCGGCGCGCGGTGGCTGTGGGGCGGCTGCGCGGTCCTCGGCACGGCGGCCGCGCTGGGTTACGGCCTGCTGACGCGCGGGCTGTCGTGGGAGGGCGGGGCGCCCGCCCCCGCGGTCGTGAGCCCTTCCGCCTCCGGCTCCTCCGCCACCGGCTCTACCGCCACCGGGCCTTCCGCCACCGGCCTTTCCGCCACCGGCCCTTCCGTCACGGCTGCGGCGGGGCCGCCGGAGACCGCGCCGGGACAGCCGGGGTGCGAGCGGGACACGTCCGTCGTCCGGGGGCCCGCCTCGAAAGTGCCGCGTCAGTAGACGAGCGCCTGGACGCCGTCCTCCATGATCTCGCTGACGAAGACCTGCGCCCCCGCGATCCGTACGCCCTCCAGGACGTCGTCCTCCGCGATGTCGCGGCGGGCCGCGCACTGCGTGCACAGCGTGATCCGGCCGGTGGCCCGTACCGACTCGATCAGGTCGGGCAGCGGGGCCGAGTGCGGGAGCACGAACTCCGCGGCGCGGCCGGGAAGCGCGAACCAGGCGGACTCGCCGGTGAGCCACAGCGACACCTCGACGCCGCTGGCCGCGGCCACCGCCGCCACCGTGAACGCCTGCGAGCACCGCTCGGGCGCGTCCGCCCCGGCCGTCACCTTGATCACGAGCTTCTTCGCGGACCGCGTAGCCGATTGCATGGGCCGAACTCTAATCACCGGGCGTGCCACGCCCCGCACCGATCGCCTGTCCCTGCTGTGCGGGCCGGTCACGGGCTGATCGCCGACCGCTCACGGGTCGGTTCCGGACCGGCCCCGGGCCTGCGGAGGACCTCGGGAGGAGCGGGCGGCCCCCACCCATTAGGCTGGGGGTCGGCCCTGGCGCCGCCACCGTCGTTCCGTTCATCCGAGGAGCACCCCGTGCTTGAGGACTTCTTCACCTCTCTGCTGGTCCTGGTCTGCGTGGGCGTGCTCGCCTTCGTCGGGCTCACCGTCAAGAAGCTCTACCAGGGCCAGCGCTGACGCGAACGGCCCGCCGGGGCCGCCTCTCCGCCCGGGCCGCCGGCCCGCCGAGGCCGCCGGCGCCAGGCCGTCCGAACGGTACGCCCGCCCCCCGAGGAACGCTGAGTCGCTCATGATCGAGATCCCGTCCGACCTCCACCCGGACCTCGTCCCCCTCGCCTTTCTGCTCGGCCACTGGGAAGGCGCCGGAGTCTTCGACTTCCCCGGTGACGAGAAGGCCAACTTCGGCCAGGAGGCGATCTTCACGCACGACGGCCGCGACTTCATCGAGTACGTCTCGCACACGTGGGCGCTCGACAGCGAGGGCGCCAAGGGCCGGCCCATCGAGACCGAGTCGGGCTTCTGGCGCGTCGACAAGGACCGCAAGGTCGAGGTCGTGATGGTCCGCGACCAGGGCGTTGTCGAGATCTGGTACGGCGAGCTCGCCGACCAGAAGCCGCAGATCGACCTCGCGACCGACGCCGTCGCGCGCACCGCCGCCTCGGGCCCGTACAGCGGCGGCAAGCGCCTGTACGGGTACGTGAAGAGCGACCTGATGTGGGTCGGCGAGAAGTCCACGCCCGAGGTGCCGCTGCGGCCCTACATGTCGGCGCACCTGAAGAAGGTCTCGTCCGCCGCCACGGTCACCCCCGAGCAGGTCGAGGGCTGGGCCAAGGACCTCGGCGACCTCCCGGACGACGGCATCGCCTTCTTCAAGTAGATCGCCCTCTTCAAGCACATCGCCGTCTTCGGGCGTCACGTCCGTGCGCGCGGTGCCTACACTGGGCCCGTGGTGAGCACCGACTGGAAGAGCGACCTCCGCCAACGCGGCTACCGGCTGACCCCGCAGCGGCAGCTCGTGCTCGAAGCCGTCGACGCGCTGGAGCACGCGACCCCTGAGGACATCCTCTGCGAGGTACGCAGGACCGCGTCCGGCGTGAACATCTCGACCGTGTACCGGACGCTGGAGCTGCTGGAGGAGCTGGGGCTCGTCTCACACGCCCACATCGGGCACGGCGCGCCCAAGTACCACCTCGCGGGCCGCGACCACCACATCCACCTGGTGTGCAGGGACTGCAAGAGCGTGATCGAGACGGACGTCGACGTGGCGGCCGAGTTCACGGCTACGCTCCAGGAGCGTTTCGGCTTCACGACCGACATGAAGCACTTCGCGATCTTCGGCCGGTGCGAGGACTGCACCCGGGCCCGCGCCGTCCGCGACGCCGAGGGCAGCGCCTGAGGTCGCGGGTCCGGCGGAGGGCGAGTCCGAGAGTTGCGGGTCCGGCGGACGGCGAGTCCGAGGGTCGCGGGTCCGCGGACGGCGGTTCCGAGGATTGCGGGTCCGGCGGATACGGGACTGGGGCGCGCACAGCCAGTCGGCCCCCGCCGGCCCATGGGTCCCCGTCGTCCCGCCGACCCCGTACGCCTCAGAGTCGCGTGCCGGGGAGTCGTAGGCTGAAGCGTATGGAGCCTTCGACGTCCGCCGCAGCCGCCGCCTCCGGCAGCCAGTCCTCGCCGTCCCCCGACGCCTCCCCGGGGGCCGGGCCCGCCGTTCCCGCGAGCCCCCTACTCGCCACCCCCGGCGCGGTGCCGGGTGAGGGCGCGGACGAGTCGGTCGCCGCGCACTACGGCGACCTGTTCCGGGAGCAGCGTGCCCTCGCGGACGGCACCGGGATCGTGGACCTGTCGCACCGCGGCGTCGTCACCGTCACCGGCGACGACCGGCTGGCCTGGCTGCACCTGCTGCTCACCCAGCACGTGAGCGAGCTGCCCGCGCACCACGCGGCCGAGGCGCTCGTGCTGTCCGCGCACGGCCATGTCGAGCACGCCCTGTACCTCGTGGACGACTCCACGACGACCTGGATTCACGTGGAGCCCGGCACCCAGGACGCGTTGATCGCCTACTTGAACTCCATGGTCTTCTTCTACCGGGTCGAGGTCGCCGACCGCACCGGCGACACCGCCGTCGTGCACCTGCCGGCCGGCTCCATCGCGGAGACGCCCGAGGGCGTCGCCGTACGGGAGACCGCGTACGGGCGCGACCTGTTCCTGCCGCGCGCCGACCTGGAGGCGTACGCCGGCGCCCACGGCCCGCTCGCCGGCTTCCTCGCCTACGAGGCCCTGCGGGTCGAGGGCCACCGGCCGCGGCTCGGCTTCGAGACCGACCACAGGACCATTCCGCACGAGGTCGGCTGGATCGAGACGGCCGTGCATCTGGAGAAGGGCTGCTACCGGGGCCAGGAGACCGTCGCCCGGGTGCAGAACCTCGGAAAGCCCCCGAGGCGGCTCGTCTTCCTGCACCTCGACGGAAGCGAGGTGCACCTGCCGGGACACGGCACGCCGGTACGGCTCACGCCCGGCGCGGACGGCGCCGAGGGGCGTCAGGTCGGCTTCGTCACGACGTCGGCACGCCACCACGAACTCGGCCCCATCGCGCTCGCCCTGGTGAAGCGGAACACTCCGGTGGACGCGCCGCTGCTGGCGGGGGACACGGCCGCGGCCCAGGAGACCGTGGTCGAACCCTGACCCGCAGGCCGTACGGGCGACGGGCCGACCCTGCCGGTCGTACGGGCGGACCCTGCCGGTCGTATGGGCGGACGGACCCTGCCGGTCGTACGGGCGACAGGCCGGCCCGCCGTCGTACGGCCCGGGCCGCCCGCCCCGCAGGTCGTACGGGCGGGCCGTCAGATCTCCAGCAGCACCGTGAAGGGTCCGTCGTTCGTCAGGGAGACCCGCATGTGCGCGCCGAAGCTCCCCGTGTGCACGGTCGCGCCGAGCGCCCGCAGCCGTGCCACCACCTCGTCGACCAGCGGTTCGGCCACGGGTCCTGGCGCGGCGGCGTTCCAGGTGGGGCGGCGGCCCTTGCGGGCGTCCCCGTAGAGGGTGAACTGCGAGACCACCAGGAGCGGCGCGTTCGTCTCGGAGCAGGACCGCTCGCCGTCGAGCATGCGGATCGACCAGAGCTTCGCGGCGAGCCGCGCCGCCTTCTCCGGCGTGTCGTCGTGGGTCACCCCCACCAGCACGCACAGGCCCTCGCCCGCCACCTCCCCGACGGTCTCCGTGACCGCCTCCGCCCCGGAGCCGGTCACCACCGTCACGTTCGCACCGTCGACCCGCTGCACCACCGCTCGCATACGGACCAACCTATCGGGGGCCGAACGGGTGCAGATCGCCCCCCTGGGCAGACGCGGGAGTGGCACCATGCACAGGGGGCGGTCGCGCTCGGCGCCGGTGGGGCGACGGTGGGTGACCGGTCGAGGGAGGGGGGGTCCCGCTTCGGGGTCCCCCCGGCTGAGTGAGGGGCAGTACGCGCGATGAGCAGCACATCTGGAGCCGACAGGCCCGGGCATCCGGTCGAGCGGGCCGGGCGCCCGCCCGGCCCCGTGCCCAGCGCCCGTACGACGACGGGCACGGGCCGCGGGAGCGGCGAGGCGGTGGACCCGGACGGCGGCACCAGGACCGGCACCGGCACGGCGGCCGGTCCCGGCACGGGGGCCGTGCTGCCGGGGCAGCGGCCGTACGACTTCACCCGGCTGCGCCTGCCGGAGCTGCGCGCCCTGCGCCGCGACTCGCAGCGCGACGAGGCCGACCTGAGCTATCTGCGCCGGCTGCTCCAGGGACGCATCGACATCCTGCGGGACGAGCTGTCCCGCCGTACGGAGCGTGCGGAACGTACGGAGCGGTCTGAACGAACAGGGCCGGAGGCGAGTCCCGGGGCGGGGCCGGACGCGCCCGTGGCAGGCCCCGGCCCCGGAGGGCCCGCCACGTCGATGGTCGTCAGGCTCGCCGAGATCCTCTCCGACGCGCCCTCCAGCCACCGCACCTCCGCCCGGCACGTCACGCTGTCGACGCCCCGCGGCGCGGAGTGCCGCAGGCTGGCCGCGGAGACGCTCGCGGAGGTGGAGCTGTCCGACCTGGCGGCCCGTACGGACGAGGAACTGCACGCCGCGATGCGCAGGTTCGTCCGCAACGAGCAGCAGATCTCCCGGCGCCGCCACCTGTTGCAGCGCACGGTGGACGGGTGCAGCGCGGAGATCGCCCGCAGGTACCGTGAGGGGGAAGCGCAGGTGGACGACCTGCTCACCTGAGTGGTACAGGCGTGCGGAGCACGCGGCCGGCGCGGGCCCACAAGGCCCGGCCCTCGCGCTGCCCCGGGCGCCTCGATGTCGAAAGGCCGACGAGATGACACACGACCCCGGAGCCTCGGCACCGCCCATACCGTCCGCACCGTCTGGGCCTTCCGCACCGCACGGGGCGGCGGCGGCCCGCGCGACCGTGCCTCCGGTGCTCGCCGAGGTCGTACGGTCCGGGTTCGTGGAGGGCCACCACCGCGGCTCGCTGGTGCTGCTCGCGGCCGACGGCGGCGTGGAGTTCGCGCTCGGCGAGCCGGACGCGCCGGTCTTCCCGCGCTCCAGCAACAAGCCGATGCAGGCCGCCGCGGTGCTGCGGGCCGGTCTCGACCTGAGCGGCGAGCGGCTGGCGCTGGCCGCCGCCAGCCACTCCGGCGAGGGCTTCCACCTGGATCTCGTACGGTCGATGCTCGCCGAGTACGGTCTGACCGAGGCCGATCTGGGCACACCGCCCGACCTCCCGCTGGACCAGACCGAGGCGCGGGCGTACCTGGCGGCGGGCCACGCGCCCAGCAGGATCGCGATGAACTGCTCGGGCAAGCACACGGCGATGCTCGCGGCCTGCCTGCACAACGGCTGGCCGACCGAGACCTACCTCGACCCCGGGCACCCGCTCCAGAAGCTCGTGCGCACGGTGATCGAGGAGGCGGCGGGCGAGCCCGTCTCCGCTATCGGGACGGACGGCTGCGGCGCCCCTCTGATGGCGATCAGCCTCACGGGCCTCGCACGCGCCTTCCGCCACTTCGTGCTGGCCGAGCCGGGCACGCCGGAGCGCCGGGTGGCCGACGCGATGCGCGCGCATCCGCAATACGTGGCGGGTACGCGGCGCGCCGACACCTGGCTGATGGAGGGCGTCGCGGGGACGCTGTCGAAGACGGGCGCGGAGGCCGTGCAGGCGGTGGCGCTGGAGGACGGCAGGGCGCTGGCCCTGAAGATCGACGACGGCAACGGGCGGGCGGTCGGCCCGGTCATGGCGCGGGCGCTGGACCGGCTCGGCGTGCGGGCGGACGTGGTGGAGCGCATCGCCGAGTCGCCGCTGCTGGGCGGCGGCGCGGAGGTCGGCGGGGTCCTGGCGGCGTTCTGACGAGCGCCCCGGCCCCACCTCCCGGCCCGCGCATCCCGCATCCCGGCCGGCAACGGACGGCCCCCGCCTCCGGCCTCCCGGCCTCCCGCGTCCCGGCCGACGGGAAAGGGTGTGCGGGGCGCGGGGGTGTGCGCCTAGCGTGGCGGTATGAGCGCCGAGGTACGTACCGTCACCGATTCCGAGTTCGCCGACTGGCTGCGCGCCGTGAACACGGGATTCCTGAACTCCACGCCCATTCCCTCGGAGGAAGTGGCGTCCCGGCTGGCCGGGACCGACCTCGGGCGGACCCGGGGCGCGTTCGACCAGGGGCGGTGCGTCGCGACGTACCGTTCCTTCGCCCAGGAGCTGACGGTGCCGGGCGGCGCGGTCGTACCGGCCGACGCGATCTCCTCCGTCACCGTCACCCCGAGCCACCGCGGCCAGGGGCTCCTGAAGCGGATGATCACCGCGGACCTCGCCGCCGCGAAGGAGCGGGGCGACGTCGTGGCGAACCTCGTCGCCGCCGAATACCGGATCTACGGGCGGTTCGGCTTCGGCCGGGCGACCCGCACGGCGGACTGGATCGTCGACGTGCCGCGCTCCGGCCTCGACGCGCGGCGCTGGTCGCCGCCCGAGGAGGGTGCGCGGATCGACCTGGTCGACGCGGCGGAGGTGCGCAAGCACGGCCCCGAGTTCCACGACCGGTGGCGAGTGCTCCAGCCGGGCGCCATCGACCGCGACGAGCGCTGGTGGCGCGTCAACACCGGGCTCGAACCGGTCGGCGAGCCCGACAAGGAGGCGTTCTACGCGATGTACAGGTCGGCGGCGGGCGAGGTCGAGGGGCTCGCCTCGTACACCGTCGACGGGAAGTGGAACGCCGGGAAGCAGCCGGTCAACAGCGTCGCGGTACGGCGCCTGAGCGCGACGTCGCCCGAGGTGGAGCGGGCCCTGTGGCTGTTCCTGTGCTCGCTCGACTGGGTCGTGGAGGTCTCCACGGGCCGGCGGGCGCCCGACGACCTGCTGCCCTACTACCTGCCCGACCCGCGCGCCGCGCGCCGGAACGGGGTGGCGGACTACCTCTGGCTGCGCGTCCTCGACACCGCGCGGGCGCTCGGGGCGCGGACGTACGGGGTACCGGGGACGCTGGTGCTCGACGTACGGGACGACGCGGGCATGGCGTCCGGCCGCTATCTCCTGGAGGCCACGGCCGACGGCGCGACGTGCGCCCCGACGACGCGGGACGCGGATCTCACGCTCGGCGCGGGTGCGCTGGCTTCGCTGTACCTGGGCGACGAGACCCCCACCCGGCTCGCCCTGCTCGGCGCGGTGGCGGAGGAGCGTCCTGGTGCCCTGGCCCGCGCGGAGGCGCTGTTCCACACACCGCGCCGGCCGTGGTGCCCCGACATGTTCTGACGTGGGGACAGGTCCTCCCACTGGTGCGGCCCGGTCGGCGGTTCGGCCACGGCTGCCGCCCGGCCCACGGCTGCCGCCCGGCCCGCCTGCGGCCCGGCTCCGAAGCGGTCGCCCGGCCGGACTCGACCGCGCGCCGCACCGTTCACGTCGCCGCACGCCGTCACGGTCTCCGCTCGTCGCGCAGGCGCGCCAGATGGACGGTGATGTCGGCGACGATCCCGACCGTCCCCGGCAGGGCCTGCGCGATCCGGCCGAATACCCGCTCGCGCTCCGTGGCCGGCAGTACGAGGTAGGCCGAGACGGTCGAGAGGTGGCCGACGTACTCACGGGCCGTCATCGTCAAACGCCTTGTGATCAGTGACTGCTGGACATCGGTGAACCACTCGGACCGCTGGAGTTCCGTGCCCGGCCACTGCATGTCGCTCTCCGGAGGTGTCCCGTCAGGGGACGGCACGTCGTCGCTCTCCAGGAAGGGCGCTCGTGCCACGCGCACGGCTTCCTCCACAGCCGGGTCGGCGGGCCGGACCGGGCCGCCGAACGAGGCGAACACGCCACCCGGTTCCAGCAGTGCCGCCACGCGCGGCCACCGGCCCTCCGGGGCCGTCCAGTGCAGCGCGGCCGCCGCGTAGACCAGGCCGTACCTCTCGCCGAGCCGTATGTCCTCGAACGCGGCTCGCTCGGTCCTGACACCCGCCGGCACATGCTTCCGCAGTTCGGCGAGCATGGCCCCGTCGGGCTCGGTCGCGGTGACCGCGATCCCCCGCTCCGCGAACAGCCGCGTCGCCTTGCCCGTCCCCGCTCCGATCTCAAGGGCGGTCGGTACCGAACGGCCCGCATACGCCATGACCCGGTCGTAGAGCTCCACGCCGTACCCCGGCCGGAACCGTTCGTACGCCTCCGCCATCGTCCCGAAGCTCAGTGCGCGTCCCGGCATGGCGAGCATCCTGGCACGGACCGCGCCGTCGGTGCCGCACGATTTCTGTACGGTCCTCCCCCGCGACCTCGCCGGGTCACACGTCCCGGGCCGGTTCGAGAGGCCCGTAGAGGGCGTGCGGATGGCCGGCGTGCCGGGCCCAGTAGCGGTCGCCGTAGGACCAGTGCCACCACTTCCCTGATACTTGGATGTGTTCAAGCGTCAGGGGAGGCTCGGGTTGAACGAGTGGCAAGTGGTGTGGGTACCGGACCCGGAGTGGTGGGGATCGGCGCCAGTGGCGAGGGCGTTCGGGTTCGAGGACCTGCCGTTGGCGGTCGAGCAGATTGGTTTGATGCCAGGGGATCCTGTCTTCATCGCTCCTGATTTCACCATCGATTCCGGCCTGTTGGATTTTGTTCTGTCGGCGGATTTCCGCTTTCTCGAGCGGGAGACGAAGCGGAACTACGCGACGGACATTCGCATTCTGTTGACATACCTGTCTTCGCGCGGCGTCTATTGGCGGCGAGCCTCCCCGCAGGACCTGTTGAACTACCGCAGCTGGCGCTGCGATGCACCGCAGAACCCCAGGCGCATCGGCGGCTCGAAGTGGAACCGTGAGGCTGCGGCGTTCACGCGGTTGTTCAAGTGGGCGAAGGTAGTTCCGCTGCCGGTGGACGCGTCGCGCCTGGAAGATCGTGCAGCCGACGCGGTCAGCGCACGGGTCTCGTGGCTGACGCCCCGAACATGGGGTTTGTGGTCCGACATCGGGCTTCGTGGTCACGGTCGTGACGGTGCACCGGCCTGGGGCTGGGAGGCCCGGACCGAAGCACGCAATACCTCGTTCGTCCGGTTCACGCTGAGCTCGGGGCTGCGGCGGCAGGAGGCCGGGTCGCTGCTGACCTTCGAACTGCCCGCCCAGCGGCTGCAGCACGGGCGCTACCTGCACGCTCAGCTCGCCGGGGCGGTAACCCGGTCGAAGAACGGCCGGACGTACTACGCGTCCGTGGAGTCCGTCGGGCAGGTCGAGACCTACGTCCAGTCGGAACGCGCCTGGGCAGTGCAGCGGGCCCAGCATCTGGGCCGTTACGAACAGCTTGACCAGATGCGCCTGGTCACGAAGGTGACCGGTGGCCGGGCAAGGAAGGTGTTCTGGGTCGACCGCAACGGCGTCGAAGGACAGCAGCTGCTGACCCGGCTGGGCTGGCAGGAACGGCAGTGGCTGTTCCTGGAGGGCCCGCAGGGTCCGGAACCTGCGTGGCTGTGGTTGACCGAGCAGGGCATGCCGATGCTGCCAGACCGCTGGAACCAGGTGTTCACCTCGACCAACTCGCGGTGCGAGGAGGTTCTGCTGACGCCGGCCGAGCGGGAGGTGGGCCGTGATCTGCGGGCTGTCGAGGTGCGAGGCAAGACTCCGTACGCGACGCCGCACTCCACCCGGCACTCTTTCGCGCTCTACATGTTGATCCTGCTGAACCAGCTGATGGAGGCCCGCTTCGGGTTGACGAAGGAGGACCGCCGGGACTTCGCGCTGCTGTTCGGCGATCCGTGGTGGATGGTCAAGACTCTGCTGGGCCATGCGGATGTCGAGACAACGAAGCGTCATTACCTGGCTCCCGTCGCGCATTTGCAGCTGGAGTCGATCCTGGCCTCGGCTGATGCCGACGAGTCCCAGGAAGTCGAGGACGTGGATGGGGTGTTCGCCCGCCTGGCAAGGGAGACGGCCGGGATCCAGGACATCGACGGGCTCGTCGACCAGGTGAAGGTGGGTTCCTGATGAGCCCTCGTGGGCGCCGGGCCGTCCTGCCGCCAGCTGATTTCGTAGTCGAGCCGCCGATCGCCGCGGACGGCCTGGTCGTCACGATGGTCAACAAGGCTGGCCACGAGAAGAGGTTCGACTTCGCGGACCTGTCGGTTCCGGCTCCGATGCAGCGGTCCTTGGCTGTGGTGTTCGCCGCCCAGCAGCCGAGGTGGAACAGCCATATCACCGCCACGTCTGCCTGGCGGAGGCTGGCGGTGTTCGCCGAGTTCGTCTCGGGACTCGACTCGGTGCCCGAGGACCTGCCCGATCTGGATGCGGCGGTTCTCAAACGCTGGCGGCTGCGGCACGTCAAAACCAACACCGGACGCACCACGCTGCGGGTCGTGCACCGCCTGCTCCGCACGGATCCTCGGTTGAGTACGGGAGCGGTCGCCGAAGAACTCGCCCGCCGCGTCCCGGCACCGAAGCCGGTCAGGAAGTCCTACAACGAGTCGGAGCGCGAGCGCGTCCTGCTGGCCGCCGGGCGGCAGTTCCGCTCCGCCTGGCTGCGGATCGCCGAGAACACGGCCCTGCTCGAGAAGTGGCAGGCGGGTACTTTGGACGAGAGGAGCCGTGAGGGGAAGCTCGGCAAGATTCTGGAGCATCTGGCTCGCGTCGGAGACGTTCCGCGCACACAGCTGCCCAGCGGCAAGATGGCGGTGACCAACTGGCGCCTGCTGGGCGGCCGAGACGGTGAACACACCTGGGGACGACTCTTTCTTTCCCAAGCCGAACTGACGGCTCTGGCAGTGCTGATGACCGACCGCTTCGGCTGGAACCTCTCCGTCTTCGACCGCCTGCCTGCCCCGACCCGGGCCCCGTCGGTTGCGGAGACGGCCAACATCACCTACCAAGTGCAGATCGAGAAACGGCGGGCCGGAAACAGCCGCTGGTTCTCCACGGAGAACATCACCGATTCCGGGGCCGACTCCCCAGGACGCCTGATCACGCAGGCCCTGGCGGCCACCCTCCAGGGCAGGCTGCTGGCCGCCCGACTCGCCCCCGGCACCGACCTGTTGATGACCGCCCGCAGTTCCCTTCTGGCAGGCAGCAGCTCCACAGACCTGGACCGGCCTCAGCCTCTTGGCCCGCTGATCTTCGGGGTCTCGGGAGCCGACGCGAAGGAATGGGCCGATACGCATCACCTGAGCGGGTCGCCGTTTCGCCGACTGCGTCGCACGACGGTGACCCGCGAAGGCAAGCCCCTCCAGCACACCCAGGACACTCACGAGAGCGTCTACGTCATTCCCGACGAAACTGTCCAGGAAGCCTCCCAAGAGGTCTTCGAGGACGGCGCGCTCGAGGCCCTCGACCAGGCGAAAGAGACGGTCTTCCGCGGTCGTCTCGCCTCGGCACCCGAGCCCGGCCACGGACAGACCGCCACAGCGGACTGCGCGGACGAGACCACCACCGCCTGGCCGGCTGAAGGCGGCGGCTGCGGCGCCGACTTCCTGCTCTGCCTGGCCTGCCCGAACGCACACGTTCATCCCGGTCACTACCCCCGCCTCGCTCTCCTGCACGAGCAGGTCGACAGCCTGCAGTCCGTGCTGCCTGAGCAGCTCTGGTACTCGCGCTGGGGGGAGCACGCCCAGCGGCTGAACAACCTGGCAAGCCGGGTCGGACCGACAGCCTGGACCACCGCGCGGAGACGGGTCAGCGACACCGACCGCACCGTCGTCGACCTCCTGCTGAAAGGACAGCTGGCCCCGTGACGCTCGCTCCCGCGCTCGGCAACGACTCCTACCTGCTGGCGCCGCCGTCGCCGACCAGTCCCGTCGTCCTCAAGAAGTGGATCAGCCGGGGCAACACCAACCCCAACGGCCTTCACCAGGACCCGGTCTGGCCCCTGGGACCGCTGATCGACAACCCCAGTGCCAGCTTGGTCAAGGTCCACTGGCGGAACTGCCCGGCCGAGCTGACGAGCCAGGTCAAGCAGGTCAGCTGGCTCCTCCTGAACGGGGAGTTGCGGCCCAGCTACCTGACGAACCGCGGGATCCGGGCCCGGGCTCGCGGATCCGCTGACGAGATGCGGGAGACCTGCGGCGAGTGGATGCGGCTCGCCCGCTGGCTGCACACCCGCGGCATCAACAAGCTGCAGTCCTGCACCGACGCCCACTGGAGTGCCTACACGGCCCAGCGGTTCACCACGCTCAGCCGGCACTCCGCCGAGGAAGTTCTGAGCCGACTCACCGATATGTGGGCTTTCGATCAACTCTGCACTCAGCCCGTCGGGGTCCCTCAGCCTCCCTGGGACCGGGAAGGCGTCGACAACTACCTGCCCGCCTCCGACCCACGGGACAGCGGAGAGAACTCGACCGAACCGCTCGATCCCTCGGTGCTCGGGCCACTGCTGGTCTGGGCGATCCGCATGATCGATGACTTCGCAGACGACATCCTCGCCGCCTGGCAGGAGAGGAACCGGCTGAATCAGCTGGCCCTCGCCCAACCATCCACGCCGGAGGGCCTGGCCGCGCTCGACGCCTACCTCTTGCCCCGGCTCGCAGCGAGTAAGAGCCTGCCCACCACGCAAAATCGCGGCCGGACCGTTCTGGCCAGCAAGTTCATCGCGGCCACCGTCGGCTGCAGCGTCAACCAGGTCAGCGGGTTCCGCGAACGTCATCACCTCGACGAACTTCAGCCCGGCCCCTGCCCGCTCCAGAGCCCGGTCACCGGAGAGATCAACGGAAAGCCCTGGCGCGAGCACATCGACTTCAACGAGGTAACGACCTTGATGAAGCACCTCGCCACCGCCGCCATGATCATCTGCCTCTACTTGACCGGCATGCGGCCTCAGGAAGTACAGGGCATGAGGTCCGGGTGCTGCCCCGATCCCGAGAACGGCAGCCGCCATCTCATCCGCAGCCACCACTACAAAACCGTTACCGACGACGACGGCAACCACGTCTCCGGCGGTGAGGAACGTGAAGTCCCCTGGGTCGCCATCACCCCTGTCGTTCACGCGATCCGCGTCCTCGAACGCATCGTCCCCGCGGAGGCATTGCTCTTCGACGCCACCCACCACGACTTCGCCCGAAGCCGCAAGATGCGAGGCGCCCTGAAGAACGGCGCGATGAACCAGCGCATCGAAGAGTTCATCACCTGGGTCAACCAGGAGGCCGAGCGACACAGCCTGCGCGACCAGCACGTCCCCAAGGATCCCCACGGCGCCATCGGTCTCGCGCGCTTCCGCCGCACCCTTGCCTGGCACATCGCCCGCCGGCCCGGCGGGCTGATCGCACTGGCGATTCAGTACGGCCACATGCGCACCGTCCTGGACGCCCGCACCTCCAGCGGCTACGGCAGCCGAAGCCGACGCGGCATCCACAGCGCCCTCGACATCGAAACGGCACTGGCAGCAGCGGACACCGCCGCCCAACTGCGGGACCGGCTGGCCGCCGGCGAGAAGATCTCCGGCCCCGCCGCCCGGCGGGCCATCACCGCCGCCGCCGAGGCCCCACGATTCGAGGGACGCATCGTCACGGCGAAGTTCGCCAAGCAAGCCGCCGACTACCTTGCCCGCGACGGCCTCGTCCTCTTCGACAACCCCGACGCTTGCCTGATCTGCGTCTTCAAGCGGGACAACGCTCTTTGCGAGCCCGGCCCCGACGCGACCGCCCCCAACCAGTACGACTGCCGGCCCGGCTGCGGCAACGCCATCCGTCTCGACAGCCACGCGGACCAACTGATCGAGGGAGCCACCCTCACCGAACAACTCGCCGCCGTCACACCGGAACCCCTCGCCGCACGGCTCCGGGCTGCGGCCCAGCGCGACCAGACCACCGCCGACGGACATCACGCCGCCGCCCAACCCGCCGAGGCCCTCTCATGACCGACCAGCCCACCGACGAGCGCACACGCATCCTCGAAGCCATCGACCGACTCCTGGCCGGACAGCCCACCACCTCCAACGGCAGCCTCACCACCGCCGCCCTCGCCGCCGAGGCTGGCGTCCACCGCATGGCCCTCTATAAGCGGCACGCCGACCTGAACAACGAGTTCAACGAACGCATCCGCACCGAAAAGAAGCAAGTCCCCGAATCGGAACTGCGGCTGAGGAAGAAGGTCACCAAGCTGCAAGAGACAGTTACTTCGCAGCAGAACGAGATCGAAGACCTCCGTCGGCAAGTGACGGAGCTCGCCCTCGCGAATGCCGTCCTCACACATCAGGCCCACAAAGGAGTCCAGGAGAGTCACGCGGAAGAGGTCCCAGGCAACGTGATCACGCTTCACCCGACAGAGGAGTAATAACCCCCGGCACGCGACCTCACGCTGGCCACCCTGAAGCTGAACACAAGAACTTGACTGGGAACACCACTCGGTGGGGTAGTTGACGAGCCCGGCCGAGCCCAGCGCCGCGCCCAGCAGGTCCCGGTGGGCGAGGGCCTGGGCGGGGACGGGGGCGTGCGTGTAGCAGGCGCCCCCGCTCTCCTCCGGGTTCGCGTTGACCCGGGTGCCCAGGTCGAGTTCGGTGCCGTCCTCCGTCACGAGGGTCAGGTCGACGGCCGCGCCCGCGCTGTGCGGGGCGATCTCGGGCGGGGACACATACCGGCTGGCGGCGGCCCGGACGTTCTCGGCGGTCCAGTCGGGGTGCGCGGCGCGCAACTCGTCGGCGTACGAGGTGAAGTACCTGCGCTGCAAGGCCGGCGGGCGGTAGCCCTCAAGGAACAACAGCCGTATTCCGGAGGGGAGTTGCCCCTGCGCGGCGACGAGGCGCTCGGCGACGCCCTCGCGCAGGTACATGTAGGTGTCCTGCCGCGCCGCCTCGCGGCCGTCGACGCGCAGGGCGCCGCCCCGGTAGGCGCGTACGTCGACGAGCGGTTCGCCGCACTCCTCGACGGGTACGGAGGTCACCCGGGGGTCGG
>NZ_JAIUKE010000041.1 GCF_020176795.1 Streptomyces sp. 8L
GATCCATTGGTTGGTGTCGATGTCTGCGACGCGGCAGCCTGAGACTTCTCCGATCCGGGCGGCGGTGCTCGCGGCGAAGAGGACGACGTCGCCCCAGCCCCGGTAGTGGTTGGAGGAGGCGGCGACGAGTGCATCGGCCAGTTGGACGAGCGTGTCCCAGGTCGAGGGTCTTCAACTCCAGCCCGCGCAGGGCGAGAGTCATGTTCGCGTTGCCGTACTCGGCGAGGCTTGTGGTGGCGAGCGCCAGGGACAATCCGGCCTGGGCTGCTTCGAGGATGGCCTGGGGCCACTCCTGTGCCTCGCCCTCGTCAGCCATTCCCTCAGACACGGACAGGCGACGCTTCGTCGTGGGATCGAACCAGCGGGCACGCGTGCGGTAAGGGTTGGGGCGATCGGGCCGGTACTCGATGTCGGTGGAGAGCCGGACACCGACCGGAACAACGGTTCTATCGGCCATCAGGCTTCTGGGCACGGGATGGTTCGGCGGCTGCGCAGCCATTCCTCGACGTCGAGCGCGCTGTACATGATGACGCGTTCCGAGACGGAGACGAACGGCGGGCCCTGCGGTGGCCGAACGGTGCGCCAGCGACGGAGAGTCGAGGCATCTACGTGCAGGAGGGCGGCGAGGTCCTTGGTCGAATACCAGGCGTTGGACAGGAGGGACGAACGGTCGTCGTTTTGGAGGCAGACAGCGGCTCCGACGACGGAGTGCGTCGCGCCTTCCTTTTGCTTGCGGTTGATGGTTTGTGGATGCCGTTATCGGTTCGGGAGACAAGTGTGGTGGATCTCCGGGTGGTGAGGATCACCAGGCGGATACGGGAGAAGGGCCGCCGGCGACGGACGATGCGGCCCGCGAGAGGAGAACACGGGATTTCATCTCCGCAGCGGTGGCGAGGTCTCGCCGTGGGACGATCCGCGGTGGTGCTCGGTGCAGACGTGGGACAACAATCGTCTGCAGAAGCGCCGGTTTGCCCAACCGGCGATGCGCGACTATGTTCCCGCCGCTCACGACGAGATCTCCGGGATATGACTTGCATGGGCGCAGAGATCCGTTGGAGGCCGCCGTTTCACGCCTTCCCGATGACACATCGCGTCGAGCGCGTCATCGGGTAGCTTGGAGGTTGTCTTAACGGATGTTGGTGGACACGAACGTGGACAACCCCGACCGCCAGGTACGGCTGAGCTTCCTGGGCTGAGCGTGACCGCTGCCGGGCAGTTGGGGACGGTCTGTATGACTCGGGAAACGGCATCCTCGCTTGCATGGCGGAGACCCGAGCGTCCCGGGAGCGGCTGCGTGTCGGCCGTGAGGCGGGACTGTACGATGCGCCGGATGACGCGGCTTGGTTCCGTAATCGGTAGGGGGCTCTGGGGCGCGAACTGGTGGCATGGGAGGCCGAGCCGAAGCGGCTGCCCGGCATGATCCAGCGGCCGACCGGTGAGACCGTCGCCGACCGGTGGTTCGGCGTACCTGACGTGCAGGCCCGTAAGGAGATCCCGGTCGGTTGCGGCGTCCGGGTCACCCTCTTCCTAGTCGGCACACCGCGCCGCTGGGTACCCGGATTCATACACGGCCCGGAGCGGAACCCGACCAGCACGCTGTAGGTGGCGATGCACGCGTGGGTGTGCGTTCGCGGCGCGAACACTCTGACCCGCAATTTCCACCGCTTCCTCGACCATACCGGACTCCGCCACATCCGAATCCACGACCTAGGTGTATTGATACGTAGCGATGTTCACTCGACCGCGACATTGCTCCTGGAGTAAGGCGTCGGCCTCGCCGTCATCACGGAACTCCTCGGCCACGCCCACATCGGCGTCGCCGCCACCGTGTAAGCCCATGTCCGGCTCCGCTTCCAGCGCGACGCCATCGACGCTCTCAGCACCGCACCCGGCCACCCGACGAACATCAGGACGGCCACGGGTAACAGCAGCGAGCAGCCACCCTGCGCCGCTGACGTTGTCGTCAACTACTGCCGTCATGCCGTGCAGAAGCCCCGTCAGGGCATTCCTGACGGGGCTTCTGCACGCTATCGCGAGATCACCGGGGCCAGGGCTGAAGTCCGGGATCGGAGTGCAGGCAGACCAGAGGTCGATCTGCACAGATCACCAATTCCAAAGCGTCCTCGACAGTAGAGCCTATTTCCCATATCCATCCGAGGCCTGCGGCCACTACCTTTCCTCCCATTTCCACGAAAACGCTCGAATAACTGAGCTACTCGCCGATAGGGAAGTACTGGCCACCAAGAACCCCCTCGATCTTCGAAGTCAGATCACGTTGGCCAGCCCCAGCCGCGATGGGGTCGAAGTTGAAAGGCTCATCGTTTTCGAAATTCGGACCAGATGTGTTCATCGGCTCAATAACCAATCCTCCCAGAGAGATGAGGATCTCCTCGGCTTTTGAACTTGGCAGGTACCCCTCCTGCCGCAAGGAGTCGAGCCAGTGGCTGGCGTCCACTCTCCGGCGTGAGTGCCAGCCGGCATCACGAAGGGCTTGCAGCAGGCTGGGGGACATCGAGTCAAACTTGGTCATGCTCTTTAACCGATCCCGAGGTTGCCCAGTAGCTGCGCACAGCCACCACATGGAGTGGCTGGCTCGCCGTGTCCGGCAGTGCTCGAAGTGGGCATGGAGTTATTTCTTGATCTCACCGTGCGCATCGTTCCTGACCTGATCGCACCGCTGCCTTCAGCCGCCTGCGCCTGGATTAGGCAGCTCACCTCCGCACAGCCCCCATGATGACCAGCTTCTTTTAGAGCTTCGGCCAGTTCCCCGTCCGCCTGCTGGCCATGCTTATTACGGCCGTAATACTTGGCCCCGGAGGGGGACTCGTCCTCGGAGGCGAACTTTGTTCCCGGCTCATTACGCGCAGAGTCGGCATAATCCACAAGTGGATCGCAATTGTGAACGAGTACTGGCGTAGCCCCCGCCAGCACATAGTACGTGTGCTGCGCGAAGCCTTCGCCCTGCTTTCTCGCAGGTCAAGTGCAGTTTGCTGGTCCGGTAAAGTGCGTGGATGTCCGTGGTTGTGCGGGGTTGTTGCCGTCGCTACCGCGGTCAGACGGTTCAGCCCAGGTACGGCCTTTCGCGCTGTTCCAGGAAGTGTTGGAGCCTGAGTCGTTGGGTGTGGTGCATCGGCAGCTGCTCGATCTCGTCCGGCGGCACGAACCGGAGCTCGGTGGACTCGTCGGAGATTGTCAGTTGGCCGCCGGTGATGCGGGCGGTGAAGCAGACGTTGAACTGGCGCCGGACCTCGCCGTCGGTGTAGGCGATGATGCGTTTCGGGTCGGTGTACGTGCCGACCAGGCCGGTGATCTCAACATCGAGGCCGGTCTCCTCTTTGACCTCGCGGACGGCTGTGCCTGGCAGGGAGTCGGTGAGGTCCATGCCACCGCCGGGCAGCGCCCACAGGTCGTTATCGCGGCGGTGCTGGAGGAGGATGCGCCCGTGATCGTCGGCGACGACGGCGGAGGCGGCGGCGACCATGCTGTTCGGCATAGGCGCGTTCGGGTCGTCGTAGTACTCGGTGCGGGCCACGGTCAGACTTCCTCTCGTTTGGGGGTTGCCGTCGCCCACACGGCGTCGAAGCTGTCGGCGTAGGTATCGAACATGCCGCCTGTCCCGTGTCGGCGAAGATGCCATACGGGGGAGGCGTAGGCGTTGACGCTCCAGACGCGTGCGTTGACGAGTTGCTGGTCGTCGGCGCGGTAGAGGGAGTTGTAGAGCGTGGTGCCGTGGGCGCGTACTTCGATGCCTGGGGTGGCGGCGAGCGGCTTTTAGTGCATGAGGGCGAGGCGGCAGCGGGATTCGATGCCATGGCCGAACCGCTCCTCCTTGCCGAGGGCTTGGACGTTGTCGCTGCCGGGGTCCCCGATCGCGATGCGGACGGTGCAGCCTTCGGCGGCGCGTTCGGTGAGGAGTTCGTTCAGCCGCGGGTACGCCTCGTGGAGGAAGACTGCCGAGTGGACGAGGATGTCGATCCGTTCCCGGGTCTGGGCCATCAGGTCGGTGAACGTTGCGACGGGGAGGTCGGCCCGCTGCTCGTAGAGCGCCACCAGTTCGTGGCTGATGGCGCGGGCGGGGCGGGCCTGGCGGAGGCCGGCCAGAGTGCGTGCACCTCTTCTCCCAGGGCCTTGGCCGCCTGGAGGGCGGTGGTACGACGTGGGATGCGCCCGAGGTTCACCCAGCGCTCGACCGACTTGAGGTCGACCTCGACCTGCTGAGCGAGTGCGGCGTACGTCTAGCCTCCCGCCGCCATGACGGCTCGTAGTCTCTCGTTCGGCACGAGTGTCCCCCTTCGTCTCAGGACGGCACTAGGGGCGTTCTACACGGTGCAGGACGACCCGAAGTGGGGTTTGGTGGAGGTTCCTTCGTCCCGGTGACCGGCGTGAGGATTGGTGCCGACCCTGCGGCACCAACAAGCCCAGGGGTACGCATCAACGCCGCCGAGGAGCGTCACCGTGCGAATGAGCGCCATCCCCACGTGCTCCCGCCCTGAGACTGGACGCCCGGTCCCGCGCCGCCTCGCTGGGGTGGTCACGATGACGGCCCCCACCCCTGATGCCGACGGGCAGCCCGTCTCGCCCGATGCTGGCGCCCTGGTGGTCGACCGGCGGAACGGCAAGGTGGGCGTGGTGATGGGGCATGTGGGGACGTACGTGCAGCTTCGGCCGCCGCGCGGTGGTCGAGGGTGGGACGTGCCACCCGAAGACGTACGTTCGCCGACTCCGACAGAGGAGTTGAGCGCGAAGGTGGCCGTGGCCAACCGGAGGTGGGGACGGTGACCCCGCGGTCGGTCCTGCGCTACGAGACCTGGACACTCCAGCCCGACCGCGAGCCGGACGCGGAGCCGGTCTTGTACGCGATGCAGTGCGCCGTGGACGGAGAGATGTCCCCGACAAGCGAGGACTTCGCCGAACCGCAGGACTGGGTGCTGCGGCACTGCGGCCAGAACCCGTCCCATTACGCCTACCGAGAGATCATCACTCGCCCCTGGCGGGCCTGGCGGCAGACGTGACCTGTCCCCCTCGGCCAGCCGCCGCACCGCGCTGACCCACTCGACTCCCGTCCCTGCCGGGCGCGGCCAATCGAGGCTCCCCGCCCTTGTGAGCCCTGGCAAAGACGGGCCCATATGAGCGTGCTGTGCTTATGACTACGGGGTCGGGGCCTCAGCCACAGAAAGTCAGCCACGACGGCGGCGAGTGCGTCGAACGTTCACCCGCCACGTGTGTTTCGCTCACCCCCGCACCGGCAACAGCCCAGTTATCTCCATCGTCACGACCCCCAGCCAGGCAGCATGCATGGGCGTCCGGCACGGCGCGAGGCCCGCCGGGCGGCCTCTCAAGAACAGCTCACCCGCTGGTCAAGCTGTCCGGTCGATGGTCAGGTCCGTTGTTGTCGGCGCTTCTTCGATTCGGCACTATTTCTTTGAGATCATCGAAATGCCGCCGCTCGCAAGGGAAAACATCCGCGCAGGTACCTCCCGAACGGCCGGGTCTCGATCAAGCCGCTCCAACGACTCGAACCTTGCCGGATCAATATCGATCGTGGCGATTCCGCCAGCTCCCTTGCCGTCTACGACCGAGAACAACACGAGACACCGGAATGCCGACACAGCCCCACCTCGCTCCTCTCGCATCAGCGATTGGAGGACGACGGGACCATCCTTGACCTGGCTGCGGAGCGCGTCTACCGAGGACCATCTAGTCGCCCAGCCTCGACTCTCCGCCTCCAACTGGATCGCGAGAAGCGTTTCGAAGCTGATCTGGCAAATACGAAAGTCGGGGTCGGTCGAATGGATCAGAGGCATCAAGCATTACTCCGGGTCGTAGACATCAACGCGTATTGGTGTATCGGGGTCAATGCGCCCGTCCCTGACTCTTGTTTGAAGTTCATCCCAGCGGTGATGCCCTCCAAGGATCGTGCCGTCGTGCGAGACGAGGAGTCCGCCTCCCTCGCCAGGGTTGTTGATTCCGTCCAGGAGTTCTTCATTACTCAGTTCTTCGTGATACCACTGCGATGCCGGATCCCGGGTCTTCTCCCCCTCGGTATATTTACCGAGATCGCCAGCCTTCTCGGTTCGCGTCGTGATTCCGCATGCAGTGTTGTGCACCAGCACTGGCGTACTACCCGCCAGCACATAGTACGTGTGCAGGTCGGCGATCGTGAGGTCGTAGGTGACGGCCTTCTTGTGGTAGTTCCGCACCTTGGCAACGAGAGCCGTAGCGCCGTTCGACTCGCGGAGCTTCGTGCCTGGGGTGAGGCGGGAGGCGTCGACCCACTGGTGGGTGCCGGCGTCCCAGAACGGGTGGTGCCAGGTCGTCGTGAGGACGGCGCTGGACTTCGTCGCGGCGTGGCCTTTGCCGGCGGCCTTTGTCGCGGTGACGGTCAGGTCCGTGAAGTCGCGGTCCGTCGTCGTCTTGATGACGCGCTGCACCGTGTGCGTGGCCGTGACACCGGTCTGCGGATCGGTCGCCTCGACCTTGTCGCCCTGTCTGACGCTCACGATCGGCTTGCTTCGTCCGCCGGCGAGCAGGACCGGGGCGTCCCCTGTGAAGCTGTGCTTTCCTACCGCACAGCTCTTGGCGAGCTCTTCGGCGACATTCGTCCCCTCCTCTTCGCCCAGATCCTCCCCGGCTTTATAGGCGGCTATCGCCCATTCGTCCTAGCCGCCGGTGGCAAGGAAACCGCCCACTACGAGGCCCGCGGAGACACAGCCCCCCAGGCTCGGGTCCGAGACGCAGCCGACGACATCCGACGCACCGGAATAGTGGTAGGCCAGACTCCCGACCTTTTTCACATACTGGCTGACACTGAACCCGGACTTCTTCGGTGCGGGTTTCGGCTTCGGCTTGGAGAAGTACTGCCATGTCGGCACGGTGTATGCGTCGTAGTGGTAGAGCAGGGCGTTGTACTTGGCGGTCGACCTGCCGTGGCTGTCGATGCAGCCCTGCTCTTTGTAGATGTTGTGCTGCACCGTGGCATTGCCGTATCCGAGCCCGGTCACCGGGTCGTAGATCATCGCCCCCGAAGGGTCCGACTCCGTCACAGGGTCGTTGCCCGAGTAGTCGTAGCCGCCCAGTTGCGTGGGGTCGGTGGTCTCCAGGACCGGGTCCGCCGAGATGAAACGGCCGTCCGTCGGGTCGTACTCGCGGGCGCCCAGGTTCTCCAGGCCCGTCGCGGAGTCAGGTGCGCCGCCCACGTAGCCGTCGTCGCCGCCCGGCCAACTCGTGGGTGAAGTGGCGCGGTCCTGCCCGAAGGGCAAGTACGCGCGACGGGTTACGGCGTATGTCTGGTAGTCGATCGCGAGGGTGTCCGTGCCGTGGCGATCGGGGATGAGGTACTGGATGTCGTTGCCAGAGCGTTCCGCGACGACCGTGCCCGTACCGCGAGGTCGTAGTAGCGGTTGCCGCTGATGGCGCCTGTTGAGGTGTTCTCGGTGATCTGTTCGCCGTCGAGGAACAGCGTCGCCTCGCCGGGGTCCGTGCGCAGGACCAGGCTGCCGTCCGTGTCGTAGAGGTACGTGCTGGTGCCGCCCGTCGCCGTGTCCGAGAGGGACGCGAGGTTGCCCTGGTCGTCCCACGACATCGTCTGCGTGCCGGACTCAGTGGTGCGGGCCGTCTCGTCGCCGGCCGCGTCGTAGGTGTAACTCGCCGTCTGGGCAGTCTTTTCGGGGCCGGTGGCGGAGGTGCCGGTCAGGGTGTGCGGCTGGTCGGACGCCGAGCCCTGCGCCGGGTAGACGTAGGTGGCCGTCGTGTCCTCGGACGTGTCGCCGGTGACGTCGTGGTCGGTCTGCGTGGACCGGTCCCCGGCATCGTCGTACGTCCAGGACTGCCAGTACGGCTGTGGACCGCCGACCGTTGCGCTGCTTCCGGCTCCGGGTGTCGCCGCGCAGGCGTCCGTGGCGGTCCAGTCGGGGGTGAAGCGACCCGCCTCCACCGTGCCAGTGGAGAGGACCGGCCCGATGTCGCTGGATCTGGAGACCCCGCAGTCCGTGGCTTCCGATGCCCTTGCGGGTGGGCGGGGAGCGCGAGGACGCCGCGTTCCGCAGCTCATCGCGGACCAACTGCGCGCGCTGATCCAGGAGGGCAAGTGCGGGCCGGGTGAACGGCTCGCCAGTGAGCGCCGGTTGGTGGCGCAGTACGGCGTCAGCAGGCCAACCGCGCGGGAGGCGCTGCGCATTCTGGAAGCCCGTGGGCTCATCGAGATCCGCGCGGGAGGGCACGGCGGAGCCTTTGTCAGGCGAATCGACGTGGACACAGCGGTGAAGAAGATCCACCAACTCTTGGCGGTGTCCTCGCTGACGACGTCTGACCTCGCGGAGGTGTGTGGAGCTCTGGAGGCCGCGATCATGCCCGTGGTCTGCGCCCACGCGACGGAGGACGAGGTGGCGGCGCTCTCGGAGATGTGCGCCCGCCACGAACGGGCGGCGGCAGAGGGGCGGGCGGGCGCTGGCGACGGCCTGCTCTTCCATGCGAGCCTGCCCGCAATGACGCACAACCAGGTGCTGGAGACACTGGTGCGCGCACTGTGGATGCAGCGGGCGGAGGCTGCGGGAGGCGCGTCTCCGGCGCCTCGCGCGGACTACTGCTCTCCGGCCGGTCACCAGGCCGTGGTCGCGGCCATCGAGAGGGCGGATGTGTCCGAAGCGATCCGACTGATCATCAACTGCACACGCCGCTACGACACCACGGAAACTCCTGCCTTCGGCATTGACACCCGTTCGGAGACCGTCCAGAATATGGCCTGATGGTATGACCAAATAGTTCATGGTCTGAAATCGGGAGATGTGATGCGCGAATCCGGTGACATCGGGGACGGCGCGGACGAGGAGCCCGCGACACCCGCCGACGCGGCCCTGGCGGGCCTGTACCACAGTCAGAAGAACAGGATCTTCGTCCGCAGCATCGAGGGCGACTACGGCCTGTCCGCGGAGTTGGAGCGGCTGCGCGCCGTACCGCGGGTCCGCAAGGCCAACGAGATCAAGTTCGTCGACGGTCCGCAGGCGTACAGCCGGCACTACGTGGAACCCAAGGACGGCATCACGCAGACCTTCCACCTGCACCTGGAGGAGTACGGGCCCGGGGGCAAGTCGCAGAAGCACGGACACGTCAATGAGGCGGCGTTCTACATACTGGACGGCCGCGGCTACGAGATCCACGACGGCATCCGCTACGACTGGGAAGCCGGCGACGTGGCGATCGTGCACAACAACTGCGTACACCAGCACTTCAACGCCGACCCGGAGAAGCCCGCGCGCGCCCTCGTGATCAAGACCAAGCCGATGTACCTGTTCATGAACATGCTCTTCCAGAAACAGGTGGAGCCGCGGCAGACCGAACCGGCCCCTGGAGGCGTCGGATTCGAGGCCCGCGAGGCCGAAGAGGACTTCAACCACCCGGAAGGCGGCTACTGACCGTGGCGTGGGGCGAAACGAGCGCCTGGATATCGGGCGACGACAATCAGCCGCTCTACGGGCGGCTGCTCCAGGAGGCCACCGAGGCCCCGGTGCGCAACGCCGGACGCAAGAAGATCGTCCGGCCGCACGAGATGCCCTGGGAGATGTCCCGCCAGGGCATCCTCAAGCACCTGATCAACGAGGACATGAACACCCGCATGGAGACGGTCGACGCCTACATGCAGATCATCCCCGCGGGCAGCCGCTCCGGCCGGCACCGCCACCTGGCCGAGGAGTGCCTGTACGTGCTGGAGGGCCGCGGCTACGACCAGCACCAGGACTGCGATGTCGAGATCACCGACACGTACCACTGGAAGCCGCGCCCCGAGATCCAGCGGTTCGAGTGGGAGGCCGGTGACGTGATCTACGTGCCGCCCAACACGATCCACCAGCACTTCAACGCCGAGCCGGGGCGCCCAGTCCGGCTGATCTCGGCGATCAACCGCATCTACCGCCACTCCGGACTCAACGATCTGGAGCAACTGGACGACGCTCCCGAGTACGAACCGGACGTCACACTCGACGCGGAGGCGATCCGGCGCTACCTGTCGGCTCCGAACCCCGTGGGGTAATGGGCTTCACGTCCGGATCACCGGGCGATCCGAGGGTGGTGCCTGCGGCGCACCACCCGGCCGGGGGATCACGGCTGTGAATCCGTTCGGTGGCTGGCGTGCCGCCGACGGGGCGGCGCGGCGGGCAGATCAGTCCGTTGGCCGCCCGACCTCCCCCGCAGCGTGGAGGAAGGCGTGCTTCTGCACCGCTTTCTCGTAGATCCCGGAGACGCCCACCGCGTCGAGGACGCGGCAGCGCGTGATCCAGGACAGGATCTCGCCGAGCCAGTACCGCCTGGTGGCGTCCATCGGCCTCGCCCCGCCGTGGGACACACTGGCACGTGCCGAGGCGACGGCCTTCTCTGTCGAGGGCATTGAGAGCCTGGCGCACGCGCTCGGCATGGCGTTCTCTGGCGAGGTCTCTGGTGTCGTAGAGATTCTTGTTCGCTGCCAGGGCTTCCAGCGCCTGGAACGACGAGGCGAACCGGTGCTCGGAGTGGATGAAGGGTGCGTACAGCGGTGCGAGGAGCGGTGCGAGGACAGGACGGAATTCCTGGTACCGGTCGTACCAGCGTGTGACGAGAGCGCCGGTGTCAATCAGTCGGTCGTGTGCGGTCAGCAGCGTGGGGGAGCCGTAGCCGAGGATGGAACCGGCTGTGGTGGGCGGCCTGATCGCGTCGAAGTAGGCCCTGCACAGGTTCCCCTGCGCGTGATCGGCCGGCCGGAGCAGGAGGGTGCTCATGGCGAGCGGTCTGCCGAGGCAGAGGGCCATCAGATCGTGCAAGGGCTTGACCCGCTGCTCCAGCATGCCGCGCCAGGGCAGGGGTGTGTGCGTCGAGACGTCGAAGTGAGTGCGCTGGGTGAAGTCGACCCAGGTGTCGCTGCCGCTGCCGTACAGCCCGGTCGTGATGGCCACCGACCCGTCGGGATGTGTGCGTCGGTGATCTTCGTGGTTTCCATCGAGAAGGACCAGTCGCGGCCGGCGGGGCGCACGGCGGAAGGCGCGTTCACCCAGTCGGCCAGGTGGCCGATCTCCCCCCGGGCCTCGGCGAAAAGTGCGGTGGTGACGCGGGCGTTGACCAGCGCGAGCCCCGGCCTGTACGTCTCCTCGCTACTCGGCATCCCGGGCAGGTAATGGTCCGTCACATCCAGCAGGGTGATGTCCTTGCCGTCCCGGGTCGTCCCGTGGACGACGGGATCGGTCACGTCCTGGAGCTTCATCGAGGTAAGACGGTGACGCCGTATGGGTACAGAGTCGATCCGTCCGGACCTGGCGTCCAGGTATATGCCCCCCGCGACGACCGAAGCGGTTCTGTCGGCGGGGCTGAGGTATCTTTATTGCGTAGTACTTGCAACTGCACAGGATGTGCGAAAGGAGTCGTGGTGCGCTCGCCGATGGTCCTGGGGGTCGAGTCGTCCTGTGACGAGACTGGCGTCGGGATCGTCTCGGGCGGGCGGCTGCTGGCGCATGCGGTGGCGTCGAGCATGGACGAGCACGCGCGCTTCGGCGGGGTCGTACCGGAGATCGCTGCCCGCGCGCATCTGCAGGCTTTCAATCCCGTCGTCGGCGAAGCGCTCGCACAGGCGGGTCTGCGACTGTCCGACCTCGACGCCGTCGCTGTGACCACGGGCCCCGGCCTGTCGGGGGCGTTGCAGGTGGGGCTGGCTGGAGCGAAGGCGTTGGCGTACGCGGCGGACGTGCCGCTGTACGGGGTGCACCACCTGGCGGGCCACGTCGCCGCCGACGCGCTGGAGCACGGACCGCTCCCCGACCCTTGCGTGGTGCTGATCGTCTCGGGCGGTCACACCTCACTGCTGCTCGTACGCGACCTCGTGCGTGATCCGATCCTGCACCTGGGGGACACGCTCGACGACGCTGCGGGGGAGTGCTTCGACAAGGTGGCCCGGGTCTTCGGGCTCCCGTACCCGGGAGGGCCTGCCGTCGACAGGGCCGCGCGCGACGGGGAACCGCGGGCCGTGGCGTTTCCGCGTCCCCTGACCGGCCCGCGCGACGACCCGTACGCCTTCTCCTTCTCCGGGCTCAAGACCGCCGCGGCCCGGTGGGCCGAGGCCCACCGGGCGCGAGGCGAGGAGATCCCGCTGGCCGACGGTGCCGCCTCGTTGCAGGAGGCCGTCGCCGATGTGCTCACCCGCAAGGCGCTGGCTGCCTGCCGGGCCCACGAGGTCGCGACGCTCGTCGTGGTCGGCGGTGTGGCGGCCAACTCCCATGTGCGGGCCCTGGCGGAGGAACGGTGTGCCGCGGCAGGTGTCCGGCTTCGCGTACCGCCGCTGACGCTGTGCACCGACAACGGCGCGATGATCGCCGCCGTGGGCGACCTCCTGGTCCGCGCGGACGCCGAACCCGCGCCGCTCGACGTCTCCGTCGACCCCTCGGCGCCGCTTGAGTACGCCGCCCTGCACCCCGTCGCGGCAGTGAGCTGACTGCGCGCCCGCGCGACCAGCCACCATCGCCCGACCCGTCCCACCGACCGGAGCATCCGCTTTGCGCACCAGCGAGATCCGCACCCGATTTCTCGACTACTTCGCGGCCAGAGGGCACGTGCCGGTCCCCAGCGCGCCGCTGCCCACCCCCGATCCGACGCTGCTGTTCGTCAACGCGGGCATGGTGCCGTTCAAGCCGTACCTGACGGGGGAGCAGGCCGCGCCGTGGCCACGCGCCACCAGCGTGCAGAAGTGCATCAGGACCCTGGACATCGACGAGGTCGGCAAGACGACACGCCACGGCTCGTTCTTCCAGATGAACGGCAACTTCTCCTTTGGCGACTACTTCAAGGAGGAGGCGGTCTCCTTCGCCTGGGAGCTGTCGACCGGCTCACTCGACGACGGCGGCTACGGGCTCGACCCGGACCGGATCTGGGTCACCGTCCACCACTCCGACGCCGAGGCCCGCCGGCTCTGGCGCGAGATCGCCGGGCTGCCCGACCACCGGATCGTGGCGCGCGGCGACGAGGACAACTTCTGGTCCATGGGAGTGCCGGGCCCCTGCGGTCCCTCCTCCGAGCTCTTCTACGACCGCGGGTCCGCGCTCGGCCGCGAAGGCGGCCCCGAGGCCGACGAAGACCGCTACATGGAGTTCTGGAACCTGGTCTTCATGCAGTACGAGCGCGGCGAGGGAACAGGCAAGTCCGGCTATCCGATTCTCGGGGATCTGCCCCGTCGCAGCATCGACACCGGGATGGGCCTGGAGCGGATGGCCACGCTGCTCCAAGGCAGGGACAACCTCTACGAGACCGACGAGACCCGGCCCGTCCTGGACCGGGCAGCCGAACTCGCGGGAGTCCGCTACGGCGCGGACGCTCAGTCGGACGTCCGGCTGCGCGTGGTCGCCGACCATGTTCGTACGGCTCTGATGCTCCTCGCGGACGGCACGGCACCCGCGGGCGAGGGCCGCGGCTACGTGCTGCGCCGCATCCTCCGCAGAGCGGTCCGCGCCATGCGCAGGCTCGGCCACCGGGACCCGGCACTGCCCGAGCTCCTGCCCGTCGCCCGCGACTGCATGGCGCCCAGCTACCCGGAGGTCGCGAGGGACTTCCCGCGGATCTCGGACCAGGCGTACGGGGAGGAGGACGCCTTCCGCGCCACTCTGAAGCAGGGCACCACCGTCCTGGACACGGCTGTACGCGGGATCAGGGAGAAGGGCGGGAACACACTGCCCGGCGCACAGGCTTTCCTCCTGCACGACACGTACGGCTTCCCCATCGACCTCACACTGGAGATGGCGGCAGAGCAGGGCGTCCACGTCGACCGCGAGGGCTTCACCGCTCTGATGAACGCGCAGCGCGAGCGCGCGAGAGCGGACACGAGGGCCCGCAAGTCCGGTGGCACCACCGACACCTCCGCCCTGCGGAGCGTCCTCGACGCGCACGGACCGACGGACTGGCGGGCCTGGGACACTCTGGACACCGAGTCCACGGTGCTGGCCGTCCTCGGCGCGTCGGGGCCGGTGCCGGCGGCCGGGGAGGGGGAGATCGTCACCGTGGTCCTCGACCGCTCCCCGTTCTACGCCGAATCCGGCGGTCAGGAGAGCGACGCCGGCCGGATCACCGGTACCTCGGTGACCGCGGAAGTGCTGGACGTCCAGCGGCCCCTGCCGGGTCTCGTCACCCACCAGGTGCGGGTGACGGCCGGTGAACTCGCCCAGGGCGATGCGGTGCACGCGGCCGTCGACCCCGAGTGGCGCCTCGGAGCCCGACAGGCGCACTCCGGCACCCACGTCCTGCACGCCGCCCTGCGCGAGATCCTCGGCCCGACAGCGCTCCAGTCGGGCTCCTACAATCGCCCGGGCCACCTGCGTCTCGACTTCCCCTGGCGCGGGCCGCTTTCCCCGACGGTGCGCGGCGAGGTCGAGGAGGCCGCCAACCGGGCCCTGCGGCGCGACCTCCCCGTCGGCGTGCGCTGGATGCCGCTGACCGAGGCCAAAGCGCTGGGGGCGCTTGCCCTGTTCGACGAGACGTACGGCGAGCAGGTCCGCGTCGTGGAGATCGGCGGTGCCTGGTCGCGCGAGCTGTGCGGCGGCACCCATGTCGCCCACGCCTCGCAGATCGGCATGGTCGCCCTGACCTCCGAGTCCTCCGTCGGAGCCGGCATGCGGCGTCTGGAGGCCGCGGTCGGTATCGAGGGGTTCTCCTATCTGGCCCGCGAGCGCGACCTGGTCACCGCCGTCGCCGAGGAACTCGGGGCTCCGCGCGCCGAGTTGCGCGAGCGGATCGCGGGCCTCCTCGGCCGGATCAGGGCGGTGGACCGGGAGAACGCGCGTCTGAGGCAGCAGGCGACGGACGTGCGCGCCGCCGAACTCGTCGCGGGCGCGGTCGACGCCGACGGCGTCCAGGTGGTCACAACGACCGTCCAGAGCGACGCGGACGAGGCGCGCGTTCTGGCCACGGCGATCCGCGACAGGCTGCCGGTCGGCGTGCCAGGCGTCGTCGGCGTGGCGACTCGTGCTGGAGTCGTCGTCGTAGCGCTGAACGAGGCGGCCGGTGCCACGGGGCTGAACGCCGCCGCACTGGCCAAACGCCTCCTCGGCGGCAGAGGCGGCGGTTCGGCAGAGGTGGCGCAGGGCGGCGGGCTGCCCGCCGACCGGGTCGCCGCCACACTGGCGGAGCTGCCCGGACTCGTCGCGGGCCACTGAGCGGAGGCCGGGGCGCGCAGCGGCAGCGGCGCCCGTGCCGTGTGGACGTGCGCGGGTCGTTATTTCCCCTCGCCCGACCCGGGAACGTCGGCGCACGTTGTCCGCTCCGCGGTGCGGCAGGCTCTACAGCGGCCGTGCAGGGTGAGCGCGCCGCAGGCCGGAGGCTCCAGGTCCGCGAGATCGACGACTGTCTCCAGGAGGCCCGCCAGCCGCTCCGCCGGGATGGAGCGCAGTGTGCCGCAGTCCGTGCAGATGGCGTGGTGGTGTGCCGGGTCGCTCAGTCCGTAGCGGGCGGCGCGGTCGCGGATGGCGACGTGGTGGACGAGTCCGACGTCCTGGAGTGTGGTGACGGCCCGGTAGATGGTCGTGCTGTCGAAGGGGATGGCCAGGTCCGCGATCGCGCGTTGCAGGCCGAGCACGGTGAGGTGTCCGGGGACGGCGAAGGTGGCCGAGGGAGCGGGTGCCCGGTCGCGCCGGTCGGCGCCCGGCGCCCCGGCGAGGACGCCCATGACGACGATGCGGGCGGGTGTGGCCCGCAGGTTACGGCGATGGAGGTGGTCGCGGACATGGCCGCCGAGCGTGCCGAACCGGCCCATGACCTCGCTGAGTGGAACGGAAGGACTGCGGTCGCTCATGCGGTTCCGTTCTCGCCTGGGAGTCTCGCGTTGGACAGGGGTGAGGAGGTCCGACACGGCGACGGGCGAGGAGGCGGCCCCCGCACGGTTCCGCGGTGCGGGAGCCGGAGGCCGAGCTCGCACGGTGCCCCTACTGGCTGTCGGTAGAACGGAGGGGGAGGCTCGCGGACCACTTCTCCTCGATGCGGCCGAAGCGCCATACGAGCAGGGCGATAAGCCAGGAGACGAAGAAGAGGCCGACGATGCCGTAGCCCGCGTAATCGAGATTGATGTCGGCGATGGCGGAGAGTGGGCCGGAGGTGATGTTGGCCTGGTCGGTGAGGACGCCGATCAGCTCGATCGTGCCGATGATCAGGGCGACCGCGACCGAGATGGACGTGATGGTGATGTTGTAGAAGACCTTGCGCACGGGCTTGGCGAAGGCCCAGCCGTAGGCGGCGTTCATGAAGACCCCGTCGACGGTGTCCATCAGGCACATGCCCGCCGCGAACAGGATCGGCAGCACGAGGATGGAGTAGAACGGCAGGCTGAACGCGGCGGCACCGCCGGCCAGGACCAGGAGTCCGACCTCGGTGGCCGTGTCGAAGCCGAGGCCGAACAGAACTCCGATGGGGTAGATGTTCCACGCCTTGCGGACGGACTTCGTGAGACCGTTGAGGAACCGGTTCATGAAGCCCCGCTTGTTGAGCTGGTCTTCGAGTTCCTGCTCGTTGAAGTGGCCCTGGCGCATCTTGCGGAAGATCTTGATGATGCCGACGAGGACGGCGAGGTTGAGGATGCCGAGGACCCACAGGAACACGCCGGATACCGAGGCGCCGATGATCCCGGTCGCGGAGTGCAGGCCGGAATCGTCGTTCTCCACCTGCCCGACGAGGGCCTTGACGCCGACGGAGAGCAGAAATGCGAGCGCGAAGACGATCGTGGAGTGGCCGAGGGAGAACCAGAACCCGACGGAGAGGGGACGGCGTTCCAGCGCCTCACCGCGGGCTTCGCGTTCGGCGTTGTCGCTCATGAGCTTGCGGGTGGTGTTGTCGACGGCGGCGATGTGGTCGGCGTCGAAGGCGTGGCGCAGGCCGAAGGTGTAGGCCAGGACGCCGACGCCGATGTTGAAGACCGGGTGGTCACCGCCGAGGTGGTAATGCTTCGGGACCACGAGACCGAAGAGCACGCCGAACCCGAGAACGTGCAACAGCACGATGAAGCCCAGCATCCCCATGAGTGATCGGCGGTCCTGCCGTGTCAGCGACCGCCGGAACACGCCGAGGCGTTCATGCAGCGGTGGGTCTGTGAATATATCGGCACTCACGGAGCGTCTCCCCGAGGTAGATGAACAAACGGTTGAAGGTTAGACCTTTATTCCCTTTGTTGCAAGAAATTCGCAAGAGAGAGCGGGCCGCTAAAACGGCACCCGCACGAGTGACACCCTCCCCGGCTCGGTCGTCGTGCCACGCGGCCCGGAGGCCGGGTCGCGCGCGTGGCGCACATTCTTGCTGCTAGCGTGCAGTTGCATAGTATGTGCAATTAGGACGACGGAGGGCACGTTCAGCCATGGCCACGTACACACTTCCGGAACTTCCGTACGACTACACGGCGCTTGAGCCGGTGATCGATCCGCAGATCGTGGAGCTGCACCACGACAAGCACCACGCCGCGTACGTCAAGGGCGCCAACGACACCCTGGAGCAGCTCGAAGAGGCCCGCGACAAGTCGTCGTGGGGGTCGATCAACGGGCTGGAGAAGAACCTCGCGTTCCACCTCTCCGGCCACATCCTCCACTCGATCTACTGGCACAACATGACCGGCGACGGCGGCGGCGAGCCCCTCGCTGCCGACGGAGTGGGCGAGCTGGCCGACGCCATCGCCGAGTCCTTCGGCTCGTTCACGGGCTTCAAGGCGCAGCTGACCAAGGCCGCGGCGACCACGCAGGGCTCGGGCTGGGGCGTCCTCGCCTTCGAGCCGGTCTCCGGCCGGCTGATCGTGGAGCAGATCTACGACCACCAGGGCAACGTCGGCCAGGGCTCCGTGCCGATCCTGGTCTTCGACGCCTGGGAACACGCCTTCTACCTCCAGTACAAGAACCAGAAGGTGGACTTCATCGAGGCGATGTGGAACGTCGTCAACTGGCAGGACGTGGCCAAGCGCTACACCGCCGCCAAGGCCCGCGCCAATACCCTGCTTCTCGCCCCCTGACCCAGGGCGTACAGACGTCCGTTCCGTGATCGTCTTCTCACCTTTCACGCGCGGACGGAACACCGAAGGGCGTTCGCGGGGCCGATCCTCGCGGACGCCCTTCTGAGGTCCCGGCGTGTCAGAGTCCCGAAGGGACCGTGGAGGAACGGGACATGGCCGGCTCCCCGCGCGCTGTTTCGGGCTGCGCGGCCGGCACCCGATGCCGCACTGCGTGCCCGGCCATACTCGACCAGGCTGCATCACTCGCGCCCCTGCGTCTGGTCGGCGTGCGAGCACGTTGACACGTCGCTCAAGCCGGGCCCTACCGGACCGGAGATCCTCGCACAGGCGGGTCAACAGCTCCCGCTCTGCCGCCAGATGGCGAAAGTACTCGGTGCCGACTGCGGCCTCCACGTCCTGATCCCCGCTCCCGTGGAATGCTCCGAGGCCACCGCGATCACTCCGATCCGGGAGGTGTGCTCCACGCGCAGTCCGGCGCACATCTCACGCGACCATCGGGCGCGGATCTGGTCGCTGCGCTTCAGCAGCTCCCAGAACATTCAGAGGTTCGAGGCCATGGGGCCGGTATCCGTGGCGCCGGGGTGAAGGGGTGAGAGGAAGACCACCGGGTCCCGGCTGCCGGGCGCCGGGTGAGTGACCCGATGCCAGCCGACGCGCCTGTAGAAGCGCAGAGCATGTTCGGCCCTCGCGGATGTCAGTAGCCAGCAGCGATGCTCGGGAGCGCTTTCAGTGACCGCCGCAAGGGGCGCGGAGCCCAGGCCCTCAGCCCTGGCGGAGGGCAGGCCGGCCAGCTCGTCCACCTCCCGGGCGTCGCCCAGCCACTCGGCGCACCGTTCCGGGCCCAACGCCGCGGTGACTTGCGGATAGCAGCGTTCGTGCGGCAAAGGGATCGAGGTCGTCCAGGCTGCCGCGAAACCCGCGACCTCTTCATCTTTCGCGTTGGGAGGCGTCCCGCTCACGGAGAGGTTTTACGCAACGTGCCGGCCGGAAAGCTCACGTGCGCCGGCCCAGGACGCCGTGACTGCCGCGACCGGTCGCAATTGTGGATACCACCTGCGGCGGCAAACCGGCACTGCGCGACGATCCGGACGGCGGACGGCGTCCCAGGCGGGACGCCGTTCGCCGTCCGGACCGCGGATGTCTCAGCCGCGCGGGGCGAGGTCCGCCCCGTCTGCCACCCGGCCGGGCCCGCCGGAAGTGTCTGTTCCCGGCCCCGCCGGAGTACGGTCGTCCGCGCCGCCGTCCACCGTCCGCCGCCACAGCGGCTTCAGACGGTACGTCAGCGCGTAGAGCGCGGCGGCGGCGCCCGCCGCGACGAACATGCTGAGGTCCCCGGCGCCGGGGTGCGCCTCGGCGAAAGGGCCCGTCCACAGGCTGGAGCGCCAGAACGGGACCGACGCCGCGACGCCGCCCGCCCAGGCCACCAGGCCCCAGCCGACGACCCTGGAGCGGTCGTAGAGTTCGGCGATCCTGCTGGGGTCGGCGCGTCCGCCGAGGTGGAAGTCGAGCAGCAGCACAGCGGCGAACGGAGCGATGAAGTAGGCGGTGAGGTTGAGGAACGCCTTGAACTTCTCCTCCGTGCCGCTGGCGCCCCACAGGCTGATGACGTAGGCGACCAGACAGATCGCGGCCACCGCCTGGGTGCGGCTGACCGGGACCCTCAGGGTCTGGACGGAGATCGCGCCGCCGTAGACGTTGAGGAAGTTCTGCGCGAGCGCGGAGAGCCCGACGGCGATCAGCGCCGGGACGGCGAAGGGTCCCGCCAGCTGGTGCAGGGCGGCGATGGTGTCCGTGGATGTCGTGGAACCGCCGACCACCACGCCCAGGATGCCGAGCCAGCAGATGGTGACGAAGTTGCCGAGGCCGGTGTACCAGGTGGTGTGCCGGACGACCTGCGCGGTGTCGGGCAGATAGCGCGAGTAGTCGGAGGCGAACGGCGCCCAGGCCACCAGGAAAGCGAGGAACCAGCCGCCCAGGGTGACGGAGCCGCCGGTGGTGCCGACGTAGCCGGACGCACCCGGGTTGGCGCCGAAGAGGCTGCCGCCGCGGACCACCGCCACCACCGTGATCAGCAGGAACAGCGGGGTGAGCACATAGGTCAGCCACCGCTGCAAGAAGTTGATCATGTTGTAGCCGTAGACGGCCACAGTGAGTTCGACGGCGGTGAGCAGCGCTCCGCAGAGCCAGTACGGCAGATGGGTCAGCTCGGAGAACGCCTTGCCGCCCAGGATGACGGTGACCGCGGCCCAGCCGATCCCGGAGAAGACGTTGATGTAGGCGACCGGCAGGAAGTTGCCGAAGAAGCCGAGCGGTCCCCGCGCCTGGATCTGCTGGGGCACCCCGAGCCGTACGCCCATCCGCGACATCACGGCCATCATCACGGAGCCGATGCCGGCGCCCGCGACGATCGCGCAGACGGCGGTGGTGAAGCTCAGTCCGAACGTGGCCGCGCTGAACCCCAGGACGATGACGGGAAAATTGAGGCCGGCCGCGAACCAGACGAAAAACTGCGAACTCGGCTTGCCGTGCCGCTCGTTGTGGGGAATGTGATCGACGCCGAAGGGCTCGACCTTGGTGACCACGCTGCCGTAAACGGGGCCTTGGGAGTCCGTTGTCATGGGGTGGTGCTCCAGAGGGCGTCGGGGCGGGGACGGTGGCCGGGAGTGGGCCTGTGACGGGTCACCACGGCAGCGGCGCC
Organism: Streptomyces sp. 8L; assembly: GCF_020176795.1. Taxonomy (GTDB): domain Bacteria; phylum Actinomycetota; class Actinomycetes; order Streptomycetales; family Streptomycetaceae; genus Streptomyces. The sequence goes on from NZ_JAIUKE010000041.1 coordinate 20,676, forward strand.
GTTTGCGAGATGTCGAAGAAGCCGCCGCCGCTGTAGACGAGCGGAGCACGGTCGTCGTGGCGGGCGGAGACCACGCGGCCGGTGAAGACGGTGTGGCTGCCGGCTTCGAGCCGTTCCCCGATCTCCACCTCCAGCTGGGCGGCGGCCCCGTCGATCAGCGGAGCGCCGTGCCCGCCGGGGGCCCAGTCGAGGGTGGCGAACTTGTCGTCGCCCTTGCTCGCGAAGACCTTGGCGACGTCGAGCTGGTCCGCCGCGAGGATGCTGATGCCGATGTAACGGGAGCGGTGCAGCGCCGGGTGGGTGGACGAGCTGCGCTGGACGCAGACGAGGACCATCGGCGGGTCGAGCGAGATGCTGGAGAACGCGTTGACCGCCAGGCCGCGCGGCGTCCCGCCGTCGTCGGTGGTCACCACGGTGACGCCGGTGATGAACTTCCGGTGCACCCCGCGCACCAGGTCCGGGTCGACGGCGGCGGTGTGGCCCGTCGTGATGATGCCGAGGGCCTCAAGGAGCTGCCGGGAGTCGAAGGTCACCCGCTCCTCGGCGATCGCGTCACCGTCGAAGCGGGCGAACGTGGCACCGGAGACCTCGACCGGCCGGCCGGTGGGCGGAACGCCGAGGAAGGCGCCGGTGTGGTGGCCGGCGCTGCGCCAGCGGACGGCCACCCGGTCTCCGTCCTCGACCAGGTCCTCGATGTCGGTGTGCAGGTCGGGGAAGGCCTCCCGCACCGCGGTGATGCTCTCCTTGAACGTCCCGCGGTCCTGGGGAGTGCCCGCCGGACCACGGCGGCGCACGTACGAAGGGCTGAGGAGTCCGTCCAGGGCGTCGACCTCGCCCTGGTTCCACGCGGCGTGCCAAGCGGCACCGAGCCGTTCCCGCCGGTCCGTGTCGGCATGTGCCGAGGTCTGGTTGGTGCGGTCGAGCGTGTGACTCATCGCGATCCTCCTCGATCGACTCTTGTATGGCAGTGGACCGTAGGAACTTCTTGTACGCACTGTCAATGCCTTGCGTCGAATTCACTGACAGATGGCATCGGCACTAGAGAAGACACAGGTGGGAGCGATTCTTTCGGAACCCCTTCCGGGGGGCCCTTGACGCTCCCGAGGGTGACTCCTAGTCTCGCTGCCATGGCACAGCAACATGTAACAGGCCCCAGTGGCGCGGTGCGGGGCGGTGCGCCGTGCGCCCGGTGAGCGGCCTGCGCAAGGTGGTCACGACCGTCGACGAGGTCTTGCTCGAACTCGGCCGACCGGTCGTGACCCCGGTGCGCCGGGCCGCCGTCGCCGCGGTGATCGAGAATCCGTGGGCGGGCTGCGGCGTCGTCGACGATCTCCAGCCCGCCGTGGAGTCCGTCGCTCCCGACCTCGGCCGCCTGCTCGCCGGCCGCCTCATCGAGACGCTGGGCGGCGTGGACCGCGTCGAGTCCTTCGGCAAGGCGGCCGTGGTGGGGCTGGACGGGGAGATCGAGCACGGCGGTGCGCTGATCCATACGCCGTACTTCGGCAATGTCCTGCGGGAACTGGTCGACGGCAGCTCGATCATCGTCTTCAGCGACGATCGGCTGGCCGCCGGTGAACCGCTGACCGTGCCGGTGTGGCACAAGACCGCCGCCGCGACCCGCTCCCACTACCAGACCGTCCCGATCCGGGTGCCGGACGCGCCGCGTCCCGACGAGATCGTCGTGGTCGCCGCCGCAGCGTCCGGAGCACGGCCCAATGCCCGCATCGGAGACCGCCGCTCCGATCCCGTAGTCCGCCTCGCCGACCTGGAGAAAGCCCGATGAGCCAGCTCAAGCTCCGCAAGATCGTCACCTACACCGAGGACGTCCACAGCGAGGGCGGCCGGCCCGTCGAGCCGGCCGCGCGGACGGCGGTCGTGCTCGCCGTGATCGAGAACCCCTGGGCAGGCCAGGGTTTCGTCTCCGACCTGCTTCCCGGCATCGACGCCATCGCACCCCAACTCGGCGAGCTGCTCGCGCCGCGCGTCGTGGCGGCGCTCGGCGCGCCGGTCGAGGCGTACGGCAAGGCCGCCGTCGTCGGCCTGGACGGCGAGGTCGAGCACGGCAGCGGACTGATCCACACGCTGAAGTTCGGCGACCACTTCCGGCAGGCCGCCGAGGCCACCACACTGCTGCCGGCCGTGGAGAAGCGAGCCGGAGCCGGCGCCGTCTTCGACATTCCGCTGAAGCACATCACGGACGCCACCATCCGCTCGCACCACCAGACCTTCGAGGCACGGGTGCCGGACGGCCCCCGCGCCGACGAGATCGTCATCGGGCTCGCCGCGGCGGCACAGGGCCGTCCGCAGGCCCGCCTCGCGCCGCTGGCGAGCGAGCGGTAGGCCGTCCGCCCATGGCTTCCACGGAACCCACGGCTCCCGCGCACGAGCCGGACCCGCCGGGCGGGACCGCCGGTCGTGCCCGCGGCGGTCCGCCGCCCGTACCCGGCGGTCAGGACGGGCCGGCATCGGTGCCAAGGCCGGTCAGACGGACGGTGGTGCTGCTGCACGGCGTCGGGCTCGACCACACCATGTGGGAGCCTGTCACCGAACTGCTCGCCGACCGGTTCACCGTCCTCGCGCCCGACCTGCCCGGCCACGGCGGACGGCCGCCGGTCGACAGCGCGGTCACCCTCGCCGAGCTGGCCGCCGGGGTCGCCGACGCCATCCCGGCCGGCTCCCACCTGGTCGGCTTCTCGCTCGGCGCGCTGGTCGCCCAGCACCTCGCGCTGTACCGTCCCGAGCTGGCCGCGACGCTCACCTCGGTCAGCTCGGTCTGCCGCCGTAACGCACCGGAGCGGGCCTCCGTCGAGACCAGGCTGCACACCGCGGAGACCGACTACGCGGCGAGCACCGCGGCCTCCCTGGAACGCTGGTACGCGGGGACGGACGTGCCGCGCTCCGTGGTCGAGCGGACTGAAGCCACCCTGCGCGCCAACGACGTCGGCTCCTTCCTCGGCTGCTACCGGGTCTTCGCCACCGCCGACGCCGAACTGGCCCACCACCTGGGCGAGATCACCGCACCGGCCCTGGCCGTGACCGGCGGCGACGACCCCGGCTCCACCCCGGAGATGACGCACAGGCTGGCCAAGGCGCTGCCCTCGTGCCGCGCGGTGATCGTCCCCGGCGTGCGCCACATGCTGCCCGTCGAGCGTCCCGAGGCGCTTGTCCGGGTCCTCACCACGTTCATCGGAGAGAGCGCCCATGCCTGACCCCACCACCCCCACCATCTGGCAGCACTTCGTCGGCGGCAGCCCGCTGGAACCCGCGTCCGGCGAGTACTTCGACAGCACGGACCCCGCCACCCGCCGCACCCTGTACCGGGCGGCACGCGGCACCGCACCCGACGTCGACCGCGCGGTCACCGCCGCACAAAACGCCTTCGAGGACCCGCGCTGGCGCGACCTGAGCCAGACCCGCCGCGGCCACCTGCTGCGACGCCTGGGCGAACTCCTCGCCGAGCACGCGGACGAGCTGGCGCCGATGGAGTCCCGGGACAACGGCAAGCTGCTGCGCGAGATGCGCGGCCAGCTCGCCACACTGCCGGAGTACTACCACTACTACGCCGGCCTCGCGGACAAGATCCACGGCGCCACCATCCCGGCGTCCGATCCCCGGGTCCTCAACTACACGGTGCGGGAGCCGGTCGGTGTCGTCGGCGCGATCACGCCGTGGAACTCGCCTCTGACGCTGACCACCAGCAAGCTGGCGCCCGCGCTCTGCGCCGGCAACACCGTGGTGATCAAGCCGTCCGAGTACACCTCCGCCACCGGGCTGCGCCTGGCCGAGCTGGCCCTTGAGGCCGGCTTCCCGCCGGGTGTCGTCAACGTCGTCACCGGGTTCGGCCCGGAGGCCGGAGCGGCCCTGGTCGAGCACCCGAAGCTCGCGAAGATCTCCTTCACCGGCTCCACCGCCACGGGATCGCGCATCGCGGCGTCCGCCGCGAGCCGGTTCATCGGCTCCACCCTGGAGCTGGGCGGCAAGTCGCCGCAGCTCGTCTTCGAGGACGCCGACGTCGGCAACGCCGCCATGGGGGTCATCGCCGGTGTCTTCGCCGCCGCGGGACAGACCTGCATCGCCGGCAGCCGCGTCTTCGCCCACCGCTCCGTCTACGACGAGCTCCTTGAGCGGGTCTGCGAGCGCGCGAAGACCATCCGCATCGGAGACCCGCTGGACGAGGCGACCGAGTTGGGACCGCTGGCCTTCGAGGCCCAGCGCGACAAGGTCGCCGGCTACGTCGACCTCGGCCGCAGCGAGGGCGCGCGCGTCCTGACCGGCGGCGCACCCAGCGACGGCGGACTCGGCGGCTACTTCTACGAGCCGACCGTCCTGGTGGACGTCGACAACACGATGCGTGTCGTCCGCGAGGAGATCTTCGGTCCCGTCGTCGCCGTCATGCCCTTCGACACCGAGGAGGAGGCGGTGCGGCTGGCCAACGAGACCGAGTACGGCCTCGCCGCCGGCGTCTGGACCAGCAACCTGGCCCGCGCCCACCGCGTCGCGGGGCGCCTCGACGCCGGCACCGTGTGGGTCAACACCTACCGGGCCATGTCGCCGATGTCGCCGCGGCAGGGCTTCAAGAGCAGCGGCGTCGGCATCGAGCACGGCACCGAGTCGGTCAACGAGTACACGCGCCTGAAGAGCGTGTGGATCAACACGGCCGAGGAGCCGGTCGCCGACCCGTTCACGATGCGGAGCTGAGCCGCCATGCCGCACATCGCCGTCACGATCGGGCAGGGACGCTCGCCCGAGCAGCTGCGGACACTGCTGCATGAGGTGCACGCGGCCGTCCTGCGGTCGGTGGACACCCGGCCGGAACACGTCCGCATCGTCCTGCACGAGGTGCCCCGCACCCACTGGTCCACGGCCGGCACCACACTCGCCGAGTCGGACCAGAAGTCCATTCACCCCACTGAACCCGCAGATCACCCCACTGAGCCCGCCGAGTTCGCCGGAGAAAGGGAGCCGTCATGAGGTTTTCGCTGTTTGTGCACATGGAGCGCTGGGACGAGACCGTCAGCCACCGGCAGCTTTTCGAGAACCTCTCCGAACTGGCTCTGACGGCGGAGGCCGGCGGATTCAGCACGGTGTGGGTCGGCGAGCACCACGCCATGGAGTACACGATCGCCCCCAGCCCGATGCCGATCCTGGCCCACCTGGCCGCGATGACGACGACGATCCGGCTCGGCGCCGGCACGATCATCGCACCCTTCTGGCACCCGGTCCGGGCCGCAGGCGAGACCGCGCTCCTCGACGTCATCAGCAACGGCCGCATGGAGGTCGGCGTCGCCCGCGGCGCCTACCAGATCGAGTTCGACCGCCTCACCGACGGAGTCAAGGCCAGCGACGGCGGCAAGCACCTGCGCGAGCTGGTCCCCGCCGTGCGGGCGCTCTGGCAGGGCGACTACGCGCACGACGGTGAGGTCTGGCAGTTCCCGACCTCGACCAGCGTGCCGAAGCCGGTGCAGCAGCCAGCCCCGCCGATGTGGGTAGCGGCCCGCGACCCCTCCTCCCACGACTTCGCCGTCTCCCAGAGCTGCAACGTCATGGTCACCCCGCTGATGAAGGGCGACGAGGAGGTGGCCGCCCTCAAGGAGAAGTTCGACACTGCCGTGGCCAACCACCCGGAGGTGGCGCGTCCCGAGCTGATGGTGCTGCGCCACACCCACGTCCATCCCGCCGACGACCCCGAGGGCTGGCGTCCCGCGGCCGAGGGCATCAACCGGTTCTACCGCACCTTCGACGCCTGGTTCGGCAACAAGAAGACGCCCGAGAACGGCTTCCTCGAGCCGAGCCCGCAGGAGAAGTTCGCGGAGCGTCCCGAGTTCACCCCCGAGGCCCTGCACAAGACGGCCATGATCGGCACCCCGGAGGAGGTCGTCGAGCGGCTGCGCTGGTACGAGGAGCTGGGCGTCGACGAGTACAGCTTCTGGATCGACAACACCCTCTCCCACGAGGAGAAGCTGGCCTCGCTGAACCTGTTCATCAAGGAAGTCCTGCCGGCCTTCCGGTGAGCGCCCAGACGGCTCGACCCCACGCGGCACTCGGGGTTTCTTGCATGGCAGAAGCCATCTGGAGGGCGGGTATAGGCAGGTCGGAACCGAGATGTTGACGTTCGCGAACGTCTTCACTACCTTCTTGTACCATGCAAGAACCCACGGGGCGGCCGGTCAAGCGGCTGCCGAAGGCCAGCATGCAGGCGCGTGTCGCGGGCGAGCTGCGCGAGATGATCATCAGCGGTGAGCTGCCGCCTCGCTCCAGCCTCTCCGAGATGGCGCTGTCGGAGACCTTCGGCATCAGCCGCACCCCCATCCGCGAAGCCCTCAAGCAGCTCCAGACCGAGGGCCTGGTCGAGATCCGCCCGCGGGTCGGCACTTTCGTGGCGGTCCCTTCCCACCGGGACGTGGCGGAACTCTTCCAGATGAAGGAGCTTCTGGAGGGCGCCGCGGCCCGCCTCCTTGCGCTGCGCGGCCGGGTGCCCGAGACGGAACGCCTCCAGGCCGTCATGGCGGAGGCGGACGAGGCGACCCGGGCCGGAGACACCGACCGCTACGCCCGCCTGGTGCACGAGTTCCACGAGCTGATCGTGGTCGGCGCCGACAACGGCAAGCTGGAGGCGCACTACCGCACCCTCATGAACCAGCTCGCCTACGCCCGGCTGGTCCGCGTCACCCTCGCCCAGCCGGGCCGGATACACGAGTCCGACCACGAACACCACCAGGTCCTCGACCTGATCCGGGCCAAGGACGGCAACGGCGCCGAACGCATGATGCGCGAACACGTCCGCCGGTCCCACCAGGCCCTCCTGGCCGGCTGGGACGCCGAGGAGGACATCAAAACCCCCGGCACCCCCGCGCAAGCACCGGACAGCACGCACTGACGTCACCGGCCCAGCGCTCGGCGGGTTGTGGAGCAGACGCCGGGCAGCTAAGAGGGCGCTGCGCATCGAGTGGCGGAACTTCCCGATCCTCGGCGACGAGTCGCAGAACGCCGCCCGCGCTGCCTGGACGGCCGGCCGCCAGGGCCGGTTCTGGGCCTACCACGACGCGCTGTACGGGCACGCCCCGGCGAAGAAGAACACCGGCGCCTTCACCGCGGACGAGCTGGTGGCGCCGGCGTGAGGGGTTGGGCTGGTGGGCCACTGTGGTCGCGCCGGTGGCGAGCGCGAGGCGCTCGGCCCTGTCGAGATCCTCGACAGCGATGTCCAGGTGGAACTTCTTGGCGTGGCCGTCGGGCCACCGCGGCGGCCGGTAGTCGGGTACTCGGACGGTGACCAGCAGCAGTCTTCCGATTTCGACGGCGCAGAAGGCATCGGACTCGGTCGTAAGGGCTCCGCCGAGCATGGCAGCCCAGAATGCGGCGAGTGCCCGGGGGCCGGCGCAGTCCAGCGCTACGGACCCGAGCCGCCTTATGGATTCGGGTATTTCTGTACGTCATTCGTCGGGGGCGGTGGGGGACGCGCGCACCGGGCCGCCCCGGATCGGTGCGCGCGTGACGCGGTGCCGGTGCGGCGTCAGAGGTTGGCGTAGCCGGGGATGGACGCCTTGATGCGTTCCATCTCGCGTTCGTCGGAGATGCCCTGGAAGTCGTGGCGCGGGGTGTAGGGGGTCTCCAGGCGGCGGGCTTCCTCGTCGGTGAGGTCGATGTCGAGGGAGGCGACGGCGTCGTCGATCTGCTGGGCGGTGCGGGCGCCCACCAGGGGAGCGGCGACCACGGGGTTGCGGCGCAGCCAGGCCAGCGCGATCTGGGCGCGGGAGACGCCGCGCTGTTCTGCGATGGCGCCGAGGGCGTCGATGATCCGGCGGTCGCTGTCGGCGTTGGCCTTGTAGAGCAGGTCGGCGTAGGCGCCGTCGGTGGCCGCGCGCGTTCCGGTGGCGGCCTGGTCGAAGGGGCGGGCGAGGCGGCCTCGGGCCAGCGGGCTCCAGACCATGGTGGCGACGCCCCTGTCGGCGCACAGGGGGAGCATCTCGCGTTCCTCCTCGCGGGCGAGGAGGTTGTAGTGGTCCTGCATGGTGACGAAGCGTGCCCAGCTGTGCCGCTCCTGGAGGTGGAGGGCCTTGGCGAACTGCCAGGCGTGCATGGACGACGCGCCGAGGTAGCGGGCCTTTCCGGCCTTGACCACGTCGTTCAGCGCCTCCAGCGTCTCCTCCAGCGGGGTGGCGGGGTCCAGGCGGTGGATCATGTAGACGTCGACGTAGTCGGTGCCCAGGCGGCGCAGGCTGTTGTCGATCTCGGTCATGATCGCCTTGCGGGACAGGCCACTGCTGTTCGGGCTGCCGGGACGCATGGGGTGGCGGACCTTGGTGGTGATGACGACGTCGTCGCGGTTCGCGTAGTCCCTCAGCGCCCGGCCCAGGATCTCCTCGCTGGAGCCGTAGGAGTACATGTTCGCGGTGTCGAAGAAGTTGATGCCCGTCTCCAGCGCCTGCTTGACCAGCGGGCGGCTGGACTCCTCGTCCAGCGACCAGACCGGGTGGCCGCGGTCGGGCTCGCCGTAGGTCATGGCGCCGATGGCGACCGGGGAAACGTCCAGGCCGGTACGGCCGAGCTTGATGTAGCGCACGGGGAGGCTCCTACAATGGGTACGAAGCCAAGCGGAGAACTCTCCGCCGACTCGTTCGAGCCTACCGGAGAGTTCTCCGTTTCGCGATGGGGTCACTTACGGGCGCACCCGCCCACCGTCAGGAGGACACGATGACCGGTGCTCCGCAACAGCGCGCGGACGCCTTGAAGAACCGCGAGAAGATCCTTGAGGTCGCCCACGACGCCCTGGCCGAGTCCCCGGGCGCCTCACTCAACTCCATCGCCAAGCTGGCCGGCGTCGGCGCGGGCACGCTCTACCGGCACTTCCCCACCCGCGAGGCACTGGTCCTGGAGGTCTACCAGCATGACCTCGCACGCCTCACCTCCTCCGTGCCCGACGTCCTGGCCGACCACCCCCCGCTGGACGCGTTCCGCCGCTGGTTCACCACGCTCACCGCCTACGTCCGCATCAAGCACGACCTCGGCGAAGCCCTCCACTCAGCCGCCGCACGGGAGGTCATCAGCGCCTCCTGGCCTCCGGTCGCCACGGCCGTCCAGCAACTCCTCGACGCCTGCGAGCAGGCCGGCGACGTCCGCCCTGGCATCGACCCCGTCGACGTGATCATGTTGCTGAGCTGCCTGTGGCGTACCCCCAACACGCCCGACGGCACCGCCCAGGCCGCACGGCTCCTCGACCTCGCCATCGCCGGCCTGCGCTAGGCCCTCTCGTTTGGATCTTGTCGGGCTCGCGTGCCGCGGCACCGCACCTCGCACCCACTTCCGGGCCCTGACCCGCCTCCCGGACACCACCGCCTGCGCCGGCGTGACGGAGGGCGTGACTGTACTGGGCTTTGGTGGGAGCTTCGCCGGTATCTGCCTGGAGCAGCCGACTCGGACCGACAAACGGCAAGGTGCGCCACCGGTGTGATCCGGCGACCCGACCACATCGGGTCATTTATCGCCACCAGCGTGCAGCGAGTGGTCTCCTGAGCCGGTGTCACAGGCCGTTGTCTGCGCTGGAAGGACGCGTACGCCGGCATGGGCAGCCCCAGCCTCGGCGTGGCTCTGCCGCACACCGTCGCAGAGTCGGTGCGTGCGCCGGGTGACCGGTTGCTGCGGTACCGACTGTCGCTATCGCGGGACCGACGTGGGTTTGGCAGCCCGTTTGGGTGCTGTGGCCAGAACTGCCGCGCCGGTCGCGTGCCGGATGAGTGCGGTGGCAGCGTCGGTGATGTCCGTGCTCATGCCGGGACGGGAGAGTGCGGGCTGTGTGGTGTGAGGTGTGTCGAGGCCGTCCAACGCGGCGCCGACGTCACGGAGTTGCCCTGCCAGCAGGCGGAGGCCGTCAACGGTGTAGGGCAGGGGTGGAGACGCGTGGGGAGGGTGCACGGTCAGGGGTGCGCGCAGAAGGGCGGAGGCGTCAAGGACGGCAGCGAGTTCGGCCATCAGCTGTTGTGGCGGGCGTGGCTGGGTGGCGAGCCTCTTTCTTGAGGTCGCCAGGTGCTGTTCGGAGGCTTCGACGGCATCGCGCGTGTGGGCGCGTTCGGCCGGCGGCGGCCCGCCGGCGAGAGAGGCCACGCGGGCGAGGTAGCGCGCCTGCGCCATGAGTAGGTCCTCCAGGTGTCCCGGGACAAGAGTCTGCTCGCGGTGTGGCCACAGGAAGAGGGTCGCCAGGGCGGCAAGAGCGGCGCCCAGAACGTTGTTGGAGACGCGTTCCAGGGCGTCGATCCAGGTGGACCGGGTGTCCAGGGACAACAGCAGGAGCATGGCGGGTGAGGCGAAGATGGGCCACAGGCCGTAGTTGTAGCCGCGCAGAATCCGGGCGATTCCCGCGAACGCCACGGTGACGGCAGCGAGGAGCGGCACAGGCGGTGAAGAGGTGAAGATCAGCAGGGCGGCGGCGAGGCTGGAGCCCAGAATGATGCCGATGACGCGTTTGGCGGTACGGCTGGTCGTCTGCCCCCAAGTCGGCCGCAGGCAGCCGAAGATGCCCGCGAGGACCCACAGGCCGTGCGGAGTATGGAGTAGATCGATGGCGACAAAGGTGAGGGTGAAACAGACCGCGAGCCTCACGTTGTAGCGGAATTCCGGCGTGCGGTCGGTGACCGAGGCGCGCAGGCTCTCCCAGTACCGGCCCAACGCTCTGGCCCCGGGCCGGCGGTGTCCGTCGTGTACGGGCCGAGCTGGGTCCGGGCGGCCCGCGATGAAAGGGACGAGCAGCAGCAAGCTTGTCCACAGGCCGCCGACGGTGAACAGGAGAGCGTACGGGGCGCCCCCGACTCCCGCCAACCCCTGCACGGCGAACACCAGGGGGATGACCGGCGCCATGCCCGGCGTCTTGACCGGCACGATCACCAGGATGGCCAGTACGGTCAACGGGAGGTTGCCGCTCACCAGGGCGCCCAGTGCCGTGGCCGCCGCGCAGGCCAGCCACTGCGTGCCGATCTGCCGGACGCGCGTATGAAGGTCGCCTTGGGGTGGTAGCAGGACCAGCAGGTAGGCGCCGATGCCGGCCGCGACGCCGAGGGGCGCATGGCCCGATGCGATGCCGATTGACAAAGGGACACCCAAGGCCAGGACCATGCCCACGCCGAGGTGCCACGCGTACTGGCCCTCGCGGGCGAGGTAGAGGCCGGTGACCGTGCGGACGGTGTCCCGCGCCGCCCGGAGGGGTGTCCGTGCTGCCATGTCGCTTCCTTACGCCGTGCGCACGGCAGTCTCGAAGGCGGTGACGTCCATGACATCGGCCTGCGTGGGAAGCAGCGACCGCATCAGTGTGTCGTGCAGCTGCTGGTCGGGGTCGGCGCAGACGTCGCTGAGCACCAGGAGGCGGTAGTCCTTGTCGGCGGCGTCGCGGACGGTGGACAGGACGACGCCGCTGGTGAAAATGCCACCGAGCACCAGGGTGTCGATGCCCTGCTCGCGCAGCAGCGGGTCGAGTGAACCGCTGGAAAAGGCGCTGACGCGGGTCTTGGTGACGGTCAGCGCCTTCCGGTCCTGGCGGGATTCGCTCAGCGCCGGGTGCACCTCGTTCTCCGGTTCGCCGGCCGCCAGAGCGCCGGCCCGGGCCACGGGGGTGAAGGCCTTGTTGTGCGGCGGCACGGCTGCATGGTCTTCGGGGGTGAAGGCCACGCGGACGTGGATCTCGCGGATGTCCGCGTCCAGGGCGGCGCGCTGGGCGCGCTGGGCGGCGTCCAAGACGCGCTCGGGGTTGGGCAGGGCACCCAACAGGGAGTGCTGGAGGTCCATCAGGAGCAGGGCGGTGCGCTTGGGGATCAGGGCGGAGTCGGTCACGGCCGTTCCTTTCTTCGGGGCGTAAGGCCATAGTACAGCGCTGAATAATCCAGTACTGTATTTGATGTACTGGGTGCACGTGCGATCAACCGGCTCGGCCCGGAGAGCCGCGTGTGGTTCCCACGCTCAACCGCATCCGGAAAGCCGCCTCGGCCCGCTTGATGCCGACGCGGAGCGTGAGTCGGGTCTGCCTCTCAGCCACCTGGACGTCCTTGACGGCTGCGAGGCGGGTCCTGCAATGTCCTGTGCGGGACCCGGCCGGGGGAGGTCGCCCGCTCCGGGGTCACGTGGATCGCTGACATCGTCGGCCGCCTGGCGGTCGACGGAACGGGTGCGCGGTGAGACGCCCGCGGACGACCGGCACGGCTGACTGGTCGTGCTGACCGACGCAAGCCCGGCTCGGCCCGAGCGATCCAGATCCACCTGGGCCTGCGGCACACGCGAGGCCCCTCACCCTGCTTGAGGCCGGGGCCCGGACGCGGTGGCGGGGTGTGTTGAGGTGCGGGTGGTCACAACTGGAAAATTCACCACTGAAGCGTTCTGGGGTGTGATGTACAGCGCTACAGTAAATCCATGACGGACGATGGTTGGCTCACCCCGGAGGAGCTGCGCGTTTACCGGGCGTTCAACCGGTCGTGGCGGGTGGTGAGTGCCCGGATCGAGGACGACCTGCAGGCCGATGTGGGGCTGCCGCGCACCTACTTCGACGTGTTGTGGCGCCTGCGCCGCGCGCCGGGAGGGGCGATGCGGATGTCGGAGCTCGCGGCCGAGACGGACTCCAAGCCGAGCCGCATCACTCACGCGACCTCCCGTCTCGAGGCCATGGGCCTGTTGCGGCGCGAGGCCGTCGAAGGGGACAGGCGGGGTTACATGGCGGTGCTCACCGACAAAGGGCTCACCGCTGCCGAGGAGGCGGCCCCTCGATTCGCCCGCGCTGTGCGGGAGTACCTGCTGGACACGTTGTCACCCGCCATGCGTGAGCACATCACGGAGATCGGCGAGGCCCTGCTGCGGGAGACCGCCCCCGATCGCCTTCCCGACAGGCACTGAACGCTTCGGTCGCCCGGCGTGGCGCGCCGATGCCCGCCGGGGAGCCGGGGCGTCGCGGTGTCACCTCTTGCGCAGGGCTTCCTCGACCGCGCCGCGCGGGATGGCGTCTTCGCGCAATACGGCAGGGCCTGTCTCGGCGGAGAGGTCGACGATGGTGGACGGGATGTTTCCGCTCGGCCCGCCGTCGAGGTAGGTGTGGACTCGCTCCTTGAATTGGGCCCTTGCCTCTTCGAGCGTGGTCGCGGGCGGATGGCCTGTGACGTTGGCGCTCGACTGGGCGATGGGCCCTGCGGCGTGCAGCAGGGCGAGGGCCACGGGATCGGCGGGCATGCGGACCATGACCGTTCCACGGGTGTCGCCCAGGTTCCAGGCGAGGGAGGGGGCTGCGGGCAGGATGAGCGAGAGCGCTCCGGGCCAGAACGTTTCCGCCAGTCGCCGCGCGTCGGGTGTCAGGGAGGCGACCAGCGCCTCTGCGGTCACGAGGTCAGGTACCAGGACGGAGGCGGGCTTGTCCGCGCCGCGCTGTTTGGTGGACAGGAGGTCCTGCACGGCCTGCGGGGTGAAGGGGTCGGCGCCGATGGCGTAGACGGTGTCGGTGGGAAAGACGATCAGGTGCCCGGTCCGCAGAGCGTCAGTGGCGTGGGCGACACCGGCCGCTCTGGCTGTCTCGCTCCGGCAGTTGTGAACCCGCATGCGTTTTGCTCCTGTGCGCTCTTGTGCAACGGTGCTCGGTCGAGGGCCCCGCGTGCGCGATGCCCGGCCGTGCGACGAGTCGTTCGCCGGTTCGTCCGCCGGACCGGAGCAAGCGGCGGGGCGTTGGTGCGCGCCGACCCGCGCGACGCGATGGGCCCCTCTCGGGTTAGTGTCCTCGTTCCTGCCGGGCTGCCGCGTCCGATGCGGACTCGAAGCGGCCACGTCGAGGATGTCCGTCGTGCGCGGGCAGGGATGTGTCCTTCAGGGGCCGACGGAGCTCCGGGGTGGCGTCATCGCGGGCGCCGTCAGGGCGACATGGCCACGCCGCTGGTGAAGATGCCCGCGAGCAGCGAGGGCCCGAGCCCCATGAGCGGCAGGACCACTCGGCCGGTGATCAGAGAGTGTGATCAGGGAGTGTTTCTGGGTGGGCAAGGGTTTCCCTTCATTGCGGTGCGGACCCCGCGGCACCTGCGGCCTGCGCAGGAAGTTTACTCCAGCACTGAATAATTCCCCAGTGTAGTAACCTGCCATGCGTAGTCGCGAACCCGGGCGCCACGCCGACGGCTCAGTGATCGGGGCAGTCGGCCCTGGCAGGACGCGCCATCTGCCCACACCGGTACGGCCGCCGGGCGTCGGGGCCGACCCGGTGCGGGCGTGGGCCCGCCCCGGACGGAGCGCCTGATGCTGGGCAGTGTGAACCGGTGCGGGGCGGGGTTGAGGAACGTGTCGGGCTCCGTCGCCCCGGGGTTTGTGATCGTTTTGCCATTCGCCAGTACTTCCCTGGTCGCGGAGGCCCCACATGCGTGACGCAGTCATCGTCGAAGCCGTACGTACCCCCATCGGCAGGGGCAGGCCGAACGGCTCCCTCGCTGGTGTCCATCCCGTCGAACTCCTCGCCCACACACTGCGCGGCCTCGTCGAGCGTTCCGGCGTCGACCCGGCGCTGATCGACGATGTCATCGGCGGTACCGTCGACCAGGTCGGCGAGCAGGCCATGAACACCACTCGCTATGCCGTTCTGTCCGCGGGGTGGCCGGAGACGGTGCCGGCGACCACGGTCGACCGCCAGTGCGGCTCTTCCCAGCAGGCGGTGCACTTCGCGGCGCAGGGTGTGGTCTCCGGCGCCTACGACATGGCGGTCGCGTGCGGCGTCGAGTCGATGAGCCGCGTTCCGATGTGGTCGAACGTGCCCCCCGGCACGGACCCCTTCGGCCCGGGTATGGCCGAGCGGTACCCCGCCGGTCTCGTTCCCCAGGGCATCAGCGCCGAACTCATCGCCGCCAAGTACTCGCTCAGCCGTGAGCGGATGGACGCTTTCGCCGCTTCCTCGCACCACAAGACGGACGCCGCATGGTCGGCCGGGCTCTTCGACGCCGAAGTCGCAGCGCTCCAAGGAGTCTCGGGCGACGAGTGCGTACGGCCCGGCAGTACCACCGAGGGGCTCGCGGGGCTCAAGTCCGCCTTCTATGACCCAACTTTCGCCGAGCGGTTCCCGCAGATCGAGTGGAATGTCACCGCGGGCAACTCGAGTCCGCTCAACGACGGTGCCTCGGCCGTGCTGGTCACCACGAGCGAGAACGCGGCCCGGCTCGGCCTGCGCCCGCTCGCCCGGCTGCACAGCTTCGCCGTCACCGGCTCCGACCCGCTCCTGATGCTCACCGGTGTCGTGCCGGCCACCGAGAAGGTGCTGCGAAGGGCCGGTCTCGGCTTGGACGACATCGACCTGTTCGAGGTCAACGAGGCCTTCGCCTGCGTGGTGCTGGCCTGGTTGCGGGAGACCGGCGCCGATCCCGGCAGGCTCAACGTGCACGGCGGTGCCATCGCGCTCGGACACCCCCTCGGGGCCAGCGGCACGCGCCTGACGACCACGCTCGTCCACGCGATGCGCGAGCGCGGTGCGCGGTACGCCCTGCAGACGATGTGCGAGGCGGGCGGGCTCGCCAACGCGATGGTGCTCGAGTCGGTCTGAGCGGGCCCGGGCCGCCCCGCCACGGCGGAGCGGGATTCAGCGCATCACGCGGCTCGCGGTGGGCTTGCGGGTCGACTCGTCCAGCAGGGTGGCCAGGCGGCCCGCGGGGAGCGGGGCGCCCGCGTCCACGGGGCGCGCGCCGCGCACCGACCCGCTGGTGCGCAACTCCTCGCCCAGTTCGGCGACGGACCGCGCGAACGCCTCGGGGTCGCGGAAGTACGGCATGACGTACGGCGCCGTCTCGGGCTCGAAGCGCCAACTCTCCGCGAGCGGGCCCGCGTCGACGGTGTCGAAGCCCAGCCGGTCGATCAGTGCCGCGGCCTCGGCCTTCGCCTCGGGCGCATCGCCTGCGATCGGCAGGGCCGAGCGGTCGGCGGCGCCCGACGGCCGTGCGAGGGCCGCGATGTGCTGCTCGCCGATGCTGTTGAACGCCTTGACGACGTGTGCGCCGCGCAGATGCGCCTGGACGAGTTCGCTCGACGTGGTCCTGTCCGCGTCGAGTTCGGGGAAGTGCCCGTCGCGGAAGGGGTAGTAGTTGGTGGTGTCGAGCACGGTCCTGCCCGCCAGGGCGGCGGCGGGAAGCTGCCGGTAGGCGGCGAGAGGGACGCTCACCACGACCCAGTCGCCGACTCGCGCCGCCTCCTCGGGAGTTGCGCCCCCGGCCCGCTCGCCCAGCGCCGCGACGGTGTCCTTCAGGGTCTCGGGTCCGCGCGAGTTGGACATCACGACATCGATGCCCGCGGCGACGGCCAGCCGTGCGATCCGCGAGCCGATGTTGCCGCTGCCGATGAAACCGAGTGTGGGCATGAGGAGGGTCTCCTGATCTGACGGGCCTGCCGCCCGCAGAGGGCAGGCGGCTCGGCGGCGGTGTTCCGGCGGGAGCCGGAGCTCAAGCGGAGCAGCCGCTCCGATAAAGCTAACACAACCGGAGCGGCTGCTCCGGAAACGGCTTCCGCTGTATCCTGACGTGCATGCCCCCCGCCGACCAGCCCGCCGCGCGGCCCCCCAGGCGCCCCCGCCGCGACGCCGAGCGCAACCGCGACGCGATCGTCCGTGCGGCCCAGGCCGTCTTCGCCGAGCAGGGCGGCGGGGTCGACGTACGGGAGATCGCCCGGCGCAGCGGCGTCGGCATGGGGACCCTCTACCGCCACTTCCCGACCAAGGGGGACCTTCTCACCACGGTCCTGGAGCAGGAGTTCATCTCCTGGATCGCCGCGGCCGAGGAGTCGGCCGCCGCCGCCACGGACCCCTGGCAGGCCCTCACCGCCTTCTTCGAGCAGGCGCTCGGCCAACTCGCGCGCAACCGTGCCCTCGTCGAGGGCTATGCCGATGTGAGCGGCCCCTTCCCCGACTGCGCCCGGCGCCGGGCCGCCGTCATCGAGGACCTGCGCCTGCGCTGCCTGGCCGCGGGGCGGCTGCGCCCCGATGTCACCACCGACGACCTGATCCTGCTCAGCACGTCCCTGAGCCGGACCGTGCAGGCGGCCGACGACGCCCCCTGGCGCCGCCTGCTGCGCATCTCCCTCGACGGCCTCAGCAGCCGCAACACGGAGCCGCTGCCCGGTGGCCGCAGCACGGAGCCGCTGCCCGGCGGCCGCAGCACGGAGCCGCTGCCCGGCGGCCGCGACACGGAGCCGCTGCCCGGCCCGGTGGCCCCGGCTCCAGCCGCGGGGGAGGGCTGACGCCTACGGCGGCCATTCCGCCCACGCCCGGGGTCAGTTCGCGGGACCACCAGGCCACGGCGACGGTCTGCCGTCCGACCGCCCCGGACGGGCTGCACGACAGCCACGGCGCCGATGCGCGAACAGGGCGGCGGCCGTGTCATCCCGATCTCCGGCCTCGGCGGGCAGGCGGCCCTCGCTGCCTCCAGCGCCTGCCACGCGGCCAAGTGGGAGCTTGAGGGCTACAGCGAGAGCGTCAGCCACGAAGTGCCGGCCTCGGCATCCACGTCACCGTCCTGGAACCCGTGAAACCCGTGCCACCCGCGTCGGCTTCGCCTCGGCCGACCGCTGCACGGACGAGACCGCACCGGCTACCGCGAGACCCCCGTGGGGAGGGTGCGCCGCTGGGTGGCGACGGCCGGCGACAGTGTGTTCACCGGCGGGGCGGGCGGTGTGGTCGCCGCCCGTGCGGACCTACGTCCAGTCGATGACCTGGTCCAGCAAGTTGGGGTAGTTCTTCTCCAACTTGGAGACGTGGTCAGTCAGATGCTCCCGCATCAGGCGTTCGGCGTCGTATGCGGCACCGCTGCGGACGGCATCCTGGATGAGCTCGTGCGTGGGGCTCACTGTGCCGGCCAGGTCCTTGCGCACCCGCTCGATGCTCGACCTGTCGGTGAAGATGTCCTGCAGCGCCTCGGCGATGAGCAGGAGGATCGGGTCGTTGGACAGTCGGGCGACGTCGATATGGATGTTGTCGGCGCCCAGCAGGGTCTCGTGATCCACCTCGCCCCGTGCGACGCGCTCGGCCGCGAGCCGCGCCATGAACGGCTCAAGCCGCATGCGCGTCGACATCAAGTCGCCGAGGGTCAGTTGGAGGAGGTGGAAGTAGAGCGACGACGAGTTTGCGAACTGGTAGCTCGCGACCGCGTTGACGAGGGCCCCGCCGCCGGGACCCGGCTTCAGCGAGATGACGCCGTACATCTCCAGGATGCGCAGCGCCTCGCGAAGGGTCGGACGGCTGACGGGATAGCGCTTGAGGAGCTCGGCCTCCGACGGCAGACGGCTCAGGCCCTCCGCGGTGATGTCGCGCACGATTTCGCCTGCTACGAGACGAGCCGTCTTCTTCTTCACTCCACCACCATACTCGGCGGTGTATTCACGGTGGCGCACGGTGGGGGCACGGCCGCCGTGCCCACTGCCGAGCGGCATGCCAGGGCCGGCGGGGTGCAGCCCGGCGAGGCGCGGGAGCCAGGAGAGAGAGCCTGCCACGCGGTCCTCCCGCCGCACGGCGAGCGCCGCCCAGACCACGCCCGCGCACAGCCCGATCAGCAGGCCGAGCCCGGCGAGCACGGCGGGTGAGTGCGCCTCGGACCGGCCGACTTCCAGGACCGCCCAGTACGCCAGCGCACCCCACAGGACGCGCGGCCGGCCGATCGCCCGGCTCAGCCGCTGCCGTCCCGGTAGCAGAAGCAGCGCGTGGCGCAGGGATGCGGCCGAGAGGACAAGACCGAGGGCGGTGGCCCCGTACGTGAACACAACACCGAGAGGAACAAGACCACTGGCGTGCGCGACCGCCAGGGGAGCGGTGAGGAAGAGCACCAGGGTGACCGGTCCCCAGCGGAGAGGGCCTTCTGGGGCAGGTGACTCGACCATGGCGATCCTCGTAATGTCCGCGAGCACGACTCCGTCTTAGTTGTTTCATTTAAAGAGATTGAGTTCCGAGGCGTCAAGGGTGGCGCATGGCTCGGGGTGGTGCAGCCGTGGGTTCAGGTGGAAGCCCCCAGGTAGGCGTGGGCAGGGATGTCGATGCCCGGGTCGCGCAGGGCCGGTCACGCTCGTACGTCCAGAGCCGTTGACACGCTCGTAAGAATCCATTTAGATGAATTAACCGAAGGTCTCGTTGAGACCTCGTCGGCCCACCGCCGCGGCACCTCCGGCGGGGGGAGCCGGGCCCGACTTTCGATGGCGAAAGGGACAGCACGTGATGGTTTCCAGCAGCCCGTCCTCCGGCGTTTCGCGGACCGTGGAGAGGTAGGTCTCAGTGGGCAGCACAACATTCCTGGCCACCGGGGACTCGATCCTCACCCGCAGGCTGTCGCCGATCAAGCAGGACGGCTTCACCGGCCTGACGGACCTGATCCGCGGCGCCGACGTGGCGTACACCAACGTCGAGATGGTGTTCCCGGGGCCAGGTCGGATGCCGGCGACCACGTATCACGGGTCGCATCTCGGGGTCGATCCCGAACTGCTGGACGAGCTGCCCTGGATGGGCTTCGACGTCTACGGCATGGCCAACAACCACGCCGTGGACTACGGCACGAACGGCCTCGCCGCCTCCATCGAGGAGATGAGGGCCCGCCGTATGCCCTTCGCCGGCGTCGGCAAGACGCTGCGGGACGCGCGGAAGCCCGTGTACGTGCAGACGGCCGGGGCACGCGTGGCGCTGATCTCCGCGGGCTCCAGCAACTCAAGGCTCGCGGCGGCGGCGGACCCGGGCGACGGGGACGTCGGCCGGCCGGGGATCTCGCCCATCCGGCTCCAGAGGACGCACTTCATCCGCAGGGACAAGTTCGACGCGTTCCGGGAGACGGTCGCCGAGGCCGGGGTGGACACCCACCCCAAGGGCACGACGGCGGCCGGCATCTTCCTGCCATACCCGGACCGCAACATGTGGGACGGCCCGCCGCCCGGCGGATTCGCGGTGGAGGGCGTGCACTTCGCGCCCGACGACACCTCGCACATCGTGACGGCGGCGCTGCGGCGTGACATCGACGCGCTGGTCGAGGCGGTGGACGAGGCGCGCAGGCAGGCCGACCTGGTGTTCGTGGCGCTCCACTGCCACGAGGGCGTCGACGGCCGCTGGAACAGCGACACCCCGGCCGAGTTCCTGCGGCCGCTCGCCCACGCGCTGATCGACGCGGGCGCGCACGGCGTGATCGGCAGTGGTCCGCACATGCTGCGCGGCGCCGAGCTCTACCGGGGCAGGCCGATCTGCTACTCCCTCGGCAACTTCATCTTCACCTTGGAGACCACCGACTCCTTCCCGCCCGAGGTCTACCAGCAGGCGGGCATGGCGAAGGAGTCCACCGCCTCCGACTTCTACGACCGGATCACCGGCTACGGCGAGGAGAAGCGGTTCTGGCAGACCGTCGTGCCCCGCTTCCGGTTCACCGACGGTGAGCTCGTCTCGTCCGAGCTGCTGCCGGTGACCCTCGGCTACGGGCAGTCGCGCGGCCGGCGCGGCCTTCCCGTCCTCGCCGACGAGACGGACGGGCGGGAAATCCTCGATCTGGTGGGCGAGTTGTCGAAGCCGTTCGACACCCGGGTCGAAGTGGCCCAGCAGGACGGCCGCGTGGTGGGCCGGCTCGTCGAGGGCTCCTGACCGCAAGGGCCGCACTCCGCACACAGACAGGGAGAGTGAACACCATGACCACAGCACAGACCCGCCCGGCCCCGCTGGGCAGCCGGCCAGGTCAGGTGGACGTTCAGGTCATCGACACCGACGTCCATGTCGAACCGCGCTCGTTCGAGGAGTTGATCTCCTATCTCGACGCGCCGTGGCGGACCCGTTCGGTCATCGAGCGCGTTCCGTTCGCCCGCTCGACGTACAAGACCCTGGACGGCGGCGGCCGCAAGGACGCCGTCCCCGACGAGGGCGACATCGGTTCCGACCCCGAGATGGTGGGGCGTCAGCTGTTCGTCGACGACCCGATCGACTACGCCCTCCTGCTGCCGTGGAGCTTTCGCGGCTTCACCGTCGACCCGGCCCTCGACACCGCGCTCGCCGCTGCGGTGAACCGGTGGCAGTCCGAGACGTGGCTCTCCGAGTACAACACGGAGAACCGCTACGTCGGCTCCATCACCATCGCCATCGACGACCCGGTCTCGGCCGCCGCCGAGATCGAGAAGTGGGCCGGGCACCCCGGCTTCCGTCAGGTCATGATCGGCCACTACGGGCTCCGCCCCTTCGGCCACCGGATGTACGACCCGATCTGGAAGGCCGCCGCGAAGCACCACCTCCCCGTCGGCGTGCACTTCCGGGGCGGCGCCACCCAGCCCCTGGGCTGGACCTCCACCGGACCGCTGCAGTACTTCGTGGAGTACCACTCCCTGATCGCGCCGATGGCGTACGCGGCGCACCTCGGCAGCTGGATCTGCAACGGTGTCATGGACCGCTACCCGGACCTCAAGGTGCTGTTCATCGAGGGCGGCTTCCTCTGGTACAAGCCGATCATCGACCGGCTGGAGCGGCAGTGGAAGCACACCGCGAAGGAGCTGGACTGCCGCAAGACGCCGTACGAGTACGTGCGCGACCACTTCCGCTGGGCCTCCCAGCCCATCGAGGAGTCGACCGACCCGCGCCAGATCGCCGCACTCTTCGACGAGGCCAACGCACGCGAGCTGCTGCTCTTCTCCAGCGACTACCCGCACTACGACTACGACCCGCCGAGCAAGGCGCTGCCGCGCGGCCTGAGCGAGGAGACGAGGAAGCGCATCTTGTCAGGGAACGCGCGCGAGCTCTACGGCCTGCCCGCCACCCGGCCGGCCGACCGCTTCGACGACATGGCGGGCCGGCTGTGATCATCGACTGCGCCGTCCACCCCGTCCTGCCCAACGAGGAGTTCAACCGCGAGGTCGGCGGGCCGTGGAACCTGCTCGCCCTGCCGAGCCTCTACGGCGACCGGTACGCGGCACCGTTCGACCAGCTGGCCGTGGACGAGGCCGAGGCGGCGAGCCCCGCGGCGATCGCCGACCGGCTCCTGAACGGCGCCGGGGCCGACTACGCCGTGCTCGCTCCCACGGCACGCGGCTACTGGCCCAACCCGCAGCAGGCGGCGGCGGTTTCGAGCGCTGCGAACCGGATGACGGCGAAGCTGCTCGACACCCCCGAGGCCGACGGCAGGTTCCTCGGCTCCATCCGCCTGTCGATGAACGACACCGACACGGCCCTGCGCGAGATCGACCGCTGGGCCGACGACGACAGGTTCGTGCAGCTCGTCGTCCCGGCGCGGGCCCTTGCCACCTACGGCGAGCAGCGGTTCTTCCCCATCTGGCGGGCCGCGGTCGAGCGGGGCCTCGTGGTGTTCGTCCACGACGACCTGGGCATGCTGGTGGAGCCGCCCCCCACGCAGGTCGGCTTCCCGAGCTTCTTCTCGGAGGTGCACGCTCTCCGGCCGCTGTCGGGCATCACCCACCTCACCAGCTTCATCGTCGCCGGTGTCTTCGAGCGCCTGCCCGAGCTCCGCGTCGTGTTCGGTGACGTGAGCGTGCACGCGGCGCGGTCGCTCGCGATCAGGACGGACAAGGACTGGCAGTCCGACCGCCTGGAGGTCCCGTGGGTGAGCGGGGCACCGACGAGCTACCTGCAACGGCACGTCCGCTTCATCACCCAGCCCGAGGACACCGTCTCCCCGCACAGCGCCCGTGCCGCGGGCTCCGTCGGCGGGGACAACTCCTCGCTGGTGATGTACGGCAGCCGCCACCCCTACTGGGACGGGGTGGGCACCGACGAGGTGTTCCCCGACTGGTCCGCGCAGGACCGGGACCGCGTCCTGGCCGGCAACGCGGCGGAGTTCTACCCGCGGCTCGCGGCGCGTATCGCCGCCGCGCCGAGCGCATGACACCGACACGGCGGAAGACCCGGAAGACGAGGTAGAGCACATGCGGTTTGTAGTGGGCGCGGCGGCCGACCTGCCGCCCGGCTCGTCGAGGATCGTGTACCCGGACAAGGTCAAGAGCGGTGTCGGTGTGTTCAACATCGACGGTGAGTACTACGCGCTCAAGAACACCTGTCCCCACATGGGCGGCCCACTCTGCAAGGGCCGGGTGCGCGGTACGTCCGAGGCCGCGGCGAACGCCGAGGGCCAGCCCGAGATGCGGTGGGTGCGCCAGGGCGAGATCGTCTCCTGCCCCTGGCACCACTGGGAGTTCGACATCAAGTCCGGACGGACGATCTTCACGTCCCGGCAGAAGGTGCGGGGCTACCCCGTCGAGGTGGTGCCCGCCGATGTCCTCCAGCGCCTGAAGGAGGGCGTGGAGACCGTCCCCGTCTCGGTCGAGGGCGCCACGGTCGTCATCGACGTATGACCCTCGCCCCCGGTGCGGCGCCCGGCGCCGCCGCCACGACGGCAGCGCCCCAGTTCACCAAGGAGTACCGATGCCTGAAAGCGACCTCGAACTCGTGGTCACGGGCACAGAGTCCGTGGCCAAGGGAATCCTCGGGATCACCCTCGCGTCTCCGGACGGAGCCGAGCTTCCGGCCTGGACCCCCGGAGCGCACATCGACCTCCGCTTCACCTCCAGGGGCACGGAGTTCGTGCGGCAGTACTCGCTCTGCGGCAGGCCCGAGGACCGGCGGCAGTGGCAGATCGCCGTGCTGCACGTGCCCGACGGCCGCGGTGGTTCGATCCACATCCACGAGGCCTTCGCCGAGGGAAGCGCGGTCCGTGTCGCGGGACCGCGCAACACCTTCACCCTGGTGCCGGCGGGCAGCTACCTGTTCATCGCAGGCGGCATCGGCATCACCCCCGTACTGCCGATGATCAGGGAGGCCGCCGCGACGGGCGCGGACTGGCGGCTCGTGTACTGCGGCCGCTCCGTCGACTCCATGGCCTTCATCGACGACGTGCTCGCGCTGGGCTCGGAGAAGGTGCTGGTCCAGGCGAGCGGGGTGGCGGGCCGGGCCGATCTGGCCGCCCACATCGACCGGGCGGACCCGGAGGCCGAGGTCTACTGCTGCGGGCCCGCTCCCATGCTTGACGCGGTCGAGGAACACTGCGCGTCCCGGCCCACGAACCGGCTCCACACGGAGCGGTTCTCCCGCAGGCAGGACGCGCAGGAGGGGGAGGCCACCGCCTTCGAGGTGGAGTTCGCCCGCTCCGGCGTCGCGGTGACCGTCCCCGCCGACCGGTCCATCCTCGACATGGCGGAGGAGGCGGGTGTCGACATCGAGTCGTCCTGCCAGGAGGGCATCTGCGGCACGTGCGAGACGGCGGTGGTCGCGGGCGTCCCCGACCACCGCGACGAGGTGCTCAGCGAGGAGGAGCGCGCCGGGGGCCGCACCATGATGGTGTGTGTATCCCGGTCGTGCTCGGCCCGCCTCGTCCTTGACGCGTGACGCGCCCTTGGAGCATCGATGGCTCTTGAACATCCCTTCAGAACAGTGCAGTTGATGGAAACCCACAAGTGAGGAGTTGATCGCGATGACCTCCGCAGCCCCCAGGACGGATGAGTCGGCGGAGCACGGCGACCGCCCGCGCCACCAGCAGGTCCTGCAGGAGCGCGGCCCGGCGACCGGGCGGATCTCCGGCATCAACCACCTGGTGATGTTCGCCAAGGACATGGACGAGGGGGTGCGGTTCTACCGTGACGTCCTCGGCCTGCGCGTGGTGCGGACCATGAGCTTTAGAAGTCATCTCATTTGGTGAGGCGTCGGTAGCAGATGAGAGTTGCGGCGATGCCTGCGAAGGCGAGGAAGTGTTCTGC
>NZ_JAIUKE010000042.1:0-33434 GCF_020176795.1 Streptomyces sp. 8L
CAACCGCCCCGGCGGGATCGGCCCCCTGCCCCGGGGCGTACGCAGGTAGCGGCAGCCCGCGGCGCCGCCGTCCGGGGGGCGTCCCCCCCCCCGCCGTTTCCCCGCCGTTTCCCCGCCTCGTGCGGGAACGGCCCGGCTACAGCGTCAGCTCGTACTGGTGCCCCACCCGTTCGCTGCCCGGACCGCCGCCCTCGGGGACGTACGTGAACGACCTGGCGAGGCTCATGCCGAGCCGCCGGGTGACGGCGATGGACCGCTCGTTGCGCGCGTTGACCATCGCCACCACGCGTTCGACACCCGCCGCGCGGACCCGTTCGAGCGTCAGGCGGGCGGCGGCCGTCGCGTAGCCCCGGCCCCAGTACGCGCGCCCGAGGCGCCAGCCGACCTCGATCTCGCCGAACGGGCCGAACGCCTCGTGCGGCCAGGGCTGCGCACCCGTGAAGCCGGCCACCTCGCCGTGTTCGTCCACGATCGTCCACAGGCAGAAGCCCCGTTCGGCGGCGTGGCGCCGCTGGCGTGCGGTGAGTTCCTCGTAGACGGAGAACTCGGCCGGGCCGCCGTGGAACTCCATGACCTCCGGGTCGGCGAAGACCCGGTGCCAGGCGTAGGCGTCCTCGTCGGTGGGCACCCGGAGCTCCAGCGGAGGGCCGGGGCGCGGCGCGGCGCCCCGGCCGTCGCCGACGGTGCGGCCTGGGTCCTGTCGTAGCCGCCCCCGGCCAGCGGGCCGTGCCCCACGGCCAGCGGGTTGACCCAGCCGTAGGCCCCGGGGGGGCGGCGGGGGGGGGGCCCGGGGGGGCGCCCGAGTCGGGGGCCGGGGTGCGAGCGGGTACGAGCTGAGGCGAATCGTTCATGGAAGCTGCCCTTCGAGCGGCCTTGTCGGTGCGCCCCCATAGACTGCCCATGTCCGTTGCCCTTCGATACTTCGCCGCGACACATTGGTCCGCCGTATCGAGCCGGTATCCGTGCCGACCCTGCCGGGAGCCCCCGCCGTGACCGAGCCCCTCTCCGAGAACACCGCCGACGTCATTGTCGTCGGGGCGGGCCCCGCCGGCTCGACCACGGCGTACTACCTGGCCAAGGCGGGCCTGGACGTCCTGCTCCTGGAGAAGACGGCGTTCCCCCGCGAGAAGGTGTGCGGCGACGGCCTCACCCCCCGTGCCACCAAACAGCTCGTGTCCATGGGCATCGACATCTCGGAAGAGGCGGGCTGGCTGCGCAACAAGGGCCTGCGGATCATCGCGGGCGGCATGCGCCTCGAGCTCGACTGGCCGGACCTCGCCGCGTACCCGGACTACGGACTCGTCCGCAAGCGCGACGACTTCGACGAGCAGCTGGCCCGGCAGGCGCAGAAGGCCGGCGCGCGGCTGTACGAGCGGTGCAACGTCGGCGAGCCGATCACGGACCGCGCGGGCCGCATCACCGGGGTCCGCGCGAAGCTCGGCGAGGAGAAGACGCCCGTCACGTTCCACGCGCCGCTGGTGGTCGCCGCCGACGGCAACTCGACGCGGCTGTCGGTCGGCATGGGGCTGCACCGGCGCGAGGACCGGCCGATGGGCGTCGCCGTGCGCACGTACTTCACGTCGCCGCGCCACGACGACGACTACCTGGAGTCGTGGCTCGAACTGTGGGACCGGCGCGGCAGCGAGGACCGGCTGCTGCCCGGCTACGGCTGGGTCTTCGGCATGGGCGACGGCACGTCGAACGTGGGCCTCGGCATCCTCGACTCGTCGGCGGCCTTCCAGGAGCTGAACTGGCGCGAGGTACTGAAGGCCTGGTGCGCGTCCATGCCCGAGGACTGGGGCTACACGCCGGAGAACATGACGACGCCGATCCGCGGCGCCGCGCTGCCGATGGCGTTCAACCGGCAGCCGCACTACACGCGCGGACTGCTGCTGGTGGGCGACGCGGGCGGCATGATCAACCCGTTCAACGGCGAGGGCATCGCATACGCCATGGAGTCCGGCCAGCTGGCGGCGGACGTGATCGTCCAGGCATACGCCCGCGCCACGCCGGGGCTGCGCGAGCGGGCACTCCAGCGTTACCCGCAGGTGCTGAAGGACACCTACGGCGGCTACTACACGCTGGGCCGCGCGTTCGTGAAGCTGATCGGCAACCCGACGATCATGAAGCTGGCGGCACAGCGCGGCCTGACGCACCCTGTCCTGATGAAGTTCACCCTGAAGCTCCTGGCGAATCTGACCGACCCGACGGGTGGCGACGCGATGGACCGGATCATCAACGGCCTGACGAAGGTGGCCCCGAGGGCATGACGGCGGCCGGGGCGCGGGGCCCCGGGGGGGGGGGCCCCGCGGGCCCCGCGCCCCCCCCCCCCCCCCCCCCGCCGCGCGCGCCGCCCCCCCCGCCCCCCCGGGGGGGCCCCCCGGCGCCCCCCTTACACACCGCGCCTCCCTCCGCGGCCCCGGGGGGCACGCGGCCGCCGGGCCGGGGGCCCGGGCCCCCCCCCCCCGGGACGACGGCCCCCGCAACGCACGGCCGCCGGGCTGAACGGTCTCGGATGCGCACGGCCTCCGTGACGCACCGCCGCCAAGACGCACCGCCGCCGAGGCGAACAGACTCCTCCACGACGCATGGCCTCCGAGCGAACGGGAGCAGGAGCACGATGACAGACACGCCGGAAACCGAGGGCTCCGGTCCCGCGGGGCCCCCGTACGAGGACCCCGCGCGCCGGGTCGACACGTCCCGTGCCAGCTCGGCGCGCCTGTACGACCTGTACGTGGGCGGCAAGGACCACTACGGCGTCGACAAGGACGCGGGCACCCGCCTCGCCGAGGCGTTCCGTGGCAAGGGCACGATCCAGCGCATCGGCACGGGCGCACGGCTCTTCCACGACAGGGCGGTGCTGTACGCGACGCGTGACCTGGGCATGGACCAGTTCCTCGACATCGGCGTGGGCGTCCCGAAGCAGCCCAACACGCACGAGATCGCCCAGGCGGTCCGCCCCTCGTCCCGCGTCGTCTACGTCGACAACGACCCCATCGTGCTGCGCCACGCCGAGGCGTTGCTGCACAGCTCCCCCGAGGGCGCCACGGACTACGCCGACGCGGACCTCCGCGAGCCGGCCGGGGTCCTCGCGATCGCCCGCAGGACGCTGGCCCTCGATCGCCCGGTCGCGCTGATGCTCTGCTCGGTCCTCCAGTTCGTCCCCGACGACGACCAGGTGCGCGACATCGTGTCCCAGTACCTGTCCGCGCTCGTGCCCGGCAGCTGCGTGATCTTCAGTCATGTCACGGACGACTTCGCACCGGAGGCATGGCGCGAGACGGAGCGCGTCTACGCCGAGGAGGGCATCGAGGCGAACGTCCGCCCCCGCGCCACCATCGAGTCCTTCCTGTCCGGCCTGGATCTCGTGGAGCCCGGCCTGGTCGAGGCGCACGACTGGCACCCGGACGGCACGGACACGTCGAAGGACCACACACACCTGTACGCGGCCGTGGGCTTCAAGAGGCCGTGAGCGCGTAGGGGGCCCTGCCCCGCGCGGCCTCCCCGTACTGCGGCGGGGGAGGGCGCCGTCATCGAGACCGTGTCCCCCCGCGGGCCGCCGCCACCGGGGCACCGCTCCGGGCCCTGCGCCGCGTGGCCGGCCGCCGGCGCCCACCCCAGCCCCAGGCGCCCGGGGGGGCGCCCCTCCACGGGCCGGGCGGCGGCTCGCCGCCGCGCGGAAGCGTGCCCGCCCGCGCCCGCCCGCGTCAGTCCACCGTCCAGCGGCCGTCCACGATCAGGTCGCGGCCCGCCATCTCGTCGACCTCCCGCCATGCCTGGAGCCTTCGCGGGCTCACCCGGAAGTAGAGGTAGGCGGCCGATTCCTCGCGTGGATCGAATCCCGTCTTCGCTGCGAATGCGTCCCCCTCTTCCTGGGACAGCTCGGCCGGACGCAGGGCCTGGGCCGTGCCGTCGATCAGGATCACGTCCCGCGTCTCGCCGAGGCTGAGCCGCACGGAGCCGCTCAGGGAGAGGTTGCGGGCAGTGGGGGTGGACGCGGTGGTGGACAGCAGCAGCGACGAGCCGTTCCACAGGAAGGAGAGCGGCACCAGGTAGGGCGCCCCGGTCGTCAGGTCGGCCGTGGCCACCCAGGCGTCCACGTCGTGTTCGAGGCGGTGCAGTGTGTCCTTCTTGCGCTGTGCCGGCGTGCGGGCCGGGAGTTGCGTCATGCGGGCCTCCTGGGATCGACTCCTGATCGTAAGACCCGGCCGCGAGCCGAAAGTGACGGAGGCAGGCGTGGATTCACCCTCAAGTGCGAACGCGAGTGCGGGAGCGAGTGCGGGAGCGGGAGCGATTACTCGCGACGAACTCTTCGACTACTGGAATCACAACGCAGAGCACCACCCGAGGGTGCTCGGCGCGGTCCCCGCCGGGTGCGCGAGTGCGCTGGACATCGGGTGCGGTGACGGCCTGCTCGTACGGAAACTGGCGCGTCGCGTCGGCTCGGTCGTCGGGGTGGACCGGTCGCCCGAGATGGTGCGGCTGGCCAGGGAGCGAGTCGGCGAGGTGTCGAACACCCGGTTCCTGGCCGCCGACTTCGTCAAGAGCCGGGCGGAGACCGGCGCGGGGACAGGGAGCGGGGAGGAGATCGGCAGCCGGGAGGACATCGGGACCGGTTACGGATTCGTCTGCGCGGTCACGGTCGTGCACCACGTGGACTTCACGGCGGCGATCGGCGCGATGACCGAGGCGCTCGCGCCCAGTGGGCGCCTGGTGATCGTCGGGATCCCCCCCGACAGCACCCGTTTCGACCGGGCGCTCGGCATGGCCGCCGTCTGCGCCAACCCGGTGTACCGGCGTCGCAACGGCGGCGAGGGCGGCGACCCCGCCATGCCGGTGGCCCGGCCGACGATGTCCTGGCGCGAGGTCAGGGCGGAGTCCAAGCGCCTGCTGCCGGGGCGCCGGTACCGCCGTCATCTGCTGTGGCGGTACTCACTGGTGTGGGACAAGCCGTGAGGGACCCTTACGGCGCTGCCGTGCCGTCCCGGTCCCGGGCCGTCACAACCCGCTGATACGGGAGGGGCGCGGGGCGGTACGGCAGCCCGTCTCGTCCAACTGCTCGTAGGGGAAAACACCGTCCTGCGGTGCACGTATCCGTCGAGTGGCGCAGGCTGCTGAAAGACACGGCCTCTGTATCGCTCTGTGCGGGCAGGCGGATTCCCGTCGGCGGAGGCTGTTCGAGCCCGAGGTGCCCTCCTCGCCCGCGGGACGGAACAGCTTCGCATGGGTTCGCCGTATCGGAACCGAAAGAAATCGAATTCGCGATTTGTTTCGGCACTTCGGACCGAAACGGCGGCCCGGGCGGGCGATGCGAAACCTTAAAAGGGGAGCAATATCTTAAAGAGTGAGTGAAGTGCGGTCACTTCGTGCCGAAATGTGCCATATTTTCATGAAGTGCTGGCTCTCATATGGACTGGGTGCCTTTCGGGGTTTAAGTTCGTGCAGTTCGAAGGGTTATGGGGGTGGGGGCGCCCGATCGTGGGGAGGTGCCGTGGCTGACACTTCACGTAACTCTCTTGACGTCTACACGGTCACATGCTTTCAATAGCCACGGACTGCGGGGGCTTGTCGACAGACAGTGTTCGGGGGAATTATTTGACTGTGGTTGCAGGGAGCGTCCCTCCTTTGCGGCCGGCGGGAATGTGTGGCATCGGGCACATGGGGTCGGGATTTTTGAATTCCATTCCCGCTGAGACTGCCGGGACCGCTGAGACTGCTGGGGAAATAGGGGAAAGTTCCTTGTGCAACCGCGGTGAATCAGGTTCTATTTCCGTCCTGCCTCTCTGCGGGCAAAACCGCGACGGCCTGTACCTCCGGTCACCCACTGTTCGGCCGCGAAAGCTTCGCGGAAAAGGCGCGCAAAAAAGAAAACAGTTCAGGTAATCGCTAGGGGGAATTCGTGTCCACGTGCACGGGAATGGAGCATCCCGAGAGTGGCGAAAGATCTTATGCCAGAGTTTCTCAAATGGCGACCCACCCCGACAATCCGCGTCCGGAACTCGGCGACCTGAGTGAGATGGTGCAGTCGATGAGATCTGTCGGTGTCGTCCAGCCTGTATTGGTGACGACTCGGCAGGCGCATATCGCCGCACACCCTGAACACGCCTCCGTGATTGGCGATACGCAATATGTGATCATTGCGGGCCATCGTCGTGCCGCTGCCGCCATGGAGGCCCAGATCGACGAGGTACCGGTCGAGATCCGGCCCGAACTGTCGGCCGACGGACTCGACATCGAGGTCATGGCGGTGGAGAACTTGCAGCGACGCGATCTGAACCCGGTCGAGGAGGCCGTGCTCTTTCGCAAACTGGCCTGCGCCGGGCGGTCGCAGCGACAGATCGCGAAGCGTGTCGGCCGCGCCCAGAGCCATGTGAGCAAGCGCCTCGCTCTGCTGGATCTGCCGGCCGAGGTGCGTACGAGGGTCGCGGCGGGGGAACTGGAGATCACCGACGCGCTCGCGCTGGCGTCCGGTTCAAGAGCGCGGCGGGCGCCGTCTTCCGTGGGAGAGGCTCCCAGGTATCCCGCGTGCTCCCAGCCCGAGTCTCGACGGGTGCTCGACAACGTGCGGGTCCGGGACACCACGCGGGACGGACGCCCCGAGCTGCGGGACAGGGACTGGTGCTGCTCCCGGCTCGCCACCAGGGTCCCGACCGCCAGTCTGGCCCTCCAGCGCTTGGCCGACGGAGTACTGCAACTGTCCCCCAGCGAGGAGGCGCTGACCCTGGCGCACCGATGGCTGAGACGGGCTGGGATCGGACCGGACATCGACGATCCGAGCGAGTACGCGCGTGTGGTCGGCGGCGCCGGGAGCCGGTTGCGCCGACAGGTCGCGCACGCCGTTGTCGTCGCCGCGGACGAACTGCGTCTGATGCGGGCACAGCACTGGCAGGGGCGGGAGGTCTCCCATGTGCGTCGGCTGATGACGGAGGTCGGGTACCTTCCGGATGAAAGAGAGCGCTTCCTCTTGGCGCAGCACGCTCAGCACGTGGCTGAAGTGCAGCACGTACAGCAAGTGCCTGAAGTGCCTCAAGTGCCTCAAGTGCCTGAAGTCCAGCACGTGCAGTACGCGCAGGGGACCGGGCGGCTCTCCGGAGAAGGCGATTCCCGCGGAATCAGCCGCGGTGTCGCGTGAGTGTCGCGGTGGTGGTCGGCAGCGGGCCCAACGGGCTCGCCGCTGCCGTGCGGCTAGCCCAGCACGGGGTCCGGGTCACTCTGCTGGAGGCGGCCGACGTCATCGGGGGCGGAACACGTTCCAGCACCCGCACGGTCGAGGGCCTCCTGCACGACGATTGCTCCGCCGTTCATCCGCTGGCGGTCGCCTCGCCCTTCTTCCGTTCGCTCGCCCTGGAGGAGCACGGGCTGCGCTGGCTCCAGCCGTCCATCGACATCGCGCATCCACTGGACGACGGCGAAGCCGGGGTGGTCCGGCGCAGTCTGGTGGAGACGACCGCCGGCATGGGGGAGGACGGACCGGCCTGGAGGCGGTTGTTCGGTCCTTTCGCGGGTTCCTTCGGCGCCTTGGCCGATGAGGTCCTCGCCCCGCCGCTCCACCGCCCCACCCGGCCGATGCTGCTGGCCCGCTTCGGTCTGCGGGCCCTGCCGTCCGCGTCCTGGACCGCTGCCCGTTGGAAACTCCCGCACGTCCGGGCGCTCTTCGCCGGGATTGCCGCCCATGCCGCCTACTCGCTGCGGACCCCGCTGAGCAGCGCCGTCGGTCTCTTCCTCGGGTCGGCCGCTCACGCCCACGGGTGGCCGGTCGCCCAAGGCGGTTCCCGGTCCATCAGCCATGCTCTCGGCGAACTCCTCCGCGGCCAGGGAGGTGTCATCGAGACGGGGGTCCGGGTGGACTCCTACGACCAACTCGGCCGCCCTGACGTTGTTCTTCTCGACACAAGTCCCGCCGCGGCGGCCCAGATCGTCGGCCGTCGTCTGCCGGCATCCGTCGCTGCCGCCTACCGGCGTTACCGTTACGGCCCTGGCGTGCTCAAAGTGGATTTCGCGGTGCGCGACGGAGTCCCTTGGACCAACCGCGCCTGCAGGCGGTCGGGAACGGTACATGTCGGCGGGACCTTCGAAGAGATTGCCCGTGCTGAACGGGACGTCCGGCGCGGAGTCGTGCCGCGTGCACCCTTCGTCCTGGTGGGCCAGCAGTACCTCGCTGATCCGACCCGTTCGGACGGTGACGTGCATCCCGTATGGGCCTACGCGCATGTTCCGCACGCCAGTCGTGCAGCGGGTGCTGAAATCGTGGCCGACCAGATCGAACGCTTCGCCCCTGGATTCCGAAAGCGTGTTGTGGCAACGGTCGTCCGTACCACGCGGCAGCTACATCTGCACAATGCCAACTACATCGGCGGAGACATAAACGGCGGCGCCAACAGTCCGAGCCAGTTGTTGCTGCGTCCCCGTGTCGCATGGAATCCGTATGCGACAGGGGTGCCCGGCGTATATCTCTGCTCGTCCTCGACACCGCCGGGGCCCGGTGTCCACGGCATGTGCGGCTTCCACGCGGCGAATCACGCGCTGAAGTATCTGGGACTCGTTCCCGCCGATTGAGTACCCAGACAGAGAGCAGAACACCTTGCGTCAGCAGTGTGATCGCACTGCTGACGCAAGGTTTTTTGTTGTTCTGTGCGGCACCGCGGTGTTGTCCCGTGCGCTACCGCGGTGCTGCCTGGACGCCCGGTGAGTCTTCGCCTGCCCGCACGGTTCCGGTTCCGGGGGGAGGTGCCGAACGGTACCCAAGGAGGGTCTTGTCCCGAGAGTCAAGAATGATGATGGTGTGCGGTCCTTGTTTTCCATCGGATACTCCCCGACGGTACACGGAAGGAAAAGTTCCGGCCCTGGTGCCGGGCGATCCGGTAAAGGCTTTCCGTGCATTCTGAAAGCGCCGCAAAAGGTTGCGGAGAATATTGTTCCGACATTATTTCGGGTGCAAGGATGAAGCCATGGCAATCAACCTGCGAGCACCGCTCGCTCATAGAATCGGCGCCGGTCTCCTTCTCGTCGCCGTTGCCGGCATGGTCCCGGCCCAGGCAGCCAGCGCTGCGACTCCCACCTCGACACCGAAGGCCGCTGCCGCGCCTTCCTACTCCGCCGACCTGGCGGCCGGCGCGCAGGAAATCACACCTGACTCCTGGATCACAGGCGTCGTCGACTCGGTCGCGGGTGGTGTCGCGGGCGGTGTCGCCGGTGCCGTCGCCGCGGCGAAGTTCGCGGCGCCCGCGGCCGAGGACGCCGCCGCGGTGGCCGCGGAGGCATCCAGCAGCTCTTCCAGCTCCAGCAGTGGAAACGCCCAGATCTACGCGGGCATAGCCGGCGACAACCAGCAGGACATCCAGTTCGACGCGGCCATCGGCTGACTGCTGCCCCAATGAATCGCGGAGACAATGACTGACACCGCACCAGCTGCCCCCGGGCAGTCGGACAGCCGGATGTCGGGCATTACACCACTGGTGCGCCTGCTCGGCGTACTGGTCCTCGCGGCGGCCACGGTCTACGTGGCCGCCTGCGCGGTGTACAACATGCCCAACTCTCCGGTCAAAGTCCGTATCAAACCGGCTGCCACGCACGTGATCCGTCCCTGGTTCGAACAGGACTGGCAACTGTTCGCCCCGACCCCGTCCACCGACAACGCCCACATCTACGTCACGGCCCGTATCAGAAAACCCGGGGGCGGAAACGCGACAACGCGGCCGTTCGACATCCAGGGCCCCATCGAGGACCTGCCGAAGAACAACCGGGTTCTGCCGACCAAGCAGCCCGGCATCACCCTGGCTTTCCAGGAGACCTTCGCCACGTACCGGTCACAGTTGCAGACCATCGACAGTGCCGCGGCAGCTTCGGCCCGCCCGCAGTTGCACGCCTACCTCAACCGCCGTTTCGCCGCCGACTTCGACAAGCTCAGGCGTCTCATCTCCCAGCAGGCAGCCGCACGCTTTCCGGGGCGCGACATCGTCAGCGTGCGCGCAGAGTTCTCGCAGACCCCCATCACGCCCTTTTCGGCTCGCGGAAGCGGCCACTTCCCCGTGAAAGCCAAGAATCTCCTCGACACGCAGTGGATGCCTTACGCGCAGGGCGTCGCCCAGCCCTAGCCGATTCGGAGCCGTTACATGAAGACCGCTGTCAGCCTGTTCGATCGCGTACTTGTCGCACTGTCCGTCCGCAGAAGTCGCCTGATCGGTCTTTCGCTCCTGCGGATCATCCTCGGTATCGCGGCTCTGATCTTCTATGTCTCGGACTTCTGGGACCGTGACTTTCTCTGGGGACCGCACGGCTACATCACCCCCCACGACGCAAGCGCACAACTGCATGGAGGACTGTTCTCCATCTACCTGTGGGACAACTCCACCTCCTGGCTGACCGCCGTCTACATATTCGGCATGGTGACGGCGACGGCCTTCACCATCTTCGGCGGACGGGCCCTGACCGCCGCCCATGCGGTCCTGCTGTGGTCCCTGTACGACCGCAACCAGGACATCCTGGAAGGCGGAGACAACTTCGCCCGGATCGCCGTGATCTTCCTGCTGTTCTGTGTCTCCAACGCGTATTTCGCCCCCTTCGCCCGCCGGCGCCGGGAACGCCTTCTCGCCCCGCCCACGTCGCCGCGGCAGCGGGCGGCGACGCTTCTCCACAACGTCGGGGCAGCACTGATCGTCTTCCAGGTCGCCGTGCTGTATTTCGTCGCCGGCTATCTGAAGCTCACGGCCAGCCTCTGGAACGACGGCGTCGCCATGTACTACGTCAGCCGCATCCACGAATTCCAGATGTTCTCCGCGTACTCGGCCGTCATGTCGAACGCCCTTGTGTCCTGGGCGGTTTCGATGTTCACGATCCTCTTCGAGATCGCTGTGCCGTTCGTGCTGTTCACGCACCGGGCCCGGCTGCGCAAGACGGTCACGGTCGCTCTGGAGGGCATGCACTTCGGCATCATGGTCTGCATGGGGCTCGTCGCCTTCGGTCTCATCATGATCGGCGCCGACTGCACCTTGCTGACGGACAAGGACTACCGGACTCTCGCCCGGTCCGCCTCGGGCGCGTACAGGCGCGTGCGCCGTACGTCCGAGATGCCCGGCGCGGTCTCGGCGCCGCAGGTCCAACCTGCCACAATGTCCGTCACCGAATCCAACGGGGGGAACACACCGGGATGTCAGACGACGACGCTCTCAGCCAGGTGATCCGGCGCGGCGCCGCGCTTCGCGCACTGCTGGGGGTCGGGCTCTGGCCGGTCGTGCTGGCTCAGCCGGTCGCGGCGGCGCTCACCGGGGCCTCGCTGAACGCCTCGTTGAACGCCCTTGCCTTTCTGGCCCTCGGGGGCGTCGCCTACTGGGGCTTCGGCGTGCCCGTGGCGTCCACCGTGCCGCGATGGGAGCGCTGGGCCATGGTCGCCGCCGCCCTCGCCGTCGTCGTCAACGCCGCGTTCCGCGCCCCTCATCTCGCCCACGACGCCACCTGGACCGACCTGGCTCTGCCTCTTGTGGTCCTGGCCCTGGCGGCTGTCGCACTCCTGGACCGGCGTGACCGCCTCGCCGGCCGCTCCAGTTCTCTGCGATGGCCCCTGCCGCCCGGCCGGTGGCAGATCGTGGAAGGAAACGGCAGGCTGCTCAACCACCACTGGGCCGCCCCCTTGCAGCGCGGCGCCCTCGACATCGTCGGCACCACGGCCGGGGGGCGCTCCGCGCGGCCGTTCCTTCCCGCGCGGCTGCGCGACTACGCCATCTACCGCGTCCCGGTCCTCGCGCCCGCCGACGCGACCGTGGTCGCGGCGGAGGACGGCCACCCGGACGCGCCGCGTCCCGGCACAGGACCGGCCGGGAACCACATCGTCCTCGACACCGGGCGCGAGCGTGTACTCCTCGCCCATCTCACCCCCGGATCGATCGAGGTGCACCCCGGTGACCGCGTGGCGGCGGGCCGGCGACTGGCCCTGGTCGGTTCCTCGGGCAATTCCACCGAGCCCCATCTCCATATCCACGCCGTACGCGACGGGCAGCCACTCACCCTGGTCTTCGAGCGGATACCCGGTTCGCTGCGGCGCGGTGCCGCCGTCGTCTCCCGGGAACCCGCTCTCCCCGGCCCCGAGGAAGTCCAGGGCCCCGAGGAGGTCCAGGGCTCCGACGAAGAGCCCGGCGCCGACGAAGACCGGCCCGCCGCGACCGAGGGCCGCGCTCCACGGCAGGACTGACGGGCCGCGCCGAGCTCCACGGCCGTCGGCGATGGGCGTGACCGCGCTCGGCACCGCCCGTCCTCCGCGTCCCGGGGGAGGAACGGGGAACGCCGAAGGCCCGCGTCCCGGGGAGGAACGGGGAACGGCGAAGGCCCGCGTCCCCGGGAGGGAACGCGGACCTTCGTGGCCGGACCGGAGCGCGTGCTCCGTGCTTCTTCAGTACAGGGCTTCTTCAGCGCAAAAGGGGACAGGAACAGTCGACTTCAGCGCAAAGCAAAGGGGACAGGGACTGTCGAGCGACGTCAGAGGACGCGGACCGCGCCCGTGGGCTGGTCGTAGCTGAGGTCGTGCTCGACCACGCCGCTGCTCGGGTTCTGCGCGCCGACGAACTTGCCGTCGCCCACGTAGATTGCCACGTGGTACGCGCTGCCCGCGCTTCCCCAGTAAAGGATGTCGCCGGGCTGGACGTTGCTCAGGGAGACCTGCGTGCCCGCGGTCGACTGGTCCTGCGAGACGCGCGGCAGGTCGACGCCGACCGTGCGGTACGCGGCCTGGACGAGGCCCGAGCAGTCGAAGGCGTTGGGGCCCGTGGAGCCCATCACGTACGCGTCGCCGATGCGTGCCTCGACGTACGAGACGATCGCGGCGGCGGAACCGGTCGCGGTGGACGACGCGGAGCTCGACGAGGTGCTCGGGGACGAGTCCGAGGCGAGCTCGGTGCGTACGGTGGAGCGGGACGCGCGGGCGGCCTCTGCGGCCTTGGCGCGGGCGGCCTGCTCCGCCTTCTTCTTCGCCTCGGCCTTGGCCCTGGCTTCGGCCTCTGCCTTGGACTTCTTGGCCGCGGTGGCCGCGTCCTTGACCGCGGCGTTCTCCTGGGTCTGCAGCTGCGCACGCGTCTGCATCGTCAGGGCGATCTGCTGGGTGGCCTGTGCGGACTGCGCGACCGTGGTGGAGAGGTCCGCGGAGAGCGTCGGCATCTCGATCGTCTCGGTCACCGGCTCGGCAGTCGCCGTTCCGGCAGCACCGGCAACCGCGATGGTGCTGAGGACGCCGCCGGCAACTCCTGCGCGGAGCACCGTCTTCGGCGCGTTCCGGCGGGGCTTCCGGTGGGTTCGTATGGGAGCGGTGTGGGGCATGGGGATAACCGGTATCGGGGCTGGACGGTTGCCGTCAAGCAAGGTGGATTGCGCCACAGTTACGTATGGAACCTGTGAATCCGGTTCGTGAGCGGCTTTATTGACGCCGTAACGGACGAATCGGGCGCCGCGGATCACGCGTGTGATCTCTGTGTTTTAGATAAAGGTCCGAATTGCCCCTGACTTACCACCCCTTGGCTACATGGCCAAGCCAGCTTGTTCGGGCCTCGTTTGGCCCGTGGCACAGGTCACAGGAGTGTCACGTTCTGTGGATCGCCTGTCGCTCTGCTGGCCGCACCGGGGGTGAAGGAGTAGGACAGGCGTACCCAAAGGGCGTGTCCATGGCGACCCCGAGGGGCGCACGGGCGGGACCGGCTCCGGCCCCGCTTGCGCGTACCAGCGGTAAGCCTCGTCCCCGTACCGGCGGTGTACCCGGCGGTGTCGGCCGGTGAACGCGCGGACTTCGTGAGCGCGGACACATGTGCCGGACGCGGCGCCCGTTGGGGCGGGCCGTGCGCGCGGCTCAGGGGACGAGCGGGCGCGCGTAGGCACAGGGTGCACGTAGGCATAAGACGGCGCGGAGGGCCGCGCGGTTCCGGCCGGTTGGCCCCGGCCGCCGGCCCCGCGGCCGGCCTCTCGTCCGGAGGCCGCCCCGGAGCGCCCGCCCGATAGTCGTCTCGGGTGGCCGGCCGAAGTGCCCGGAGTGGGGC
The DNA here is from genome assembly GCF_020176795.1 of Streptomyces sp. 8L. Classification (GTDB taxonomy): domain Bacteria; phylum Actinomycetota; class Actinomycetes; order Streptomycetales; family Streptomycetaceae; genus Streptomyces. Next base: position 14,013 of record NZ_JAIUKE010000042.1, read on the forward strand.
GAATCCCTTTATCACCTCTAGGTGTTCCAGGGCCAATTTGCTTGGACATTGAGCCTGGTGATAAAGGAGAAGCCGTTCTGACCAGGGGTAACAGCCGTACGCGCTACGACTGGTGATCATGTGAGTACACCACGTATGAAGATCGTCGGCTGCTCGATGTCATGATCCATCGTCGGGTGGTGGAGATCACAAAGACCGTCCAGTACCCCGTGTCGCAGATCACAGCCCGACGGGCATAAGATGCGCGTCAGTCGGGCTTGTGAACTGCCTCACATGGGAGCGATCTTCGGGGATTCCCCGGAATGTCCCGGAAAGTGGCGGCGCGCTCAGGCCCGGTGCGGTCCATCGGTCAAGGACGACTGGAAGGAGCTGGGGAGCGTGAATAGCTACGCGCCCGTCCTCGTGCTCGGCGCCCTGGGGGCTGGGTTTGCGATCTTCTCCGTGGTCATGGCCACGCTCGTGGGCCCAAAACGGTACAACCGGGCGAAACTTGAAGCGTACGAGTGCGGCATCGAACCCACTCCCACGCCCGCGGGCGGCGGTCGCTTCCCGATCAAGTACTACCTGACGGCGATGCTCTTCATCGTCTTCGACATCGAGATCGTCTTCCTCTATCCCTGGGCCGTCACCTTCGACTCGCTGGGGATTTTCGGGCTCGTGGAGATGCTCCTCTTCGTGCTCACCGTCTTCGTCGCGTACGCCTACGTCTGGCGCCGCGGCGGTCTGGAATGGGACTAGAGGGCTAGAGGGGCTGGGGCCACCAATGGGACTCGAAGAGAAACTGCCGAGCGGATTCCTCCTGTCGACCGTCGAGCAGGCCGCGGGCTGGGTACGGAAGTCCTCCGTCTTCCCCGCCACCTTCGGCCTCGCGTGCTGCGCCATCGAGATGATGACGACGGGCGCGGGCCGCTACGACCTGGCGCGGTTCGGCATGGAGGTCTTCCGCGGATCGCCGCGCCAGGCCGATCTGATGATCGTCGCGGGCCGGGTGAGCCAGAAGATGGCGCCCGTCCTGCGGCAGGTCTACGACCAGATGCCGAACCCCAAGTGGGTCATCTCCATGGGCGTGTGCGCCTCGTCGGGCGGCATGTTCAACAACTACGCGATCGTGCAGGGCGTCGACCACGTGGTGCCGGTCGACATCTACCTGCCGGGCTGCCCGCCGCGCCCCGAGATGCTGATGGACGCGATCCTCAAGCTCCACCACAAGATCCAGACCTCGAAGCTCGGGGTCGACGCGCGCGAGGCGGCCCGCGAGGCGGAGGAGGCGGCGCTCAACGCGCTGCCCACGATCGAGATGAAGGGACTCCTCCGATGAGTGGCGGGCAGCCGCCCAACGGCAACGGCGCAAACGGCAGCGGCAACGGCGCCAACGGGAACTCCGCGAACGGCCACAACGGCAACGGCGCGAACGGCCACAACGGGAACGGCGTCCCCGCCGCCCGCGACGTCGCGAGCGACGTCATCGGCGTCCGCAGGGGCATGTTCGGCGCGCAGAACGGCGGCGACACCTCCGGCTACGGCGGCCTCGTCCGTACCGTCGCCCTGCCGGGCCCCGCGTCCCGCCCGTACGGCGGACCGCGCACGGCGCCCGGCGAGGAGGGCGTCTTCGACGAGATCGCCGACGAACTCGAAGGCGCGCTGGAGGAGCAGGACCTCCTCCCGGAGAACGCGATCGAGAAGACCGTCGTGGACCGCGGCGAGGTCACCTTCCACATCGCGCGCGAGCACCTGCTCCGCGTCGCCCGCACCCTGCGCGACGACCCCGCGCTCCGCTTCGAGCTGTGCACGGGCGTCTCGGGCGTCCACTACCCGGGCGACAAGGGCCGCGAGCTGCACGCGGTCTACCACCTGCGGTCGATCACGCACGGCCGGGTGATCCGCGTCGAGGTCTCCGCGCCCGACGCGGACCCGCACGTCCCGTCCCTGGTCGAGGTCTATCCGACCAACGACTGGCACGAGCGCGAGACGTACGACTTCTTCGGCCTGGTCTTCGACGGCCACCCGGCCCTGACCCGGATCATGATGCCGGACGACTGGCAGGGCTTCCCGCAGCGCAAGGACTATCCCCTCGGCGGTATCGCCGTCGAGTACAAGGGCGCCCAGATCCCGGCTCCGGACCAGCGGAGGTCGTACACCTGATGTCCACCTCAGACACGCACGCGACCGCGAGCGCGGGCACGCGCGAGACCACGGAAGGCACCGTCTACACGGTCACAGGCGGCGACTGGGACGAGGTCGTGGAGTCCGCCGCGCGCGCCGACGACGAGCGCATCGTCGTCAACATGGGTCCCCAGCACCCCTCCACGCACGGCGTGCTGCGGCTGATCCTGGAGATCGACGGCGAGACCGTCACCGAGGCCCGCTGCGGCATCGGCTACCTGCACACCGGTATCGAGAAGAACCTCGAATACCGCACATGGACGCAGGGCACCACGTTCGTCACGCGCATGGACTACCTGACGTCGTTCTTCAACGAGACGGCGTACTGCCTCGGCGTGGAGAAGCTCCTCGGGATCACGGACGACATCCCGGAGCGCGCCACGGTCGTCCGCGTCCTTCTGATGGAGCTCAACCGGCTCTCCTCGCACCTGGTGGCGCTCGCCACCGGCGGCATGGAGCTCGGCGCGACGACGATAATGATCTACGGGTTCCGCGACCGCGAACTGATCCTCGACGCGTACGAGCTGATCACCGGCCTCCGCATGAACCACGCGTACATCAGGCCCGGCGGCCTCGCCCAGGACCTGCCGCCCGGCTCGGTCGACCATCTGCGCGAGATGGTCAAGAAGCTCCGCAAGAACCTCCCGGAGTACGACAAGCTCGCCACCGGCAACCCGATCTTCAAGGGCCGGATGCGGGACGTCGGCTACCTCGACCTCACCGGCTGCATGGCCCTCGGCGCCACGGGCCCGATCCTGCGCTCCACCGGCCTCCCGCACGACCTGCGCAAGTCCGACCCGTACTGCGGCTACGAGACGTACGACTTCACCGTCCCGACCACCGAGAGCTGCGACGCGTACGGGCGCTTCCTCATCCGCCTCGAAGAGATGCGGCAGTCGCTCGGCATCGTCGAGCAGTGCCTCGACCGGCTGGCGCCAGGGCCCGTGATGGTCGCCGACAAGAAGATCGCCTGGCCCGCGCAGCTCGCGCTCGGGCCCGACGGCCTCGGTAACTCGCTCGACCACATCAAGAAGATCATGGGCACGTCCATGGAGGCGCTCATCCACCACTTCAAGCTGGTGACCGAGGGCTTCCGCGTCCCACCCGGCCAGGCGTACGCGGCCGTCGAGTCGCCCAAGGGCGAACTCGGCGCGCACGTCGTCTCCGACGGCGGCACGCGCCCCTTCCGGGTCCACTTCCGCGACCCGTCCTTCACCAACCTCCAGGCCATGGCGGCGATGTGCGAGGGCGGCCAGGTCGCCGACGTCATCGTCGCCGTCGCGTCCATCGACCCCGTGATGGGAGGCGTCGACCGGTGACGACCACACCGTCCAACCCCGTCCCGCTGGGCATGCCCCAGCCGCCGGCCCCTGAGTATCCGGCCGAGGTGCGCGAGCGGCTGGAGGCGGACGCGCGGGAGGTGATCGCGCGCTACCCCGACTCCCGTTCCGCCCTGCTGCCGCTGCTGCACCTGGTGCAGGCGGAGGAGGGGTACGTGACCCGTACGGGCATGGCCTTCTGCGCGGAGATGCTGGATCTGACCACGGCCGAGGTCACGGCCGTCGCGACCTTCTACACCATGTACCGGCGCAAACCCTCCGGCGACTACCAGGTCGGCGTCTGCACCAACACGCTCTGCGCGGTGATGGGCGGCGACGCGATCTTCGACGAGCTCAAGGCGCACCTCGGCGTCGGCAACGACGAGACGACCCCCGACGGCGCGGTCACGCTGGAGCACATCGAGTGCAACGCGGCCTGCGACTTCGCGCCCGTGGTGATGGTCAACTGGGAGTTCTTCGACAACCAGACCCCCGAGTCCGCCAAGCGCCTCGTGGACGACCTGCGCGCGGGCCGCCCCGTCGCGCCGACGCGGGGCGCCCCGCTGTGCACGTACCAGGAGACGTCGAGAATCCTCGCCGGGTTCCCCGACACCCGCGAGGGCGCCGTCGAGGCGAGCGGCGGCGCGGGCCACGCCTCGCTGACGGGCCTCAGGATCGCGAAGGGCGAGGCGCCGGGCCGGGTCGTACGGCCGCGGGACGGCGCCCACCCCGAGGAGGCGCCGCAGCCCGGCTCCCAGCACCTCAGCTCCCACGACGCGCCGCAGGAGACCGCGGCCTCCGACCCTGAGCATCCGGCAGGCCCGGTTGCCCCCCCGTCGCCCGGCCACCACCCCTCATCGGGTCCCTCCGGGACGCGTGACGATTCCACCGACAAGGAGGGGGAGTGATGACCATGACGGCCGAGCGCGGTGACGACAACGACAACGGCACCAGCCCGCAGGGAATCCTGGCGCCCGTCCTGTCCGCCTTCTGGGACCAGCCCGAATCGTGGACCCTCGCCACATATCTGCGGCACGACGGCTACGAGGGCCTGAAGAAGGCGCTCGCGATGGAGCCCGACGACCTCATCGCCTATGTGAAGGAGTCCGGCCTGCGCGGCCGGGGCGGCGCCGGGTTCCCGACCGGCATGAAGTGGCAGTTCATCCCGCAGGGCGACGACAAGCCGCACTACCTCGTCGTCAACGCCGACGAGTCGGAGCCGGGGACCTGCAAGGACATCCCGCTGCTGTTCGCGAACCCGCACGCGCTGATCGAGGGCATCGTCATCGCCTGCTACGCGATCCGCTCCTCGCACGCGTTCATCTACCTGCGCGGCGAGACCGTCCCCGTCCTGCGGCGGCTGCACGAGGCGGTGCGCGAGGCGTACGAGGCCGGCTACCTCGGCACGAACGTCCTGGGCAGCGGCCTCGATCTGGAGGTCACCGTCCACGCGGGAGCCGGCGCGTACATCTGCGGCGAGGAGACCGCGCTGCTCGACTCGCTGGAGGGACGGCGCGGCCAGCCCAGACTGAGGCCGCCGTTTCCCGCGGTCGCCGGTCTGTACGCGTGCCCGACGGTGGTCAACAACGTCGAGTCGATCGCGTCGGTGCCGTCGATCCTCCAGCGCGGCAAGGAGTGGTTCAGGGGAATGGGCAGCGAGAAGTCCCCGGGCTTCACGCTCTACTCGCTCAGCGGCCATGTCACCAACCCCGGCCAGTACGAGGGCCCGCTCGGCATCACGCTGCGGCAGCTGCTCGACATGAGCGGCGGTATCCGCGCCGGGCACCGGCTGAAGTTCTGGACGCCGGGCGGCTCCTCGACACCGCTGCTGACGGACGAGCACCTGGACGTGCCGCTGGACTACGAGGGCGTCGGCGCGGCCGGCTCGATGCTCGGCACGAAGGCGCTCCAGTGCTTCGACGAGACGACCTGCGTGGTGCGGGCGGTCACCCGCTGGACGGAGTTCTACGCGCACGAGTCGTGCGGCAAGTGCACGCCGTGCCGTGAAGGGACTTACTGGCTCGTGCAGTTGCTCCGCGACATCGAGGACGGCAAGGGCGAGACGGCCGACCTCGACAAGCTCGCGGACATCGCGGACAACATCAACGGCAAGTCGTTCTGCGCGCTGGGTGACGGCGCCGCCTCGCCGATCTTCTCGTCGCTGAAGTACTTCCGCGACGAATACGAGCAGCACATCACGGACAAGGGCTGCCCCTTCGACCCCGCGCGGTCCACCGCGTGGGCCGACGGGCCGGCCGGAACCGGAAACCTGGAGGTGAAGGCATGACACTGACGACGGATGCTCCCTCCGGGTCCGGCGAGGCGGCCGTACCGCCCGAGGACCTGGTGTCGCTGACCATCGACGGCGTCCCGATCTCCGTCCCCAAGGGGACGCTGGTGATCAGGGCGGCGGAGATGCTCGGCATCGAGATCCCGCGCTTCTGCGACCATCCGCTGCTGGACCCGGCGGGCGCCTGCCGGCAGTGCATCGTGGAGGTCGAGGGACAGCGCAAGCCGATGGCGTCCTGCACGATCACCTGCACGGACGGCATGGTCGTCAAGTCGCAGGTGACGTCGCCCGTCGCGGAGAAGGCGCAGCGCGGCGTGATGGAGCTGCTGCTGATCAACCATCCGCTGGACTGCCCGGTCTGCGACAAGGGCGGCGAGTGCCCGCTCCAGAACCAGGCGATGCAGGTCGGCGACCCCGACACCCGCTTCGACGGCCACAAGCGGACGTACGCGAAGCCGGTGCCGATCTCCTCGCAGGTCCTGCTGGACCGCGAGCGGTGCGTGCTGTGCGCGCGCTGCACCCGCTTCTCCGAGCAGATCGCTGGCGACCCGATGATCGAGATGGTCGAGCGGGGCGCGCTCCAGCAGATCGGCACGGGCGAGGGCGACCCGTTCGAGTCGTACTTCTCCGGCAACACCATCCAGATCTGCCCGGTGGGCGCGCTGACGTCGGCGGCGTACCGGTTCCGCTCCCGCCCCTTCGACCTGGTGTCGTCGCCGAGCGTGTGCGAGCACTGCGCGGGCGGCTGCGCCACGCGTACGGACCACCGGCGCGGCAAGGTCATGCGGCGCCTCGCGGGCAACGACCCGGAGGTCAACGAGGAGTGGCTGTGCGACAAGGGCCGCTTCGCGTTCCGCTACGCACAGGCCAAGGACCGGCTCACCACCCCGCTCGTACGCAATGCGGCGGGCGTCCTCGAACCCGCTGGCTGGCCCGAGGCGCTGGCCGCCGCGGCGACCGGTCTCGCCGCGGCGCGCGGCCGGGCCGGTGTCCTGACGGGCGGCCGGCTGACGGTCGAGGACGCGTACGCCTACGCGAAGTTCGCGCGGGTCGCCCTGGGCACGAACGACATCGACTTCCGGGCGCGGGCGCACAGCACCGAGGAGGCGGACTTCCTCGCCTGGCACGTGGCGGGGCGGTCCGCGGGGGTCACGTACCGCTCGCTGGAGGCCGCGCCCGCCGTCCTGCTGGTGGGTCTCGAGGCGGAGGAGGAGGCACCCGGTGTCTTCCTGCGGCTGCGGAAGGCGTGGCGGAGGCACGGGCAGCGTACGTACGCGATCGCGCCGTTCGCGACGCGCGGCCTGACGAAGGCGGGCGGCACGCTGCTGCCCGCGGCGCCGGGCACCGAGACGGAGTGGCTGGACGCGCTCGCGTCGGGCACCGGCGTCGAGGGCGACGCGGCGGCGGCCGCCGAGGCGCTGCACGCGGACGGCGCGGTGATCGTGGTGGGCGAGCGGCTCGCCGCGGTGCCCGGCGGTCTGACGGCCGCGAACCGCGCGTCGGCCGCGACCGGCGCCCGGCTGGTGTGGGTCCCGCGCCGGGCGGGTGAGCGCGGCGCCGTCGAGGTCGGCGCGCTGCCCTCGCTGCTGCCCGGCGGCCGTCCCGCGACGGACCCGAGGGCGCGCGAGGAGACCGCGGCGGCCTGGGGCGTACGGGAACTGCCGCATCACTACGGGCGGGACACCGGCCAGATCATCGAGGCCGCGGCGGCCGGCGAGCTCCGGGCCCTGGTGGTCGCGGGCGTCGGCGTGGAGGACCTGCCGGACGCGGCGCTGGCGCGCCGGGCGCTCGACCGGGTCGGCTTCCTCGTCTCGTTCGAGCTGCGCCCCAGCGAGGTGAGCGAGCGGGCGGATGTGGTCTTCCCGGTCGCGGCGGCGGCCGAGAAGCCCGGCACGTTCCTCAACTGGGAGGGCAGGCCGCGGCCGTTCGAGGCCGCGCTGAAGCCCGAGCAGATGACGACGCGCCTCGCCCCGGCGGACGCGCGGGTGCTGCACATGCTCGCGGACGAGATGGACGTGGCCCTCGGGCTGCCCGATCTGCCGTCCGTACGGCGGGAGATCGACGCGCTCGGCCTCTGGAGCGGCCCGCGCGCGACGCCGCCGTTCGAGCCGTCGAAGCCGCTGCCGAGGCCCGGCGCGGGCGAGGCGATCCTCGCCGGGCACCGGCTGCTGCTGGACCGCGGCGCCCTCCAGGAGGGAGACGAGGCGCTCGCCGGCACGCGGCACGCGGCGGTGGCGCGGCTGTCGCCGGCGACGGCGGCGGAGACGGGCCTGGCCGACGGGGACGGGCTCACCGTCACCGGGCCCGGCGGCGCGGTGACGCTGCCGCTGGAGATCACCGGCGACCTGCCGGACCGGGTGGTGTGGCTGCCGCTGAACAGCACACCGGAGTCGACGGGCGCGGCGACGGGCACTCCGGTCGCGTCGCCCCGTCCGGCGCCACACCGCCGGCCGGCGCTCCCTCGGCCGATACGCCGCCGCCCGGCACGCCGCCGGGCGACGCTCCCTCGACGGACACTCCGGAGGCGCGGCGATGACCCCGACCATGACGCTGGCCACCGAGGACCTGTCGGTGTTCGGCACGGACCCGTGGTGGCTCGTCATCATCAAGGCGATCTTCTGCTTCGCCTTCCTGATGCTGACCGTCCTCTTCTCGATCGTCTGGGAGCGCAAGGTCGTCGCCTGGATGCAGCGGCGCGTCGGCCCCAACCGGCACGGGCCCTGGGGCATGCTCCAGTCCCTCGCCGACGGCATGAAGCTCATGCTCAAGGAAGACATCGTCGTCAAGCGGGCCGACAAGTTCGTGTACGTGCTGGCGCCGGTCGTCGGCGCGGTACCCGCCTTCATGGCGATCGCGGTGATCCCGTTCGGCCCCTCGGGCAACGAGATCTCGATCTTCGGTACGCGCACCACGATGCAGCTCACCGACCTGCCGATCGCGATGCTGTACGTGCTGGCCTGCGCGTCCGTCGGGATCTACGGCATCGTGCTGGCGGGCTGGTCGTCGGGTTCGACGTACCCGCTGCTGGGCGGCCTGCGCTCGTGCGCGCAGATGATCTCGTACGAGATCGCGATGGGCGCCGCGTTCGCCTCGGTGTTCCTCTACTCCGGTTCGATGTCGACGTCGGCGATCGTGGACGCCCAGAAGGACCGCTGGTTCATCATCCTGCTGCCGGTCTCGTTCATCATCTACATCGTCACGATGGTGGGGGAGACCAACCGGGCCCCGTTCGACATGCCGGAGTCCGAGGGCGACCTCGTCGGCGGCTTCAACACCGAGTACTCGTCCATCAAGTTCGCGATGTTCATGCTCGCCGAGTACGTGAACATGGTGACGGTCTCGGCCGTCTCGACGACGCTCTTCCTCGGCGGCTGGCGCGCCCCCTGGCCCATCTCGACGTTCTGGGAGGGCGCCAACCACGGCTGGTGGCCGATCCTCTGGTTCATCGTCAAGGTGCAGCTGCTGCTGTTCTTCTTCATCTGGCTGCGCGGCACGCTGCCCCGCGTCCGCTACGACCAGCTGATGAAACTCGGCTGGAAGGTCCTGATCCCCGTCTCGGTGGTCTGGCTGATGCTCGTGGCCACCGTGCGGGCCCTGCAGAACCGGCACTACGACTTCACGACGATCCTGCTGTACGTGGCGGGCGCGGTGGTCGCGATCCTGCTGATCTCCTTCGTGGCCGACCTGTTCAGAGGCCGGGACGGCCGGGCCGAGGAGGCCGCGCGACGGGAGGCGGGCCCACCGGACTTCGATCCGGCGGCGGGCGGCTTCCCGGTGCCGCCGCTGCCGGGCCAGACGCTGCCGCCCGTTCCGCGCAGGCGTCCGCGGCGGGTGCGTGAACTTATCGCCAGTGGCGTGTCCAACACAGCAGAGGCAGCGGAGAGCGACGGAAAGGAGGAGAGCGGTGTCTGACAACGACAGCCCGGGCGAGGTCGCCCGGGGCGGAGACCAGGGCGGTGCCTCGGGCGCGGCCCCGGCCGGGGGCGTGCCCCCGTTGCCGAAGAACCCGGTGTCCGGGTTCGGCGTGACCTTCTCCGCCATGTTCAAGAAGCGGCTCACCGAGCAGTACCCGGAGCAGGAGAAGGTGACGGCGCCGCGCTTCCACGGCCGGCACCAGCTCAACCGCCATCCGGACGGCCTGGAGAAGTGCATCGGCTGCGAGCTGTGCGCGTGGGCCTGCCCGGCCGACGCCATCTATGTGGAGGGCGCCGACAACACCGACGAGGAGCGGTATTCGCCGGGGGAGCGGTACGGCCGCGTCTACCAGATCAACTACGCGCGCTGCATCCTGTGCGGCCTGTGCATCGAGGCGTGCCCCACCCGGGCGCTCACCATGACCAACGACTTCGAGCTCGCCGACTCCTCCCGGCAGAACCTGATCTATACGAAGGACCAGCTGCTGGCGGGGCTCGGGGAGGAGATGGTCGACTCGCCGCACGCGATCTACCCCGGCATGGACGAGCAGGACTACTACCGGGGCAGGGTCACCCAGGCGGCGCCCGGCACGGTCCGGCAGGTGGCCTTCACCAAGGGCGAGCATCCCCAGGAGGGCGCCTCCGACTTCGGCGAGGACGAGCCCGCGTCGAAGAAGGTGATCGGCGGATGAGTTCCCCGGCGGACCTGACCGCACTGGCCGCCTCGGCGGCATACCAGACGTCGACCGGCGAGGCCGTGCAGTTCTGGATTCTCGGCGTCGTCGCGGTGTTCGGCGCGCTGGGCACGATCCTGATGCGCAGGGCCGTGCACAGCGCCCTCTGCCTGGCCGGGACGATGATCATCCTCGCGGTGTTCTACCTGGCCAACGGCGCCTACTTCCTCGGCATCGTGCAGATCGTCGTCTACACGGGCGCGATCATGATGCTGTTCCTGTTCGTGGTGATGCTCGTCGGTGTCACCGCGGCGGACTCCCTGAAGGAGACCATCAAGGGGCAGCGCTGGCTGGCCGCGCTGTGCGGGGTCGGCTTCGGCGTCCTGCTGATCGCGGGCATCGCCAACGCCTCGCTCCGCACGTGGAACGGCCTGGGCCACGCCAACGCGGCGGGCAACCCGCAGGGTCTCGCCGCGCTGATCTTCACCAAGTACGTGTTCGCCTTCGAGCTCACCGGCGCGCTGCTGATCACCTCGGCGGTCGGCGCCATGGTGCTCACGCACCGGGAGCGCATCGAGCGCGCCAAGTCGCAGCGCGAGCAGTCGGAGGAGCGGGTGCGCGCGGGCGTCCAGCTGCCGCCGCTGCCCGCCCCCGGCGTGTACGCCCGGCACAACGCGGTGGACATCGCGGGGCTGCTGCCCGACGGCACGCCCTCGGAGCTCACCGTCATCGGGACGCTCAGGGACCGCGGCCAGATCCGGGACGTGTCGCAGGACGCGCTCGCCGACCTGAAGGCGCTGGAACAGCGGTCGGAGACCCGGCTCGGCCGCGAGCGCGGCGAGGGCACGGGCCGGGAGCGCGCCGCGAACGGCACGGACCCGGACGCGCGTGAGGACCGCGAAGGACAGGACGAGACGGAGGGGGTCACGCGATGAATCCGGTCTACTACCTCTATCTGGCGTCGCTGCTGTTCACGATCGGCGCGGCGGGCGTCCTGATCCGGCGCAACGCCATCGTGGTGTTCATGTGCGTCGAGCTGATGCTGAACGCGTGCAACCTCGCGTTCGTCGCCTTCTCCCGCCTGCACGGCAATCTCGACGGCCAGATCATCGCGTTCTTCACGATGGTCGTCGCGGCGGCGGAGGTCGTCGTCGGCCTCGCCATCATCGTGTCCGTGTTCCGCGCCCGTCACTCGGCCTCGGTCGACGACGCCAGCCTGATGAAGCTCTGAGGGGTCGCTGAATCGTGGACACATTGATTGCGCTGCTGGTGGCGGCGCCTTTGCTGGGGGCCGCTGTCCTCCTGTGCGGCGGGCGCGCCCTGGACCGGGTGGGCCACTGGCTCGGTACGGTGCTCGCCGCCGCCTCGTTCGTCATCGGAGTGGTGCTCTTCGCGGACATGCTGGGCAAGGGGGCGGGGGACCGGGCCCTGCACCAGCACCTGTTCACCTGGGTGCCGGTCGCCGGGTTCAAGGCGGACATCGGCTTCCAGCTGGACCAGCTGTCGATGACGTTCGTCCTGCTGATCACCGGGGTCGGCACGCTCATCCACCTCTATTCGGTGGGGTACATGGCGCACGACGAGCGGCGCCGCCGGTTCTTCGGCTACCTCAACCTGTTCCTCGCGGCGATGCTGCTGCTCGTCCTCGCCGACAACTACCTCCTGCTGTACATGGGCTGGGAGGGCGTCGGGCTCGCGTCGTACCTGCTGATCGGGTTCTGGCAGGAGAAGCCGAGCGCGGCGACGGCGGCGAAGAAGGCGTTCCTCGTCAACCGCGTCGGCGACATGGGCCTGTCGATCGCGATCATGCTGATGTTCACCACGTTCGGCACGTTCTCGTTCGGGGGCGTGTTCGGCGCGGCGGGTGGCGCGACCGAGGGCAAGCTCACGGCCATCAGCCTGATGCTGCTCCTCGCGGCATGCGGCAAATCGGCCCAGGTGCCGCTGCAGTCCTGGCTCGGCGACGCGATGGAGGGTCCGACGCCGGTCTCGGCGCTGATCCACGCGGCGACGATGGTGACGGCCGGCGTCTACCTGATCACCCGCTCCTCGACCGTCTTCAACGGCGCGCCCACGGCCCAGCTGGTGGTGGTCGTGGTCGGCGCGGTCACGCTGATCTTCGGGGCGATCGTCGGTTGTGCGAAGGACGACATCAAGAAGTCCCTCGCCGGTTCGACGATGTCGCAGATCGGCTACATGATCCTCGCCGCCGGGCTCGGCCCGATCGGCTACGTCTTCGCGATCATGCACCTGGTGACGCACGGATTCTTCAAGGCCGGGCTGTTCCTGGGAGCCGGCTCGGTGATGCACGGCATGAACGACGAGGTCGACATGCGCAAGTACGGCGGCCTGCGGAAGTACATGCCGGTCACCTTCGTCACCTTCGGCCTCGGCTATCTCGCGATCATCGGCTTCCCGGGCCTGTCCGGCTTCTTCTCCAAGGACAAGATCATCGAGGCGGCCTTCGCCAAGGGCGGCACCGAGGGCTGGATTCTGGGCGCGGTCACGCTGCTTGGCGCCGCGATCACCGCGTACTACATGACGCGCATGATGCTGATGACGTTCTTCGGCGAGGAGCGGTGGCGGAAGACCGCGACCGCGTCGCCGGACGCGCCGGATGTGGAGCCCGCCGCCGAGGAGCGCGGCGAGCACGCGGAGCCCCATCCGCACGAGTCGCCCTTGACCATGACGATCCCCATGATCATCCTGGCGGTCGGCTCGGTCGGCGCCGGCGCGTTCTTCGGCATCGGCAACCGGTTCCTGCACTGGCTCGAACCCGTCACCGGGCACAGCGAGGGCCACTCGCCGGTGAGTTCGGGCGTCATCACCACCGCCACGATCGTGCTGCTGCTCGTCGGTGTCGGCATCGCGTACGTCCAGTACGGCAGGAAGCCGGTGCCCGCGCTGGCCCCGCGCGGCTCGCTGCTCACGCGGGCGGCCCGCCGCGACCTCCTCCAGGACGACTTCAACCACGTGGTCCTGGTGCGCGGCGGCGAGCACCTCACCCGCTCGCTGGTCTATGTCGACCACTCGCTGGTGGACGGGGTGGTCAACGGGACGGCTGCGTCGTTCGGCGGCCTCTCCGGGCGCCTGCGCAAGGTGCAGAACGGCTATGCGCGCTCCTACGCGCTCTCGATGTTCGGAGGTACGGCAGTGATCGTCGCCGCGACCCTGCTGATGAGGGCGGTGTGAGTGCGATGTCGTTCCCCTTTCTGACCGTCACGGCCGCGCTGCCCGCGGCCGGCGCGATCGTCACGGCCGCGGTGCCCGCCGCTCGGCGCACCGCCGCGAAGTGGACGGCGCTCCTCTTCTCGATCGCGACGCTCGTCCTCGCGGCGATCGTCCTGGTGAAGTTCGACCCGGGCGGCAAGGGCCCGTACCAGCTGACCGAGTCGCACACCTGGATCGCGGACTTCGGCGTCCGCTACGAACTGGGCGTGGACGGCATCGGGGTGGCGCTGCTCGCGCTGACCGCGCTGCTCATCCCGTTCGTGATCCTGGCGGGCTGGCACGACGCCGACCCTCTGGAAGAGGCTCAGCCGAACCGCAGGTGGCGGCCCACGCAGGGCTTCTTCGCGCTGATCCTGGCGGTTGAGGCGATGGTGGTCCTCTCCTTCGAGGCGACCGACGTCTTCCTCTTCTACCTGCTGTTCGAAGCCATGCTCATCCCGATGTACTTCCTCATCGGCGGCTTCGGGGACCGGGCGCACGCGGGCGGCGACGAGGCGGCGGCCACCCAGCGCTCGTACGCGGCGGTGAAGTTCCTCCTTTACAACCTCGTCGGCGGACTGATCATGCTGGCGGCGGTCATCGGCGTGTACGTGGTGGCGGGCACCTTCTCGCTCACGGAGATCGCGCACCTGCGCGCGACCGGCGGCCTGTCGATGTCGACGTCCACGGAGCGGTGGCTGTTCCTCGGCTTCTTCTTCGCCTTCGCGGTGAAGGCGCCCCTGTGGCCGGTGCACACCTGGCTGCCGAACGCGATGGGCGAGGCGACCGCGCCGGTCGCCGTGCTGATCACGGCGGTGGTCGACAAGGTCGGCACGTTCGCGATGCTCCGCTTCTGCCTCCAGCTGTTCCCCGGGGCCTCCAAGTGGGCGACGCCGGTGATCCTGGTGCTGGCGCTGATCAGCATCATCTACGGGGCACTGCTCGCGGTCGGCCAGCGGGACATCAAGCGCCTGATCGCGTACGCGTCGATCTCCCACTTCGGCTTCATCATCATGGGCATCTTCGCCATGACGAGCCAAGGCCAGTCCGGCGCGACGCTCTACATGGTCAACCACGGGATCTCGACGGCGGCGCTGATGCTGGTGGCCGGATTCCTGATCTCGCGGCGCGGCTCCCGGCTCATCTCCGACTACGGCGGAGTGCAGAAGGTCGCCCCGGTGCTCGCCGGCACGTTCCTGATCGGCGGCCTCGCCACGCTGTCACTGCCGGGCCTGTCGCCGTTCGTCAGTGAATTCCTGGTCCTCGTCGGCACGTTCAGCCGGTATCCGGTGATCGGGATCATCGCGACGATCGGCATCGTGCTGGCCGCGCTGTACGTCCTCGTCCTCTACCAGCGCACCATGACCGGGCCCGTGAAGGCGACGGTCCAGGGCATGTCGGACCTCAAGGTCCGGGAGCTGGTGGTGGTCGCGCCGCTGATCGCGCTGCTGATCTTCCTCGGCGTGTATCCGAAGCCGCTGACCGACATCGTGAACCCGGCGGTGCACCAGACCATGTCGCAGGTCCATCAGACCGATCCCAACCCCCAGTTGGAGGCGAAGCGATGAGCGCGCCAGCTGTCCACAGCCTGTGGACAACGACGGCGGCCGATTCGATCGGCACCATCCCGACGCCCCACATCGAGTACGGCCAGCTCTCGCCGGTGCTGATCGTCGCGGGTGTCGCGATGCTGGGCGTCCTCTTCGAGGCGTTCCTGCCGCGCAGGGCCCGTCACCTCGCCCAGGTGATCCTCGCCGTCGCGGGGCTCGCCGCCGCGTTCGCCGCCGTGGTGGCGCTCGCCGCCGACGGGTACGGCAGCGCCTCCAAGGCGCACATCGCCGCGCAGGGCGCCGTCGCGGTCGACGGGCCCGCGCTGTTCCTCCAGGGCACGATCCTGCTCACGGCGGTCGTCGCGGTGTTCACGTTCGCGGAGCGGCGGCTCGACACCGAGACCGGCGCGCACCGGATCGACTCGTTCGCGGCCGAGGCCGCGGCGGTGCCGGGCAGCGAGGCCGAGAAGGCCGCGACCCGGGCCGGGTTCACCACGACCGAGGTGTTCCCGCTGGTGATGTTCGCGGTGGCGGGCATGCTGGTGTTCCCCGCGGCGAACGACCTGCTGACGCTGTTCGTCGCGCTGGAGGTCTTCTCGCTGCCGCTGTACCTGCTGTGCGCGGTGGCCCGGCGCAAGCGCCTCATGTCGCAGGAGGCCGCGGTCAAGTACTTCCTGCTGGGCGCGTTCTCCTCGGCGTTCCTGCTGTTCGGGATCGCCCTGCTGTACGGGTACGCGGGCACGGTCACGTACGCCGGCATCGCCGACGTCGTGGACGGCACGGTGCGCACCGTCGATCCGGCGCTCGCCGGCACCATGGGCAATGACGCCCTGCTGCTGATCGGCGGCGGGATGCTGCTGATGGGGCTGCTGTTCAAGGTCGGCGCGGTGCCGTTCCACATGTGGACGCCCGACGTCTACCAGGGCGCGCCCACGCCGGTGACGGGCTTCATGGCGGCGGCCACGAAGGTCGCCGCGTTCGGCGCGCTGCTGCGGCTGCTGTACGTGGTGCTGCCGGGCCTGACCTGGGACTGGCGGCCGGTGATGTGGGGCGTCGCGATCATCACGATGATCGGTGGCGCGATCGTCGCCATCACGCAGACCGACATCAAGCGCCTGCTGGCGTACTCGTCGATCGCGCACGCGGGCTTCATCCTCGCCGGTGTGATCGCCGCGTCGCCCAACGGCATCTCGTCCGTGCTGTTCTACCTGGTCGCGTACTCCTTCGTGACGGTCGGCGCGTTCGCCGTCGTCACCCTGGTGCGCGACGCGGGCGGCGAGGCGACGCACCTGTCCAAGTGGGCCGGTCTCGGCCGCCGTTCACCGCTCGTGGCGGCGGTGTTCGCGGTCTTCCTGCTGGCGTTCGCGGGCATCCCGCTGACGTCGGGCTTCGCCGGCAAGTTCGCGGTCTTCAAGGCCGCGGCGGCCGGGGGCGCGGTGCCGCTGGTGATCGTCGGTGTGGTCTCGTCGGCGATCGCGGCGTTCTTCTACATCCGCGTCATCGTCCTGATGTTCTTCAGCGAGCCGAAGGCGGACGGCCCCACGGTCGCGGTCCCGTCCCCGCTGACGATGGTGACGATCGCTGTGGGCGTGGCGGTGGTCCTGGTCTTCGGGATCGCGCCGCAGTACTTCCTCGACCTGGCGAGCCAGGCGGGGACGTTCGCGCGCTGACGCCGGTACGGGCGCGGCCCGGCCCGGCCCCCCTCGTCCGGGGAGGGCCGGGCCGCGGTGTGTGCGCCGCTATGGAGCGATCGCCGTCAGGTCGAGGTCGACGGGGAACGGCACGGACGCCTTCAGCCGGTCGTGGAAGATCCCGGTGCTGGTGTAGACGCCGGTGGCGGGCTCCCGCTCGAAGACGTAGACCACCGCACGGCCGTCGTGGTTCTCCACGCGCCAGTAGTGCTGGATGGTGGCCCGCGCGTACTTCACCGGCTTCGTCTCCCGGTCGCGCGACAAGGATTCGGGCGAGACCACCTCGACGGCGAGGACGACGGACTCGGCGGGCAACCGCGTCAGGGCCGGGTCCTCGACCACATCGCCCCGCACGACGACGACATCGGGTTCGGGCCGGTTCTGGCGGTCGACGTCGATGGTGAACCGGGACACGACCGCCAGGTCGCGGGGGGACACGCTCCGCAACCCCTCGCTGAAGAAGCTCACCGCCCGGCTGTGGAACAGGCTCTGCGGCGCGGCGAAGACGAGGCTCCCGTCGATCAGTTCCGTGTGCGGGGGCAGGTTCGGCAGCCGGTCCAGGTCGTCGGCGCTCCAGCCGCCCAGGGGCGGTCTGGTCCACTGCGGCCCCTGGGCGCCGGCGGCGGTCGTCGGTTCGGTCTCGGCACTCATCGCTGCTCCATGGGACGGAGTCTGACGCGTGCACGAAGCGTGACGGCCGAAAACATGATCATGCTCGCACGAACGGATGGCGGCGCCGGGCCCCCTGTTGACACGCCGAGGGCTCAACGCCCGGCCGCCGACGGGCAGATGCGTCCCGTGACCTCGCCCAGGCCGACCTTCGTGCCGTCCGGGCCCGGTGCCCACGCGGTCAGGGTGATCTCGTCGCCGTCCTCCAGATACGCGCGCTTGCCCGTGGCCAGCTCCAGCGGCTCCGTGCCGTCCCAGGTCAGTTCGAGCAGGCAGCCGCGCTGGTCGGGCCCGGGGCCGCTGACGGTGCCCGAGCCGTACAGGTCGCCCGTACGCAGGGACGCGCCGTTCACCGTCAGATGGGCGAGCTGCTGCGCGGCGGTCCAGTACATGGTCGAGAACGGCGGGTGCGAGACCGCCTCGCCGTTGAGGCGGACCGTGAGGCGCAGGTCGAAGCCGCCCGGCTCGTCGTCGTCCGCGTCGTCCAGGTAGGGCAGCGGCCGTTCGTCGCGGGGCGGGGGCGCCACCCGGGCCGCGTCCAGGGCCTGGAGCGGCGTCACCCACGCCGAGACCGAGGTGGCGAACGACTTGGCGAGGAACGGACCGAGCGGCTGCGCCTCCCAGGCCTGGAGGTCGCGCGCGGACCAGTCGTTGAGCAGGCAGACCCCGAAGACATGGTCGCGGAAGGCGGCGAGCGGGACGGGTGTGGCCTGCGCGGAGGGCGCACCCACGATGAAGCCGACCTCCGCCTCGATGTCCAGCTTGGCGCTGGGCCCGAAGACCGGCGAGAGGTCCCCCGACTCTGTCAAAGGTTTGCGTTGGCCGGTCGGGCGTACGACATCGGTTCCCGACACCACGACCGTCCCGGCGCGGCCGTGGTAACCGACCGGCAGGTGCTTCCAGTTCGGGGTCAGGGCCTGGCCGCCCGGGCGCAGGATGGACCCGGCCCTGGTCGCGTGGTGCTCGCTGGAGTAGAAGTCGGCGTAGTCGGCGACCTCGTAGGGCAGGTGGAGCGTCACGGTCTCCAGCGGGTGCAGGAGCGGTTCGAGTGCCGCGCGGTGCGCGGGCACCGTCACCCAGGCGGTGAGCGCCCGCCTGACGTCCCGCCAGGCGGTGCGCCCCGCCGCCATCAGCGGTCCCAGGTCCGGGCGGTCGAGCAGCGCCTCGTAGGGGGAGCCGAGCGCCCGCGCGGCGGCCCCCGCGTCCAGGACGCGGTCGTGCAGGCGCACTCCGAGCCGGCGCCTGCCGGGCTCGTCCGCCGTGCTGAACACGCCGTAGGGCAGGTTGTGCGGTCCGAAGAGATCATCTCCGCCGTCGCTCGGCTCGGGCATGCGCGGCGCCTCGCTCTCTGTGTGGTCGGGGGCGCGGGACAGGCTACGGCGAGGTTCGTACCCACCGCGCGCCGATATACCGGCCCTGAACGGGTGGTGCGGTGCTCCGGCCGGATTTCGGCGGTCGTGGTGCGGTGCGGGGCCCGGATTCCGGGGCCGTGCGGCGGCGGCCGGGCCCCGAGCTGCGCCTTCCCGTCCAGCCGGGTCCCGTTGGGTTCTGACGCCGAGTCACAGAGGATGTTGCGCGCCGAAGTATAGATTTGACATAAACGCGTCGACATATTGCGCAGCTGTGTCGATGGGATTACGGTCCCCCTTGCCCGGACCGGCTTGTCCGGGCCGGCTCGCCCGTCCGATCCGCCTCCGATCCGCCTGCCGGTCCCTCCAGGACCGGCACGCGCTCGGCACCACGATCGCCCGGACCGCCTGCCCAGGACCGGCTCGTGCCCGCGCAGTTCCCTGTTCACCCCCGCTCAAGCTCCTCGCATCCCCCTCTGACCGTGGGGGGGGGGGGGGGGGGGGGGGGGGGGGGGGGGGGGGGCGGGGGGGGGGGCGGGGGGCGCGGGGCGGGGCCCCGCGCCCCCCCCGGGGGCCCGGGCCGGGGGGGCCCC
>NZ_JAIUKE010000042.1:33443-45142 GCF_020176795.1 Streptomyces sp. 8L
CCCGCCCCCGCCCCCGCCGCCGCGGGGCGCCCCCCCCCCGCCCCCTCCCCCCCCCCCCCCCCCCCCCCCCCCCCCCCCGCGCCGGGGGGGGCGGGGGGCCCGGCCGCCCCCCCACGTCGAAAGGAGCAAGGCTCACGTGATCCAGTCCATCCGCGCTCTACGGAGAGCGCTTCTCGTCACGGCAGGCAGCACCCTGCTCGCCGCAGGCGGGACGGTCGCGCTGACGGCGCCCGCGGCCCTCGCCGCACCGGCCCCGCTCGCCGCTGCCGCCGCACCCGCGGCGGCCACCGGCGGCAGCGGCGCCAACCTCGCGTACGCCGAGGTGCAGGCCGAAGACCCCGTGAACGCTGCCACCAACGGCAGCGTCATCGGCCCGAGTTACGCCCAGGGCCAGCTGGCCGACGAGGCGTCGTACCGCAAGGCGGTGACCCTCCAGGGCACCGGCAAGTACGTCACCTTCACCACCCCGGTGGCGACGAACTCGATCGACTTCCGCTACAGCATCCCCGACACCTCGGGCGGGTCCGCCTACAGCGCCCCGCTGTCGCTCTACATCAACAACACCAAGCAGAGCGACTTCAGCCTGACCAACGCGTACAGCTGGTACTACGGCAGCTACCCGTTCACCAACTCCCCGGGCAGCAACCCCCACCACTTCTACGACGAGGTCCACCGCCTGCTCCCGCAGACGTATCCGGCCGGTACGACCTTCAAGCTCCAGGTCGACGCGGGCGACACGGCCTCCTCGTACACCATCGACTTCGCCGACTTCGAGCAGGTCGGCGCGGCGCTCCCGCAGCCCTCGGGTTCCGTCTCCGTGACCAGCGAGGGCGCCGACGCGAGCGGCGTGGCGGACTCCACCAACGCCTTCAACGCGGCCGTGCGCGCGGCCGGTTCGGGCGGCACGGTGTGGATACCGCCGGGCACGTACAACATCCCTGGCCACATCGCGGTCAACAACGTGACGGTCGCGGGCGCCGGCATGTGGTACTCCACCGTGACGGGCACGGCGCCCGGCTTCTACGGCAACTCGGCGCCCTCGCCCAGCACCAATGTGCACCTCCAGAACTTCGCGATCTTCGGCAACGTCGGCGAGCGTGACGACAACGCGCAGGTCAACGGCATCGGCGGCGCGATGAGCAACTCGTCCGTGTCGAACCTGTGGATCGAGCACGACAAGGTCGGGGCCTGGATGGACGGCCCGATGGACAAGCTGACCCTCAGCGGTCTGCGCATCCGCGACACCACGGCCGACGGCATCAACTTCCACGGCGGCGTCACCAACTCCACCGTCACCAACAGCGACATCCGCAACACCGGTGACGACGGCATCGCCACCTGGGCCGACTCGGCCCTCGGCGCCGACGCGAACGACACCATCTCCCACAACACCGTCCAGCTCCAGATGCTCGCCAACGGCATCGCCATCTACGGCGGCCACGACAACACGGTGAGCGGCAACCTCGTCCAGGACACCGGCCTCACCCAGGGCGGCGGCATCCACGTCGGGCAGCGCTTCACGTCGACCCCGGTCGGCACCACGAACATCACCGACAACACCATGATCCGCGACGGCAGCCTCGACCCGAACTGGCAGTTCGGCGTCGGCGCGCTGTGGTTCGACGGCAGCCAGGGCGCCATCACCGGCCCGGTCAACGTCTCCAACGCGCTGATCGAGCAGAGCCCCTACGAGGGCGTCCAGTGGGTCGAGGGCACCGTCAGCGGCGTCAGCCTCAACAACGTCACCATCGCCGGCACCGGCACCTTCGCGCTCCAGGAACAGACCGGCGGCGCCGCGAAGTTCACCAACGTCACGGCGACCGGAGTGGGCGCGTCCGCCCCGGTCTACAGCTGCGAGGGCGGCAACTTCGCCGTCACCGACGGCGGCGGCAACTCCGGCATCAGCGGTACGCCGTACTGCGGCGGCTTCCCTGCGCCGAACTTCCCGCCGTACCCGGCCGACGGTGTCACGACCGCGCCGAGCGCGCTGAACTTCGGCTCGGTCGCCACCGGCGGCACGAGCGCCGCGGGGACCGCCACGGTCTCGAACCCGACCGGCTCGGCCGCGTCCGTCACCTCCATCGCCACCAGCGGTGACTTCGCGCAGACCAACACCTGCGGCTCGTCGATCCCGGCGAAGGGCTCGTGCACGGTCTCCGTCACGTTCAAGCCGACCGCCGCGGGCGCCCGTACCGGTTCGCTGACGGTCAAGGCGGGCGGCGTCACCGACACCGTCACCCTCTCCGGCACCGGCACCGCGCCTGGCCCCGTGCTCTCCGCGGACCCGGGCAGCCTGAACTTCGCCGGCACGGTGGTCGGCCAGTCCGCTGCCGCGCAGACGGTGAAGTTCACCAACTCCGGCACCACGGCGGCCACCGTCTCGGGCGTCACCGTCTCCGGCGACTACGCCCAGACCAACAACTGCTCCACGATTGCCGTGGGCGCTTCCTGCACGGCGACCGTCACCTTCAAGCCGACGGCGGCCGGTTCCCGTACGGGCACCCTCACCGTCAAGAGCAACGCCAACAACAGCCCGGCGACCGTCTCCCTCACCGGCAGCGGCATCGGCTCCAGCACGAACGTGGCGGCCGGCCGGCCCGCGTCGGCCAGCTCCAGCAACAACCCGTACGTCGCGGGGAATCTGACCGACTCGGACGCGTCCTCGTACTGGGAGAGCCAGAACGGCTCGTTCCCGCAGTGGGCGCAGGTCGACCTGGGCAGCAGCTTCAAGGTCGGCAAGGTCACGCTGAAGCTCCCGCCGGCCACGGCGTGGAACACCCGCAACGAGACCCTGTCGGTGCAGACGTCCACGGACGGCACGAACTTCACCACGGCCGTGGCCTCCGCCGCCTACACCTTCGACCCGAACGCCAACCAGAACACCGTGAACATCACGGTGCCTGGCTCCACCGCCCGGTACGTACGGGTCAACATCACCGCCAACACGGGGTGGAACGCGGGCCAGCTCTCGGACTTCGAGGTCTTCCCGAGCAGCTGAGCCCCCGTCACAGGAGAGCGCTCCGGGTGCCGCCGCGTACACGTCCTGTACGCGGCGGCACCGCACCGTGCCGTGTCCGGCCTCCTGCGGCGCGTGTCGGGCCGAGTGCTCCGCGTCACGGGGGGCGTGCGCGGGGCGTACCCTACGCGTGCGAGAGCACGCCCTCGCTGCACCCGTTTCGGACGAGCCTCCACGTCCCCTGCCCGCGGAGTAGACCATCAGCGCCTCAGACACCCCTCAGCCTCCCGCGGCCTCCGACGCGACAGCCGAGGCCGCCGACACGGTCGAGCCCGCCGAGGCCGTTGAGCCGACTGAGCCGGCGAGAACCGGTGAGCCCGCGAAGTTCGTTGAGCCGACTGAGCCGACTGAGCCGACTGAGCCGGCGGTGACCGGTGAGCCCGCCGAGCCCGCGCGCCGCCGTCGGCGCATCGGCGTGCTGATCACCGTGGCGGTCTTCGCCTACGCGCTCGACCTGGCCAGCAAGATCCTGGTCGTCGCGCACCTGGAGAACCACGCGCCGGTCCAGCTCATCGGCGACTGGCTGACCCTCCAGGAGAGCCGGAACGCGGGCGCGGCGTTCAGCATGGGGCAGGCCCTGACCGTGGTGTTCACGGTGATCGCGGCGATCGTCATCGTGGTGATCTGCCGGATCGCCCACAAGCTCTACAGCGTGCCCTGGGCCCTCGCGCTCGGCCTGCTCCTCGGCGGCGCGTTCGGCAACCTCACCGACCGCGTGCTGCGCTCCCCGGGCATCTTCCGGGGCGCGGTCGTCGACTTCATCTCCGTGAAGTACTACGCGGTCTTCAACCTCGCCGACTCGGCGATCGTCTGCGGCGGCGTCCTCGTGGTCGTGATGTCCTTCCTCGGCACCACCCCGGACGGCCGCCGCGAGCGCGACACCCGCCCGGAGGCGGCGGCCCCGGCGGGCAAGGCGTAACGGAGCCCGGCACGCCTCAGGCCGCCTCCCGCGCCGCGTCCGGCGCGAGCCACACGAGGCGGGGCGAACAGCCCTCGGCGGGCGGGAAGAACCGCGTCACGAGATCGGGTGACGTGAGCGACCACCGTCGCCCGTGCGTCCCCACCACCTCGGTCCTGCCGCCCTCGTGCGCGTGCCCCCACGCGACGACCACGGCGTCCGCGTCCTCGGTACCCACGGCGTACTCCACGACGACGGCGAACATGCGCGGAGCCGTGTCCTGTACGAGGGAGGCGAGTTCGAACTCGTAGTCGTACGAGTCGGGGGCTGAATGCTGCGACGGTACGGTGCTCATTGGCGTTTTCCCCTGTCGGCAACAGCGCGCATGCCGACGGTACGTGGGCATGGCGAGGTACGGACGCCTTGTCGGCGCGGCCAGTTGGAGTGGCTTGGCTCACAACCGTAGCGACGACGGTGGTACGTTGTCTACCGCCCCGAAAAGTCATAGCCCGTTCGGGTGTCGGGCTGATATCCGCTTACTTGGCCGAGAAGGGATAGCCGTCATGCCACCCAGTAAGATCCCGCCCACCATCAGGCAACGACGCCTTGGAGCTGAGCTTCGACGCCTGCGTGAACAGGCGCAGTTGAACGTCACCGAGGCAGCCCGGCTGCACGGCACGACCCAGTCGCGAATCAGCAATATTGAAGGCGGCGGGTACCCGGTCAGTGCGGATCGCGTACGTACGCTGGCGCGGCTCTACGAATGCACGGATCAGGCGTACGTCAACGCCCTCACGGGCCTCACCGGTGGTCGGACGCGTGGCTGGTGGGAGGAGTACCGCGAAATTCTGCCCGCCCCCTTTCTCGACCTCGCCGAATTGGAGCACCACACGCTCGCTCTGCGCGTCGCCTGCGGCCTTCATTTGCCCGGTCTCTTGCAGACGATGGACCATGCTCGGGCCGTCATTCAGGACGTGGTGCCGCCCTTCGACCCGCCGGAGGCGGAGCACCTGCTGTCGTTCAGGATCAAACGGCAGGCGGTCATTTACGGGGACCGGCCCATCCCGCTGTCGACCGTGATTCACGAGGCCGCTCTGCGGGTCGGCTTCGGTGGACCGAAGGTGAGCCGAGCGCAGCTGGAACACCTGCTGGACATGGGTGAGCGGGAGCACATCACTGTGCGCGTCATTCCGTTCGGGACGGGTAGTTACCCGAGTGCCGGATCGGGGATGGACCACTTCGAAGCTGAGGTGCCGGAGTTGGACACGGTCCAGCTCGATACGGAAGCGTCTTCTGGATTCCTGGACGCGCAACCCCAACTGGCCCGCTACAGAGCGGTGATGGATCGCCTGATGGAAATGGCTCTCTCGCCCGCAAAGTCCCGAGACCTGGTGAGGAGCCTGGCCCGGAGCATGTGATGGGATGAGGAGCATGTCCAACCTGAGCTGGCAGAAGTCCTCCTACAGCGGCAACGCGTCCAACTGCATCAACGTCGCCGCCGACGCGGACGGCGGCACCATCAAGCTCCGTGAGAGCGACGATCCCGACACCGTTGTCACGACGACGCCCGAGAAGCTGCGCGCGTTCATCCTGGGCGTCAAGGCGGGGGAGTTCGACCACTTCGTGGCGGACGAGGCGTAGCCCGGCAGTCGGACGAACGTCGGCCCGAGACTGCGGCGGGGCTTCACTGTCGGAGCACCGGCCCGGGCGGGACCGCGGCCTCGATGCTCGCGAGGCGAACGGCAGATGTCCGTCGCAATCAACTCGCAGCGGTGGAACCGGCTCGACTCCTCGGGCAGGCCGTCGCCCCACCCCGTCGACGGCGCGCTCGCGGCTCTCTACCGCGTGGCGATGTACGGCTGAGGACCCCGGGCGCCGCCCGTGCCGGGCCGACGGCGCGTCGGGCGCCGACGGACCCCTCGCAGGGGCTCCCACCCGCTCGGCGGCACCCGTATCAACACCCTCCGACCTGCGCGGATTCCCGGCCCCGGTGTGAGATTGCCCGCCGTCCCCGCTCCTTCTCCGCAGGGCCGCCTTCCGGGCATACTCCACGCCTGCCCGCTCGCAACCCGCCGAGAAGAACGGGCTGTTGGTGACACATGGGGGAGATGATGGCGACGGACAAGGTCTTCGCCGGGGCCGCCGGCACCTGGCGGCTCGGGGATCTCACGGTCAACCGGATCGGGTTCGGCGCCATGCGCCTGACCGGGAGCGGTGCCTTCCACGACGGCACGCCCCGCAGCCGCGACCAGGCGATCGGTGTGCTGCGCCGCGCCGTCGAACTCGGCGTCAACCACATCGACACGGCGGCCTTCTACTTCTCGCGGCTGCGCTCCGCCAACGAGCTGATCAACTCGGCGCTGGCGCCGTACCCGGACGGCCTGGTCATCGCCACCAAGGTCGGCCCCGCACGGGACGCGTCCGGCGAGTGGACCGCACCCGCGCGCCCCGACCAGCTGCGCGGACAGGTCGAGGAGAACCTGCGCCAGCTCGGCCGGGACCACCTCGACCTGGTCAACCTGCGCCTCATGGGGCAGGAGTCGATCAGCGAGCACTTCGGGGCCCTCGCGGAGCTGCGCGAGGCCGGGCTCGTGCGCCACCTCGGGATCTCCAGCGCCCGCCCGCACCATCTGGCGCAGGCCGAGGCCGTCGCGCCGGTGGTGTGTGTCCAGAACCGCTACAGCGTCGACGCGCGCGGCGGCGAGGAGATGCTCCGTCTGTGCGCCGCGCACGGCATCGCGTTCGTGCCGTTCTTCTCCCTCGCGGGCGAGGGGCGGGAGGCGGGGCCCGTCCGCGTTGAGCACGACACGGTCGCCGCCCTCGCCCGTACGCGCGGAGTCTCGCCGTCCCGGGTGCGCCTGGCCTGGACGCTCCAGCGGGGCGCGCACGTGCTGGCCATCCCGGGGACGGGCGACCCGGACCATCTTCTCGACAACCTCGCGGCGGGCACACTGCGGCTGACGGAGGCGGAACTCGCGCTGCTGGAGCCGGTTCGAGCGCGGCCTGAGGCGAACGAGAGGGCTTAACGCCGCGCGTCCACCGCGGCGCGCAGCGCGCGCAGCATGCGGTCGTGGTCGGGGTCGGCCTGGGCGGGGAACAGGAAGCGGCGCCGCAGGAAGGAGTAGGACAGGCCGTTGCGCGGGTCGGCCAGTGCCTGCTGACCTCCCGCGCCGCTGTGGCCGAAGGAGCCCGCGGCCAACGACGGGTATATCTCGGAATACGTGTGGAACCCGACGGCCCACGCCTTCCGGGACCGCAGCACGAGGTCGAATCCGTTGGACTGCACCTGCGCGAACGCGGCGGCGGTGTCCGCGTCGAGCAACGGTTCACGGCCGTCGACGGAGCCGGTCAGCGCCGCATAGAGCTTGGCCAGGCCGCGCGCGGTCCCCACGCCTCCGAAGGAGGCGGTTCCCTTCGCCCGGACATAGGGGAGGTTGGGGAGCTCCCAGACCTCGCGGTTGCCGGGAGCGTGACGGTTGAACGCCATGCCGCTGACGCTGTCCGGCGCGGTCGCCGACGCCGCAAGGCCGGCGAGCCGTTCCGGGGTGGCGACCATCGGCTGCGCGGCCAGGTACCGGTGTTCCTGGTCGGCGGGCAGCCCCAGGAAGAGGTCGAGCCCGAGCGGGCGCCGCACCCGCTCCTCGTAGAAGCTCTGCACGCTCTCACCGGTGACGCGGCGTACGACCTCGCCGCTGAGTGCGGCCATCACCAGCGCGTGGTAGCCGGACGTGGTACCGGGCCTCCAGAGCGGGCGCTGCGCGGCGAGCCGCTCGGCGACGATCCGGTCGTCGGCCAGCTCGGCCATGGTGAACCCGCCGGTCGCGCCGACCAGCCCGGCCTGGTGCGAGAAAAGCTCGCGCAGCAGGAGGTCCTGCTTGCCCTTGGCCGCGAACTCGGGCCAGTAGTGGCTGACGGGTGTGTCGAGGTCGAGTAGGCCCTGCTGCACGAGCAGAGCCACGGCGATGTGGGAAACGCCCTTGCTCGCCGAGTAGATGGCCAGCAGGGAGTCCTCGGCGGTGGCGCTGCCGGTCCACAGATCGACCACCGGCTGCCCCTGGTGGTACGCGGCGACCTGCGCGGACAGGTCGCCGCCCTCGCGGGCCACGATCGTACGGAACTCGTCGCGAACCGCCTCGAACCCGTCGGCGACGGTGCCGTGCACTTCGGTCTCTGGCATGTGTCCTCCTCCTTCTGAACGGGCGGGTCACGTCGTCACGAGCGACCCCGTGCGTCCACTCTACGACATTAGTGGCCGGTGGTCACAAACCTGGGACGCGCACTCCGCCCCCGACGGCCGGGCGCTTCGGTCGAGGTGCCCCGCGTGCCACCTGGGCCGGTCGGGTACCGTCGGGACCATGGGCGAAGCCGCCACTCCGGCCAGGCGACCGGGCAGACCGGCACAGATCAGTCGCGAGCGGATCGTGCGGGCGGTGAGCACGTTCGACAACATCGACGCGATGACGATGCGCCAGCTGGCCGAGCGGCTGGACGTCCGCCACGGCGCCCTCTACCGCTGGGTCAAGAACCGCGACGAGCTGTTCGACCTCATCAGCGAAGTGGTCGTCGACCGGATCACGGAAGCGGTGGACGAGGAGCCGGGGGACTGGCGTTCACAGCTGAGGCGCCTGGCGCTGCTGATGCGCGAGCACTTCCTCGCTCTGCCCGGCTATGCCTCGCACCTGTCGCGGCCCCACGCGCACAACCCGCACTCCGTGGACCGGCTCCGCAGGGCGTGTGCCGAGATCTTCGCCCGGAGCGGGGCCTCACGGCAGGAGGCCGACCATAGCTGCCTCGTCTTCATCACGACGATGATCGGCTGGCTCGCGGCCGAGGAGCAGCCGGTGCCGGTCGGCCATGTGGAACCGCGCTTCGATCTCTTCCTCGGCGTGCTTCTGCGCGGCCTGCCGGTACGCGAGAGCGACGCGTCGGCGGCCCTCGGACCAGGCGCGTGAACCGCCGACACGGTCAGCGCGTTCTGCTCCGTGTCGAGTTCACACTTTGACGACTTCGACGAGGGGCCCGCACAGCAGGCTGATGTCCTCGGGCTCGGAGGTGAGGACGGTGGCCGGGTGGGGCGCGGCGCGTGCGACGGCGGCGAGTACGGCGTCGATGGCGTACTTGTGGCCATGGAGGCGGTCGTCGCGCAGGAGCGCCGCGGCCCGGTCCGCGATGTCTCCGGTGATGTCGTGGACGTCGATGCGGGAGAGCGCCCACTGGACGCGTGCCGGGTGTACGCGTTCGTAGTCGGCTTCCAGGAGAGTCATCGCGGTGGTGCACACCCGCATGTTCTCTTCGAGCGCGGCTTGGACGAGGGCGATGACGGTGCGGTCCCCGCGGGGAGCTTGGACAGGCCCTCGCAGTCGAGGAGGAGGGTGCCGGGCGTCAGGCGGCGGCCCCGCCGGCCTCGCGGTGGTCGTGGCGCAGCACGGCGCGGGCCCCTTCGACTTCTTCCCGGGTGAGCGGGTCGTTGTCGGTTTCGAAGTCGGCGACCATCTCGCGGAGCTTGTCCATGGCCACCCTGTGCTCCAGGGCTTCGGCGATGTAGGCGGAGAATCCGCCGGGGCCGACGTGGGTGCGTACCGTCTCGGCGAGATCCTCGGGGAGACTGATCGAGTATTTCTTGCTACCGGACATGGTCCTGATCCTGCCAGCGGTAGGGGCGACCGGCCCCGAAACCTGCGCGGGGCCGGCCGCGCTGCGGCGGCGGAGTCGGCCGGCCGCGCGTCACCCCGCCGTGCGCGGGATGCGCTTCTCCCAGGTGCGGTGGAAGACGATCTCGTCGCCCTCGCGGCAGATCACCTCGTTGGCGGTCAGGAAGTGGTCCGCGTCGCAGGCCGTCTCGGAGCGGGTCTCCACGCGGGTGTCCCAGCCGAGGTCCGGGCGGTGCAGGCGGACCGTCCAGCGGGAGGCGGCGGTGGCGGAGAGCGGGTCGCTCTCCTGGATGGTGTACGTCTCCAGCGCGTCCTCGGTGAACTCGAGGCCGTCCGGGTAGACGCGGGTGCCGCCGTACTTCGGGTCGACCTCCAGCCGCCAGACACCCTCCGCGACATCGCGGGTGATGAGCCGTTCGGGGCGGGCGGGCTCCAGCGTCGCCGGGTAGACCACCTCAAGCGGCTCGGACTCCTCCGGCGGCGGGAAGCCGATGGGCGCGTCCGCCGGGGTGCGCGTACGGACGGGGAGGTCGAGGCCCGAGCCCTCCGGTTCGAGGACGAAGCCCGCCGAGGCCGCCTGCGGCCAGATCCAGGGCCAGTACGCGGACGACACCGCGAGCCGGATGCGGTGCCCGGGCGGGAAGGTGTGGCCGATGCCGTTCAGCTCGAACTCGACGTCCTCGGTGGCGCCCTCGGGCCAGGGCACGACCCGGTCGCGGCCGTCGCGCGCCGACAGGTTCAGCGCGCCGCGCGTCACCAGCGTCGACGAGCCGTCGGGCCCCACGTCGCACAGCCTGGCCACCACCTGGCCCGCCGGGGCGTCCAGCCGCAGCCGCAGCCGGACCCGCGGCCTGCCGAGGATCTCGACCGCCGTCCCGTCCGCGCCGACAGCGAACTCGAACGAGGCCGACTTGGCGTCCTCGTCCCGCTGGTCGGGCGGCAGGTCGGCGTCGTTGCCGAACGGGAAGAAGCGCCCCGCGTCCAGGCCCGTGTGCTGCGGCGAGTCGACGAGGGCGGGCTCGCCCCGGAAGGCGTACGGCACCGGCGTGACGTTCGGTGAGGGCCAGGCCGGCTCGCCGACCCAGCGCCCCGGCAGCTCCGGGTAGACCGTGGCCGGCGGATGCGACGCGCTGATCCAGGCCCGTAGCAGCGGCTCGTCCATCACCCCGGTGTCCCGGCCCTTGAGGTGGCAGTCCCACCAGCGCAGCGTCTCCTGGAGGAAGCCGATCGCCGGGCCGGGCGGCAGGCCGCGGTCGGGGTACTGGTGCGACCAGGGGCCGATGATGCCCCGCACCCGCCCCGGATCGAGGTGTTCCACCAGGCGCAGCACCGTGTCCCGGTACGGGTCGTGCCAGCCGCCCACCGCGAGGACGGCCGCGCCGATCGCGGAGTAGTCCTCGCAGACGCTGCCGTGCCTCCAGTAGGCGTCGCGGGTCTGGTGCGAGAGCCAGGTGTGGATGAAGGGGTCCATGGCCTCCAGCCGGTTCAGCCACATCTCGCGCCACCGCTCGCCCGCGTACGCCGGGTCCGGCGGACGCGACACGAAGGCGAGCATCGTGGCCGCCCAGGCGTGCATGTCCACGCCGAGCACCGAGCCGCCCAGGTAGTGGACGTCGTTGTCGTAGCGGTCGTCCGTGGAGCAGACCGTCACGATCGCCTTCAGCGGCTCGGGCGCGAGCGCCGCGAGCTGGAGCGAGTTGAAGCCGCCCCAGGAGATGCCGAACATGCCGACCTTGCCGTCGCACCACGGCTGGGCCGCGAGCCAGTGGATCACCTCGACGCCGTCGGCGAGCTCCGTGGCGTCGTACTCGTCGCCCGGCACGCCCTCGCTGTTGCCGTGCCCGCGCACGTCGACCCGTACCGAGGCGTAGCCGTGCCCCGCGTACCAGGGGTGCCTCTGCCAGTCGCGGGGCGCGGTCCAGTCGCTCAGCCGGTACGGCAGGTATTCGAGGAGGGCCGGCACGGGCTCGCCCGTGACCGGGCGCCAGACGCGCGCGTAGAGGCGCAGGCCGCCGGGCAGCGGGATGCGGACGTCCTCGCGGGTCGTCTCGTAGGGGAAGTCCGTGCGGATGGCCGGACCGGGGGCGGGACGCATGCTGGGGGACATACCGGTCACCTTTTCGGGCCTGTGGGG
>NZ_JAIUKE010000043.1 GCF_020176795.1 Streptomyces sp. 8L
GGGGGGGGGGGGCCCCCCCCCCCCGGGGGGGGGGGGGCCGGGGGCGGGGGGGGGGGCGCGGGGGGGGCCCGGGCCCCCCCGGGGGGGCCCCCCCCCCCCCCCCCCGGACGCGGCGGCCCGCGCCAGGGCGCGGGTGAGGTGTTCGGCCGCCGCGGGCGCGCCGCCGGGGCCGGGTCCCGCCGCCTCGGAGCCGCCGTCGGCGAGCGTGTCCGCCATGCCGCGCAGGAACTGGGCGAGAATGGTGCCGGAGTTGCCGCGCGCGCCGATCAGAGCGCCGTGTGCCATGGCCCGTACAGCGTCCTGGGGGCTGGGCCGCCCGTCGGCAGGGCCGCGTGCGGCGAAGACGGCCTCGACCGCCTGGGCCGCGGACTCGGCCGTCAGATAGAGGTTCGTCCCGGTGTCGCCGTCCGCCACGGGATAGACGTTGATCGCGTCGATCTCCTCGCGGTCCCTGCCGAGGGCGTCGAGCGCCCGTGCGCACCAGGTACGCACCGCGGCGGCGTCGAGGGTGTGCGGCACCTGCTGATCTCCTTGGCCTTGGCGCGAAAACCCGCCCGCGGACCGTCCACGGAGCGCCCGGAGAACGGAATGCCCGGAGAACGGAGCGCCCTGCGCGCGAAACGCCCGGGGAGCGGCCTTGCGGTCCTGCTCCGGGAACACTAGTCGGCGGCGGGCGGGCACCGCCGAGCCGGTCGGACCAGCGGCGCACCGTCCGGGTCAGCGCGTGCGCCAGCCGTGGTCGACCGGCCCGATGCCGCCGCCCAGGGCGAACCCGTGGCGCACCGCGCCGGTCACGTAACTCTTCGCGGCCCGTACGGCGGTGACGACGTCCGCGCCCGAGCCGAGTCCCGCGGCGATCGCGGAGGCGAGCGTGCAGCCGGTGCCGTGGGTGTGCCGGTTGTCGAGGCGCGGCGCGCGCAGCCAGACCTCCTCGGTGCCGTCGGTGAGCAGGTCGACGGCGTCGCCCGGCAGATGCCCGCCCTTGACCAGCGCCCAGCGCGGGCCGAGCGCCAGCACCGCGTCGGCCGCGCGCCGCAGGCCGTCCTCGTCCGTGACCCGTACGCCGGTGAGGCTCGCCACCTCGTCCAGGTTGGGGGTGGCGACGGTCGCGGTGGGCAGGAGCGCGGTGCGTACGGCGTCGAGCGCGGACTGCGCGAGGAGCGCGTCGCCGTGCTTGGAGACACCGACGGGGTCGACGACCACCGGTGCCGCGGTCCCGGCCAGGAGCTCGGCGACGGCGGTGACGATCGCGGCGGACGACAGCATGCCGGTCTTCACCGCCTGCACGCCGATGTCGTCGACGACGCTGCGGTACTGGGCGCGTACGGCCTCCACCGGCAGGTCCCAGGCGCCCTGCACGCCCAGGGAGTTCTGCGCGGTGACCGCCGTGACGACGCTCATGCCGTGCACCCCGAGGGCGAGCATGGTCTTCAGGTCGGCCTGGATGCCGGCGCCGCCGCCGGAGTCGGAGCCGGCGACGGTCAGCACACGGGGCGGCGGCACGGGGGCGGCGGGTCGGCCTTCGGCGGTCATGGCACCCGACCCTACTTTTCCGGGCCGTTGAAGTGGTCCCAGCCCCCCTCGCCCGTCCAGGGGGCGCCGTCGACGGTCACCTGCGGGCGCGCGGTGTGCGCCCGCACCTCGCCGATCACCTTCCACCGGGCGGGCAGTTTCACGTCGGGCGGGAAGGTCGCGACGATCGCGTGGTCCTCGCCGCCGCTGAGCACCCAGTGCAGCGGGTCGATGCCGACGGCCTGGCCGATGTCGTTCATCTGGGAGGGGATGTCGACGAGCCCGGAGCGCAGGTCGATCCGTACGTCGCTGGCGTGGGCGATGTGCCCGAGGTCGGCGACGAGTCCGTCGCTGACGTCGGTCATGGCGGTGGCACCGAGTCCGGCCGCGGCGGGGCCCGCGTGGTAGGGCGGTTCCGGCCTGCGGTGCGCTTCGACGAAGGCGCGCGGCGAGCGGAAGCCGCGGGAGAGCACCGCGAGGCCCGCGGCCGACCAGCCGAGCCAGCCGGTGTACGCGACGACGTCGCCGGGGTGCGCGCCGGACCGCGTCACCGGTTCGTGGCCCCGCAGGTCGCCCAGCGCGGTGATGGCGATGGTGATGCAGTCGCCGCGTACGACGTCACCGCCGACGACGGCCGCGCCGGCGACCTGGCACTCGTCGCGGATGCCGTCCATCAGCTCGGTGGGCCAGGTGACGGGGAGTTGCGCGGGGACGACGAGCCCCAGCAGCAGTGCCGTGGGCACGGCGCCCATGGCCGCGATGTCGGCCAGGTTCTGTGCGGCGGACTTGCGGCCCACGTCGTACGCCGTCGACCAGTCACGGCGGAAGTGCCGCCCTTCGAGCAGCAGATCCGTACTGGCCACGACCCTGCCGTCGGGCGCGGTCACGACCGCGGCGTCGTCGCCCGGCCCGAGCCGGACCGCCGGGGTGGTGGTGAGCCGGGACGTGAGCCTGTCGATCAGCCCGAACTCCCCCAGCTCCCCCACGGTTCCCTTCACCGGGTCTCCTCTCCGCTCGTGCGCGCGGTCCGATCGCGCGCGGTCCATGTGCGCCGGGCGGCGTCCGCGGCCCGGCCTGTGCACCCGTCACGGCCGGCGATCGCGCCAAGAGGCCAGGTCCGCCCGGCGGACGCGGGGAGCACCGGGTCTCCCCCCGGCGCGGGACGACGCGATACCGTGGCGTCCCTTCTCCCCTGGGACATGATCCTCATGGCCGCCCTGGAGGCTCCGTGGTACAGGCGTACATCCTCATTCAGACCGACGCGGGCAGAGCGACGTCGGTCGCCGAGACCATTTCCGTGTTCGACGGCGTGATACAGGCCGAGGACGTCACCGGCCCCTACGACGTGATCGTGCGCGCCCGTGCCGACACGGTCGACGAACTGGGCCGCATGGTCGTCGCCAAGATCCAGCGGGTGGAGGGCATCACCCGTACTCTGACCTGTCCGGTCGTGCATCTGTAGCCCCGTCTACGCTTGGCCGGTGACACCTTTCCGCCGAAGGCGCCCCGGGCGCAGGCTACCGGGCCCTCTCCTCTTGTCGTTGCCCGCCGTCGCCGTGCTGTGCGCCGCGGGCTGTTCCGGTTCGGGCTCCGCACCGAAGGTCGCGGTGCCCGAACCGCCCCGGGACCAGGCGGCGGTGTGCAAGGCCCTGCACAAGAAGCTCCCCGCGAAGGTCGGCGGGCAGGACCGGCGGGACCCGGAGCCGAGTTCGGACCTCACGGCGGGGTGGGGCTCGGGGGACGCCTCGATCGTCCTGCGCTGCGGGATCGCGCGGCCGAAGGAGATGAGCGACCCGCGGTCCGAGGCCGTGGACGCGGACGGCGTGAACTGGCTCGTCCAGCAGTCGTCGTCGGGCCAGACGTTCACGACCACGTACCGCAGTGCGTACGTCGAGGTCACCATGGGCGCGAAGTTCGCCCAGGACGGCACGCCGATCGCCCAGTTCGCGGGGGCGGTGAAGAAGACCGACCCGTCGACGCTGTGACCGTACGGGCGACCCGGGAGACACACGCGACGCACGGCGGCGGATTCCCTGCGTACGCCGGCGCGACAGCGCCACCCCGTACGCCGTCCCGGCCCGTCGGAAACCTGGGGCGGCGGCACGGGCAGGGGCGGTGGACACCGGCAGGACGGCCGGGGAGCACCGCCCCGCACCCCGCCCGGCCGAGGCGTCCGGGTCCTCAGCGCAGTCCGGTCGAGCGCCGCAGCGCCGCCCGGATCAGCAGGTCCACGAGTTCCGCGTAGCCGACGCCCGTCTCCTGCCACATGCGCGGGAACATCGAGATGGGCGTGAAGCCGGGCATGGTGTTGATCTCGTTGATGACGAACTCGCCGTCGTCGGTGAGGAAGAAGTCCGCGCGCACCAGGCCCTCGCAGGACGCGGCCTCGAAGGCCTCCACCGCGAGCCGCCGCACCTCGGCCGTCTGCTCCTCGGTGAGCGGCGCGGGCACGATCCCGGGCGCCGCGTCGATGTACTTCGCCTCGAAGTCGTAGAAGTCGTGCGCGGTGACGGGCGGGATCTCCGCCGGCAGGCTCGCTCGCGGGCCGTCCTCGAACTCCAGCACGCCGCACTCGATCTCGCGGCCCCGCAGGAGCGACTCCACCAGCACCTTGGGGTCGTGGCGGCGGGCCTCGGCCAGCGCCTCGTCCAGGTCCTCGAAGCCGTCGACCTTGCTGATGCCGACGGACGAGCCGCCGCGCGCGGGCTTCACGAACAGCGGCCAGCCGTGCTCCGCCGCGAAGTCCACGATGCGGCGGCGGGCGTCCTCCTCGCCGTTGTCCCACTCCCGGGGCCTGATCACCAGATACGGGCCGACGCGCAGCCCGAACGAGGTGAAGACCCGCTTCATGTACTCCTTGTCCTGGCCGACCGCCGAGGCGAGGACACCCGCTCCGACATAGGGCACCCCCGCGAGTTCCAGCAGGCCCTGGAGGGTGCCGTCCTCGCCGTAGGGGCCGTGCAGCATCGGGAAGACCACGTCGACGTCGCCCAGCGCCTTGGGCACGGAGCCCGGTTCGCTGTAGACGACCTCGCGGTTGCCGGGCGCCACGGAGAGCACCACGTCGCCCTCGGTGGACTCGGCGATCTGCTCGACGCTGGGCAGCGACCGGCCCGCGATGGCCATCCGCCCGGGATCGTCGGCGGTCAGCGCCCAGCGGCCGTCGGTGGTGATGCCGATGGGCAGGACGTCGTACGTGTCGCGGTCGATGGCGGCGAGCAACGCTCCCGCGGTGACGACGGAGATGCCGTGCTCGGAGCTGCGGCCCCCGAACACGACGGCGACGCGCGGCTTGCGGGGCGGCCGCTCAGGGCTCTGGGAGGGGTTCAGGCTGCTCATATCGCGATGAGGGTACCCGCACATCCGGCCCAGGTCAGCGGCCGAGGGCCGGTTCGGCGCGCCTCGGCGCCTCCGCCCGCGCGCGGCGCTACTCAGAGCCGTTCGGACTTGGCGCTGCGTGACATGAGGTCCTTGAGCGCGGCGAGCGGCGACTTGCCGTTGTGGACGATGTCCACGATGGTCTCGGTGATCGGCATCTCGACGCCGTGGCGGCGTGCGAGGTCGAGCACGGACTCGCAGGACTTGACGCCCTCAGCGGTCTGCCTGGTGGCCGCGATGGTCTCCTCCAGCGTCATGCCGCGCCCGAGGTTGAGGCCGAAGGTGTGGTTGCGCGAGAGCGGCGAGGAGCAGGTGGCGATGAGGTCGCCCATGCCCGCGAGGCCGGAGAAGGTGTGCGGGTCGGCGCCCATGGCGAGGCCGAGCCTGCTGGTCTCGGCGAGCCCCCGCGTCATCAGGGACGCCTTGGTGTTGTCGCCGAACTCCATGCCGTCCGCGATGCCGACGGCGAGGCCGATGACGTTCTTGACCGCGCCGCCGAGTTCGCAGCCGACGACGTCGGTGTTGGTGTACGGGCGGTAGTACGCGGTGTGGCAGGCGGCCTGGAGGCGGCGGGCGACCGACTCGTCCTCGCAGGCGACGACGGCGGCGGCCGGTGTGCGGGCGGCGATCTCCATCGCGAGGTTGGGCCCGGTGACGACGGCGACCCGCTCGGCGGGCGCCTTGGCCACCTCCTCGACGACCTCGCTCATCCGCTTGGCGGTGCCGAGTTCGACGCCTTTCATCAGCGAGACGAGGACGGTGTCGGCGGGCAGGTCCCGCGCCCAGACGGCGAGGTTGGCCCGCAGCGTCTGGGAGGGCACGCACAGCACGGTGAACTCGGCGTCGCGGGCGGCCTCGGCCGGGTCGCAGGTGGCGCGCACCCCCGCGGGCAGCCGGACCCCCGGCAGGTATTCCGGGTTGGTACGGGTGGTGTTGATGGTCTCGGCGATGTCCGCGCGGCGCGCGCAGAGCGTCACCTCGCATCCCGCGTCGGCGAGGATCATGGCGAATGCCGTGCCCCACGAACCGGTTCCGAAGACGGCGACCCTGGTCACGTTGTTCCCTTGTCCTCTTCCAGCTCCGCCGGGGCGGAGTCGTGCTCTGCCACCGGGGCGGACTTGCGCCGCTCCAGCGCCCGTGCTCTGCGCGGATCGTACGGCACCTCCGGCGCGGGCTCGCCGCGCAACTGGACGAGCAGCTCGGTGATCGCGGCCATGATGACCTCGGTGGCCTCGCGCAGCAGGTCCTGGGTGATGGCCCGGCCGTAGAAGGCCGACAGGTCCACCGGGGTTCCGACGAGGACGCGGTGGGTCTTGCGGGGGAAGAGGGACGCCTTCTTGGAGTAGGGCGGCAGCAGTTCGTTCGCGCCCCACTGGGCGATGGGCACGACCGGGCACTTGGTCTGGAGCGCGACGCGCGCGGCGCCCGTCCTCGCGGTCATCGGCCACTGGTCGGGGTCGCGGGTGAGGGTGCCCTCGGGGTAGAACGCGACGCACTCGCCGCGTTCCACGGCGTCCATGGCGGCGCGGAACGCGCCCCGCGCGTCGGTCGAGTCGCGGTACACCGGGATCTGCCCGCTGCCGCGCATCACGGCCCCGACGAAGCCGTCGGTGAACAGGGAGCTCTTGGCGAGGAATCTCGGCACACGTCCGGTGTTGTACTGGAAATGGCCGTAGGCAAAGGGATCGAGATGCGAATTGTGGTTCACCACGGTGATGAATCCGCCGTCCGCCGGAATGTTCTCCGCACCCCGCCAGTCCCGCTTGAACAGAAGGATGAGCGGCGGTTTCGCCAGCACTGCGGCAAGGTGGTACCAGAAGCCGACTTTTCGGCGGGACACGCGGACACCTTCCTGATGGCCTGCCCGGCTCGGTGCCCGGCTGCTGGGGGTCAAGTGTCGCCCCGAGCCCCTGGTCTGTCGAGCACACCGTACGCCCGGGTCGCGGGGACGCGGCGGCCCGCGGGGGCCCGGTCGCGTCAGAATGAAAGGCAGTCTCACGAGGACGGGGAGCCCGCCACGAACACCGATCCGACGGCCGGATGGTCCCTGGTCGTCCCGTTGAAACCCTTGGGGCGCGCGAAAAGCAGGCTCGCGCCCGCGGCCGACGCCTCGCAGCGCCCCCGGCTCGCCCTGGCGTTCGCGCAGGACACGGTGGCCGCCGCGCTCGCCGCCGAGAGCGTGCGGAATGTGGTGGTCGTCACCGACGATCCGGGCGCCGGGGCCGCGCTGGCCGCGCTGGGGGCGCGTGTCGTGCCGGACTCCCCCGCCGCCGGGCTGAACGCGGCGCTCGCGCACGGCGCCCGGGCGGCCGGTGCGGCGCGTCCCGGCGGGCGGGTCGCGGCGCTGAACGCGGACCTCCCGGCGCTCCGGCCGGCCGAACTGGCCCGGGTACTGCGCCATGCCGCAGCGTTTCCGCGTGCTTTCCTCACAGACGCGGCGGGAATCGGCACGACGCTGCTGACCGCGGGCCCCGGTATGGAATTGCGCCCCGCGTTCGGAGGGCCTTCCCGGCTGCGCCACCGTGCGGGCGGCGCGGTGGAAATCCCGCTGTCCGGCGTGGATTCCGTACGGCAGGACGTGGACACCGCGTCCGATCTGCGGACGGCGGCGGCGCTGGGGCTCGGCCCGCACTCGGCGCGGGTGTACGCGGCGCTGTCGCCGCTCATGTCGCCGTAGCGGCGCCGCGGGCGGCGGTCCCCGGGATGGGGGCGCGACGGAGGGCGGGAGTACGGGCGTGCGGTTACGCTGCGGGCATGCAGGCGACCGCGTACACCTACGTTCCCGAGACCCGCAGCGGCAGTGTGCTGCTCGACGACGGCACCCCGGTCGAGTTCGGCGCGGACGCGTTCGACGCGGGCGGCCTGCGGATGCTGCGGCCCGGGCAGCGGGTGCGGATCGAGACGGAGGACCGGGGCGAGGGCGAGGGCCCGAGGATCACGCTGGTGACGCTGCACACCTTCTGACGTCCGCGCCCTGCCGCCGTACTCGCCGGGCCGGACGCGCCGCGGGGGGGGGGGGGGGCCGCGGGGGGGGCGGGGGGCCGGGGGGGGGCGGGGGGGGGGCCCGGGGCCCCCGGGGGGCCCCCCCCCCCCCCCCCGCCCGCCCCCCCCGCCCCCCCCCCGCCGCGGGCCCCCCCCCGCGGGGGGGGGGCCCCCCGGGGGGCCCCCGGCCCCGGCGTGGACGCGGCCGTTGCCGCCGCTGGATCGTGCGTGTGGTGCTTACTTGCTCCTGGAAGCGGCCTTCTTCGCGGTGGTGCGCGAGGCGGCCTTGCGCGCGGGCGCCTTCTTGGCGGGGGCGGTCTTCTTCGCGGTGCCCGTGGCCTTCTTGGCGGTGGCCTTCTTCGTCGTGGCGGTGGCCTTCTTCGCCGTCGACTTCTTGGCCGGTGCCGTCTTCTTGGCGGCCGTCTTCTTCGCGGTCGCGGCCTTCTTCGCCGTGGTCTTCTTGGCGGTGGCCTTCTTGGCGGCGGCCTTGGCCGTCGTACGGGTGGAAGCGCCGCCGGAGAGGCTGCCCTTGGGCGCCTTCTTCACCGCGACCTCGCCGCCCTTGGGGAGCTTCTTCGAGCCGCTGACGAGGTCCTTGAAGCCCTGGCCGGCCCGGAAGCGCGGCACCGACGTCTTCTTGACCCGCACCCGCTCACCCGTCTGCGGGTTGCGCGCGTAGCGGGCCGGGCGGTCCACCTTCTCGAACGAGCCGAAGCCCGTGACCGACACACGGTCGCCGCTCACGGTGGCGCGGACGATCGCGTCGAGTACCGCGTCCACCGCTTCCGCGGCCTGCTGGCGACCGCCGAGCTTGTCCGCAATCGCTTCTACGAGCTGAGCCTTGTTCACGTCTTCCCCTTCGGAGACATTGCCAGAACGAATGTGTTCAAGCCTTTTCGCACGTTAGGCAGATATATACCGCAAATCAAACACGAAACGGGCTAATCACCCTAGTGCCGCAACGAAGTCGACCCGGCGGTCTTCCACCGGTCAGTCCCCTTCCGGAAAACGACCCTCGTCGAGATCCGTCAGAAGACGGTCGAGGCGCCGTGCGGCTTCCGGGAGATCATGCTTCGCCGCAGCCGTGATGACCAGCAGCTTCCGTGAGAGCGCCATGCGTACGCCCTCCGCGACTTGCAGTTCGCGCACTCTTGTGTGCGCTTCTTTCAGTTGTCCGGCGACCAACTCGTAGAGTCCGAGTTGGCTGTCGCGTTCCATGCACCGATTGTGCCATCTGGGGCGAGTTGTCGCCCCACGGGGGCTCAACATGCAACTGCACCCCCTGCCTGGGGGCAGGGGGTGCAGTTGGGGAAAACCGCTGATCAGATGCTGTTCAGGCGGCAATTGTGCGCGGCTTGAAGGCCGGTCGCGAGGCCTCGTACGCGGCGATGTCGGACTCGTTCTGCAGGGTGAGGCTGATGTCGTCGAGCCCGTTCAGCAGACGCCAGCGGGAGTTCTCGTCAAGGTCGAAATCAGCCGTCAGTTGCTCGGTGCCCGCGGCCGAGGCGCGGACCTGGCGGCGCTCCAGGTCCACGGTGACCTCCGCCGCCGGGTCGGTCTCGACGAGCGTCAGGAGGCGTTCCACGACATCCTGGCCGAGGACGACCGTCAGCAGGCCGTTCTTCAGCGAGTTGCCGCGGAAGATGTCCGCGAAACGCGACGAGATCACGGCTTTGAAGCCGTAGTTCTGCAGGGCCCAGGCCGCGTGCTCGCGGGAGGAGCCGGTCCCGAAGTCGGGTCCGGCCACCAGGACGGTCGCGCCCCGGTGGCGCTCCTGGTTGAGCACGAACGACGGGTCCTTGCGCCAGGCCTCGAACAGGCCGTCCTCGTAGCCGTCGCGGGTGACCTTCTTGAGCCAGTGGGCGGGGATGATCTGGTCCGTGTCGACGTTGCTGCGGCGCAGCGGGACGGCACGGCCGGTGTGGACGGTGAAGGCTTCCATGGTTATCGGGCTCCAGCGGGCGTGCGGTCGTCGGCGTCGGACAGGTCGGCGGGTGAGGCCAGATGGCCCAGTACCGCCGTCGCGGCGGCCACCTGCGGGGAGACCAGGTGGGTACGCCCGCCCTTGCCCTGCCTGCCCTCGAAGTTGCGGTTGGACGTGGACGCGGAGCGCTCGCCCGGCGCCAGTTGGTCCGGGTTCATGCCGAGGCACATCGAGCAGCCCGCGTGCCGCCATTCGGCGCCGGAGCCGGTGAACACCTTGTCCAGCCCCTCCTCGACGGCCTGGAGCGCCACCCGGACGGACCCGGGGACCACCAGCATCCGTACGCCGTCGGCGACTTTGCGGCCCTCCAGCACGGCCGCGGCGGAGCGCAGGTCCTCGATGCGGCCGTTGGTGCACGAACCTACGAAGACCGTGTCGACCCTGATGTCGCGCAGGGCCTGCCCGGCGGTCAACCCCATGTATTCCAGGGCCTTTTCGGCGGAGAGGCGCTGCGAAGCGTCGTCGTACGAAGCAGGGTCGGGGACCCGCTCGGACAGCGGCGCGCCCTGGCCGGGGTTGGTGCCCCAGGTGACGAACGGGGCGAGCTGCGCCGCGTCGAGGAACACCTCCGCGTCGAAGACCGCGTCGTCGTCGGTGCGCAGCGTCTTCCAGTACGCGACGGCCCGGTCCCACTCCTCGCCCTGAGGGGCGTGGTCGCGGCCCTCGAGGTAGGCGAAGGTGGTCTCGTCGGGGGCGATCATGCCCGCGCGGGCACCGGCCTCGATGGACATGTTGCAGATGGTCATCCGGGACTCCATCGAGAGCTTCTCGATGGCGGAGCCGCGGTATTCGAGGATGTAGCCCTGGCCGCCGCCGGTGCCGATCTTCGCGATGACGGCGAGGATCAGGTCCTTCGCCGTGACGTCGTCGGGCAGTTCGCCCTCGACGGTGATGGCCATGGTCTTCGGCCGGGCCATCGGCAGCGTCTGGGTGGCCAGCACGTGCTCGACCTGGCTGGTGCCGATGCCGAACGCCAGCGCGCCGAAGGCGCCGTGGGTGGAGGTGTGGGAGTCGCCGCACACGACCGTGGTGCCGGGCTGGGTCAGGCCCAGCTGGGGGCCCACGACATGGACGACACCCTGCTCGACGTCGCCCAGCGGGTGCAGCCGCACACCGAACTCCGCGCAGTTCTTGCGCAGGGTCTCCAGCTGGGTGCGGGAGACCGGGTCCGCGATGGGCTTGTCGATGTCGAGGGTCGGGGTGTTGTGGTCCTCCGTGGCGATGGTGAGATCGAGCCGCCTGACCCTCCTGCCGTTCAGGCGGAGCCCGTCGAACGCCTGCGGGCTCGTGACCTCGTGCAGCAGGTGCAGATCGATGAAGAGAAGGTCGGGCTCGCCCTCCGCGCGCCGGACGACATGGTCGTCCCAGACCTTCTCCGCGAGTGTCCTACCCATCGCTTTCCCTCCGGCCGGCGCCTTCGCCGGCGCTTTTTTAGAGACATGTGGGCCGCGTCCGTCCCACCCACCGGACAGCGGCTGCGGGCCCATGGTCCGCGGACCCCTGCGGTACAGATTGGCAAGTTCGCCGGGAAAAGGAACTTGCGTTTCACAGAGTGAGACGCGAGTATCGTTGCATGGACAATTCTAGTGGCGTGGGCGTTCTCGACAAGGCCGCTCTCGTATTGGGCGCCTTGGAGTCCGGCCCGGCCACCCTGGCCGGGCTGGTCGCGGCGACGGGCCTGGCGCGGCCGACGGCCCACCGGCTCGCGGTGGCCCTGGAGCACCACCGGATGGTGGCGCGGGACATGCAGGGCCGGTTCATCCTCGGCCCGCGCCTCGCGGAGCTCGCGGCGGCGGCCGGCGAGGACCGGCTGCTGGCGACGGCCGGCCCGGTCCTCACCCACCTGCGGGACGTGACGGGCGAGAGCGCCCAGCTCTACCGCAGGCAGGGGGACATGCGCATCTGCGTGGCGGCGGCGGAGCGGCTCTCGGGCCTGCGGGACACCGTGCCGGTCGGCTCGACGCTGACGATGAAGGCGGGCTCGTCCGCGCAGATCCTGATGGCCTGGGAGGAGCCCGAGCGGCTGCACCGGGGCCTCCAGGGCGCGCGGTTCACGGCGACGGCCCTGTCGGGCGTACGGCGCAGGGGCTGGGCCCAGTCGATCGGCGAGCGCGAGCCGGGTGTCGCGTCGGTGTCCGCCCCGGTGCGCGGGCCCTCGAACCGGGTGGTGGCGGCGGTGTCCGTGTCCGGCCCGATCGAGCGGCTGAGCCGGCACCCGGGCCGGATGCACGCACAGGCCGTGATCGACGCGGCGGGCCGGCTGTCGGAGGCGCTGCGCAGGGGCGCGTAGCGCCTGCGCGCCCGCGGGGGCACCCGTGGGCGGGCGGGCGGCCGCGACCGGTCCCGCAGCCGCTCGGGGCACGCGCCCGCGAACGGCCCGTAGCTCGGCGAGCACCCGAGATCGGCCCGGCAGCTCGGCGAGCGCCCACGATCGGCCCGGCACCTCGGCCGGCGTCCGCGACCGGTCCGGCACCTCGGCCGGTCCCGTACACGACGAAGACCCCCTCCGTGAAGGAGAGGGCCTCGGCCTTCTTTCTCTGTACCCCCGACCGGATTCGAACCGGCGCTACCGCCTTGAGAGGGCGGCGTGCTAGGCCGCTACACAACGGGGGCCTGATCGTGCGAAGCTGGGCTACCAGGACTCGAACCTAGACTAAATGAACCAGAATCACTCGTGCTGCCAATTACACCATAGCCCATGGTATAGACCAGTAGCCCCGACCGGATTCGAACCGGCGCTACCGCCTTGAGAGGGCGGCGTGCTAGGCCGCTACACAACGGGGCCCCAGCGATCTCCCCACGAGGAAGATCCGTACCCCCGACCGGATTCGAACCGGCGCTACCGCCTTGAGAGGGCGGCGTGCTAGGCCGCTACACAACGGGGGCGTTGCAGAGAACATCTGCGCTGGGCTACCAGGACTCGAACCTAGACTAACTGAACCAGAATCAGTCGTGCTGCCAATTACACCATAGCCCACCAAAACACAACCCCCTGGTGGGGGTTTGTTTGGTTTACACCCCCCGGAGC
The DNA here is from genome assembly GCF_020176795.1 of Streptomyces sp. 8L. Lineage (GTDB taxonomy): Bacteria > Actinomycetota > Actinomycetes > Streptomycetales > Streptomycetaceae > Streptomyces. Next base: position 12,885 of record NZ_JAIUKE010000043.1, read on the forward strand.
GCTTGTCTCCCTTGGGCGGTGCAGAAAGAACATTACCCGATGCCGGACACCGCTCCAAAACGAGTTCCCCCGTGCGGCAAGGCGGGCAGAGCCGTCAGAGCGGCGATCCGCACCAGCTCAGGACGGCCGCCGCGACCGTCCCCGCCGGACGGCACGGGGTCCGGCCCCGCGGCCGTCGCACCGGACCGCGCCGGTCTCTCCGGACCGCGCCGATCCCCGGCCTGCCCCGGTCTCTCCCGACCGCCGCTCGTCCCGGGCCCGGAGGCGCTGATTCCGCCGCAACCACCTTTGACCACCGCCTTGTTGGCTGTGAGACTGACGGCGGCCACCACCCCCCGCCCGCATCCCTACGCAACCGGAGCCCCCTATGGCGTCAGGTGTTCCCAGGCCGCAGATCGACACGAGCAAAGCGCACTCGGCACGCGTCTACGACTATCTGCTGGGCGGCAAGGACAACTACCAGGTCGACCAGGAACTGGGCGAGTGGCTCCCCGAGGCCGTCGCGCACACCGCCCGGCAGAACCGGGCGTTCATGCACCGGGCCGTCGCGTGGGCGGCCGGCCTGGGCATCGACCAGTTCCTCGACGTCGGCACCGGCATCCCGACCGAGCCGAACCTCCACCAGATCGCCCAGGGCGTCAATCCGGCGGCCCGCGTCGTCTACGTCGACAACGACCCCATCGTGCTCACGCACGCGCAGGCACTGCTGGTCTCGTCGACCGAGGGCCGCACCGAGTACCTCGACGCCGACGTCCGCGCGCCCGGGACCATCCTGAGGCGGGCGGCCGAACTGCTCGACCTGAGCCGCCCCGTCTGCCTGTCCCTCGTCGCGGTCCTCCACTTCATCCTGGACGAGGAGGACCCGCGCGGCATCGTCCGCTCCTTCACGGACGCGCTGGCGCCGGGCAGCTGCCTGTTGCTGTCGCACGCCTCGATGGAGACCCACCGGGCTCCCGACGGCGCCGGGGCGCAGGACAGGTACCGCAGCGACATCCCCTACCAGCTCCGCTCGCGGGCCGAGATCGAGCGGTTCTTCGAGGGCCTCGACCTGGTCGAACCCGGAGTGGTCACGGCCGCGGAGTGGTTCAAGGACACCCCGGCGCCGGACCCGGGTTCCCTGCCGGTGTTCCTCTACGCGGGCGCCGCGCGCGTGCCGTAGGCGGCGGGTTCGGAAGGGCCGCTCAGAGGAAGGAGCGGGGGGCGGAAGACGCGTACGGGGCGGGGCGCCGGTGGTGACCGGCGGCCCGCCCCGCCCCGTACGGTGCGCGAGCGGTGCGGTTACGCCGCCGCCAGCTTCGCGAGCGCGGCGTCGACGCGGGCCAGGGTGCGCTCGCGGCCCAGGACCTCCAGCGACTCGAACAGCGGCAGGCCCACGGTGCGGCCCGTGACGGCGACGCGCAGCGGCGCCTGCGCCTTGCCGAGCTTGAGCCCGTGCTCCTCGCCCGCGGCCAGGACCGCGTTTTTCAGCGCGTCGGCCTCCCAGGGCACGTCGGCGAGTCCCGCGCGCACCGTCGTGAGCAGCGCCACCGGATCGCCCTTCATCGCCTTCGTCCAGGACGCCTCGTCCCACACCGGCTCGTCCAGGAAGAGGAAGTCGACGTTGGCCGTGATGTCGGAGAGGACGGTGACCCGCGTCTGCGCCAGCGGCGCGAGCGCGTCGAACCCGGCCTGGTCGAACTGCTCGGGGGCCCAGGGCGCGTGCGGGGCGGCCAGCCAGGGCGCGCACGCCTCGGTGAACGCCTTCACGTCGAGCTGGCGGATGTGGTCGGCGTTGATCGCCTCGGCCTTCTTCAGGTCGAAGCGCGCCGGGTTGGCGTTGACCGCGGTGATCTCGAACGCCGCGACCATCTCGTCCATGGAGAAGATGTCCTGGTCGGCGGCGAACGACCAGCCCAGCAGGGACAGGTAGTTGAGCAGCCCGTCCGGGAGGAAGCCGCGCTCCCGGTAGAGGTTGAGGGAGGCCTGCGGGTCGCGCTTGGAGAGCTTCTTGTTGCCCTCCCCCATCACGTACGGCAGGTGCCCGAAGGCCGGTACTCCCTTGGCGGTGCCGAGCTCCATGAGCGCCCGGTACAGGGCGATCTGGCGCGGGGTCGAGGAGAGCAGGTCCTCGCCGCGCAGCACGTGCGTGATCTCCATCAGCGCGTCGTCGACGGGGTTGACCAGCGTGTAGAGCGGGGCTCCGTTGGCGCGCACGATGCCGTAGTCCGGGACGTTGTCCCGGGTGAAGGTCAGCTCGCCGCGCACCAGGTCGGTGAAGGTGATCGGCTCGTCGGGCATCCGGAAGCGGACGATGGGCCGCCGTCCCTCCGCCTCGTACGCGGCGATCTGCTCGGCGGTGAGGTCGCGGCAGTGGCCGTCGTAGCCGGAGGGCCGGCCGGCCGCGCGGGCGGCCTCGCGGCGCTCGTCCAGCTCCTCGGTGGTGCAGTAGCAGCGGTACGCGTGGCCGCTCGCGAGGAGCCGCTCGGCGATGTCGCGGTAGATGTCCATGCGCTGCGACTGGCGGTAGGGCGCGTGCGGGCCGCCGATCTCGGGGCCCTCGTCCCAGTCGAGGCCGAGCCAGCGCATCGAGTCGAGCAGCTGCGCGTAGGACTCCTCGGAGTCGCGCGCGGCGTCCGTGTCCTCGATGCGGAAGACCAGCTTGCCGCCGTTGTGCCGGGCGAAGGCCCAGTTGAACAGGGCGGTGCGGACCAGGCCCACATGGGGGTTGCCGGTCGGCGAGGGACAGAAACGTACGCGGACGGAGCCGTTAGCCACGCTTGATCACCTTGTTGGTGAGAGTGCCGATGCCTTCGATGGTGACGGCGACCTCGTCGCCGACGGAGAGCCGGCCGACGCCCGCGGGGGTGCCGGTGAGGACGACGTCCCCCGGCAGCAGCGTCATGGCCTCGCTGACGTGGACGATCAGGTCCTCCACGCTGCGGATCATCTGACTGGTGCGGCCGAGCTGCCGCTGCTCGCCGTTGACGGTGCACTGCACCGTCAGGTCGGACGGGTCGAGCTCGGTCTCCACCCAGGGGCCGAGCGGGCAGGAGGTGTCGAACCCCTTCGCGCGGGCCCACTGCTTCTCGGACTTCTGGAGGTCGCGGGCGGTGACGTCGTTGGCGCAGGTGTAGCCGTAGACGACGTCCTTGACGCGTTCGCGGGGCACCTCGCGGCAGAGCGTGCCGATGACGACGGCGAGTTCCGCCTCGTAGTGGACGTCGTCCGAGAAGTCCGGGTGGACGATGGGGTCGCCCGAGCCGATGACGGAGGTGCTGGGCTTGAAGAAGGTCATCGCCGTTTCGGGGACCTCGTTGCCCAGCTCCGCCGCGTGCTCCGCGTAGTTGCGGCCCACGGCCACGACCTTGCTGGGGAGCACCGGCGGCAGGAGGCGTACCTCGCTCAGGCGCACTTTCTTGCCGCTGAGCTGGGCGCCGCTGTACGGGACGCCCTTGATGATGTCGAGGAGCAGGCCGGCCGGGTCGCCGCCTCCCGCGTCCTCGACCGCGCCGAAGGCGACATTGCCGTCGATGGAGAACCTGGCGATGCGCACGGTTTGCTGTCGCCCCTCACTTCACTCGCGGACCTGGTCGGGATGGTCAGGATGGTCAGAAATCTGGCCATCAGGCTAGCGCGGTGCGGAGAGGCGGGTGCGTACCGCCGGGTGCGGACGGGGCCGCCGGTGGATCGATCCCGCCGGACCGGCGGAATCCCGCACGGACCGGCCCGGCGGATCGGTCCTGCCGGACCGGCATGGCGGGACCGACCGGGCTCGCATGCCCGCCACCAGCACGGGAGCCGGCGCCGGCGCGTCCGCCACGGCACCAGCGCCGCTGATAGCCCCTGGAGAGGACCGGTCCGGGCCTGGCGGCGGCCGTACGGCTACTCGGCGGGGGCGGCCTGCGGGGTCACGGGAGCGGTCATCAGCTGGGTGCGCCGGGGGTTGGCCGTACGGTTCGGCAGGGTGAGCGGGTGCTCGGTCGCCTCCGTGCGCACGAGGTGTGCGGCGTCCGCGAGATGGGCCAGCGTGGTGCGCTTCGGGTTGGCGGTCTTCCGGAAGATCATCGTCGTCTTCATGGGGTCTTCTGGGTCCTTAGGTCTCGCGGGTACGGGGGCGGGTGGGTGCGCGAACGCGGGCGGCGGAACGTCAGGAACCCGAAGCGGGAACCCGGACACGGCGACCCGGAACCGGCAACCGGCGAACGGGCCGCCGGGAACCGCCTCCGGCGGCCATCCCGTAAAGCGTCAGGCTAAACATCTGATTCCCGTCAAACGCGCGCTCTCCCCGCCCCGTTGCTGTGATTTTACTCACCACTTGACGGACAATCCGCGCAAATCCCGGTCTCCCAGGCCGTCATGAAAACGGTCATCTCGCACCAGACACCAGCATTCCGCTGCCGATCATGAGGACTGGGACACCTGCCGCCCCCTCGCGGATGATCCGTAATCACCCGTTTTCTCCGTGATCACTTTCGACGTTTCGTGATCCGCTCGTTACGCCGCGTCATACAGGTCACACCGGTGCCGTCAGACCTTGTTGGAGATCCGCCACTGTGCTGGAATCACCCCCACCGCCGCGAGTTCCCACCCGGCGCACACGGGCGCGACGGCAACGTCGCGTGTGCCGCAGGGCAAGGGGAACAGCGCCGGTGACTCACGACCACCACTGGGGGGCGTCTCGCACCCCCACGACGCCGACACCGTCCTGCCGCACGTGGTGGGACGCCTGGTCCAGAGGTTGCGACGCTAGTGCAGGGACGTTCTAAGAGGGATAGCAGTGCTGCGGCGGAGCAGGAGCCCCGCGGTGGGACCGAACGCGGCTCCTCGGCCCAGCACACCCAGAACAGGACGGCGGGCCCGTCGGGCGAGAGCGACCGCGTCGCCCGCCCCGGTGCGGCGGCCGATCCCGCCGCCGCGGCCCCGCGGCCGACGCCGGACTCGGGCTCCCGAATAGCCCTGCGCAACTGGCGCATCAGCACGCGCCTGGTCTCCCTGCTCGCGCTGCCGGTGGTCGCCGCCACCACGCTGGGCGCCCTGCGGATCGACGACTCCGTCAACGACATCCGCCAGCTCGACCACATGCAGCTGCTCACGGAGATGACCAAGGAGGCGACCACCCTCGCCGCCCAGCTCCAGGCCGAACGCGACCAGGAGGCCGGTCCTCTCAGCCACGGCGTCCCCGCCGACGACCTGAGCATCAAGCAGCTGCGCACCCAGACCGACCGGGCGAGCAAGTCGTTCCTCGAAGCGACCAACTCGATCGGCAACACCGACAGCGGCGACGACACGCTCAACAGCATCCGGGCCAACGTCAACCAGATCGCCACCCAGGTCCAGCAGATCAGCGACCTGCGCGAGAGCTCCTACCAGACGCCGGGCGCCTCGTCCCTGACCGTCGACTCGTACGACCAGCTGGTGACGTCCCTGCTGAGCCTGTCCCAGGACATGGCGCAGGCCACCAACAACCCGGACATGATCAAGCGGACCCGCGCGCTCGCCGCGTTCTCGTCCGCCAAGGAGTACGCCTCCATCCAGCGCGCGATCATCGCCGCCGCGCTGCCCGAGGACCCGAAGAAGCACCGGGGCAAGCTGAGCAACTCCGACCGGCTGTACGGCAACGCGGCCGCGACGAAGGAACGGAACGAACTCACCACGTTCCGCTCCCTCTACGAGTCGATGGGCGGCAACGCCGAGGAGCTGATGGCGCCCCTGGAGGGCGAGGGCAGCCCCGAGATCCAGGCGGCCGACGACTACGAGAACCGCGTGCTCGGCAGCTCCGACGGCCTCGCGAACCAGCCGAACCGCAGTTACGAGGACTGGATCGACCAGGCCTCGGTCCGCATCAACACGATGAAGACCATCGAGTCCACGCTGCTGGGCCAGATGGAGACCAAGGCGACGCAGCTGCGCACGCAGTCGCAGCGCGACGCGATCATCAACGGTGCGCTGATCCTGCTGGTCCTCGGCGTCTCCCTGGTGGGCGCGTTCATCGTGGCCCGGTCCATGATCCGCTCGCTGCGCCGGCTCCAGGACACGGCCACCAAGGTCGCTCAGGACCGGCTGCCCGAGCTGGTCAAGGAGCTCTCCGAGTCCGACCCGCAGGACGTCGACACCTCCGTCGAGTCCGTCGGTGTCCACTCGCGGGACGAGATCGGCCAGGTGGCCGCGGCCTTCGACCACGTGCACCGCGAGGCGGTCCGGCTCGCCGCCGAGCAGGCCCTCCTGCGGGGCAACGTCAACGCGATGTTCACCAACCTCTCGCGCCGCAGCCAGGGCCTCATCCAGCGCCAGCTCTCGCTCATCTCCGAACTGGAGTCCCGCGAGGCGGACCCGGACCAGCTGTCCTCGCTGTTCAAGCTCGACCACCTCGCGACCCGTATGCGCCGCAACGGCGAGAACCTGCTGGTCCTCGCCGGCGAGGAGCCGGGCCGCCGGTGGACCCGCCCGGTCCCCCTCGTCGACGTGCTGCGCGCCGCCGCGTCCGAGGTGGAGCAGTACGAGCGCATCGAACTGGCCGCCGTACCCGCGACGGAGGTCGCGGGACGCGTCGTCAACGACCTCGTCCACCTGCTCGCCGAGCTGCTGGAGAACGCGACGTCGTTCTCGTCCCCGCAGACGAAGGTCCGGGTCACCGGCCACGCGCTGCCCGACGGGCGCGTGCTGGTGGAGATCCACGACACCGGTATCGGCCTGTCCCCCGAGGACCTGGCCGCGATCAACGAGCGGCTCGCCTCGCCGCCCACCGTGGACGTCTCGGTCTCGCGCCGCATGGGCCTGTTCGTGGTCGGCCGGCTGTCCCTGCGCCACGGCATCCGCATCCAGCTGCGGCCCTCCGACTCCGGCGGTACGACGGCACTCGTCATGCTGCCCGTCGACGTCGCACACGGCGGGAAGAAGGCGCCCGGCAAGCCCGGGGCAGCCGCGGGCCAGGGCCGGCCGGCCCAGAACGCACCCGCCGCGCGCCTCACCAGCGGCCCGGGCGGCGCGCCCGCGGCCGGGGCGAAGCCGGGTCTCGGCGCGGGCCCTGGCGGCGGTCTCGCCGGTCTCGGCACCGGCGGCAACCGGCTCGGCTCCGGCACCGGCACCGGAGCGGGCGCCCCGCGCGGCCAGGTCGGAGCGGGCGCGGCCCCGCGCGCGGCGCTGCCCGCCCGGGACACGTCGCAGCCGGGCCGCCCGAACGGCGCGGCCCGGGGCGGCTCCCCGCAGGACTCCGGCGCCCAGGACCGGGGCGCGGGCTCGGCCAGTCTCTTCGCGCAGAACGCCTTCGGCGCGGGCCAGGGGCCGGCGGGCCCCGGCACCCAGGACCGGCCAGGACAGGACGCGGGCGCGGACCAGGGTCCTGCCACCGCGCAGATGCCCGCCATCGGCGGCGGTCCCGGCCGGCCCGAACCCGCCGGTTACGACCGCGGCGGCTTCGACCGCGGCGCGGGCGGCCCCGGCCCGAACGTTCCTGGTCCCGGCGGCCCGTCCGGCCGGGACAGGCAGGGCGGCCCGGCCTTCCAGGGCGGCCAGGGCGGCCAGGACCGCGCGCTCCCGGTGCGCGGGGACGTCTTCGGCGGCCCGGCCGGGCCCGACGCCTTCGGCGGCCAGGGCCCCGTGGCGCCCGGTTCCGGCGGCGCCGACCCGTCGGCACGGGGCGGCTTCAGCGGCCAGGCGCAGAACGCCTTCGCCCCGGGACCCGAGGGTCGCGGTGGCTCCGGTCGCGGGGACGAGCGGCAGCTGCCGCCGCCCGGCGCCCCGCGCGCGCAGCTGCCCGGCGGCCCGGGGAACACCCCGCCCGAGCGGCAGGAGCGGATACCGCTGCGGCCCTCGCTCGACGCGCCGCGCGGCCACGAGGAGCCGGCCGCCGGCCAGTTCGCCCGGCCGGGCACCGGACGGCAGGCGCCGCGCCAGGACGACCGGCAGGGGCCCGGCTCCACCGCCGAGTTCGCCCGCCCCGACTTCGACGCGCCGCGGCCCGGTCAGGGAGCACCCTCCGGCGGTCCCGTACGGGACCAGGGCACGGCGCCGCAGGGGCCTCGGGGCCCCCAGCGGCCGCAGGGACCGCTGAGCCCCCAGGACCCGTCGTCCATGCCGTCCACGGGTCAGTTCGCCCGCCAGGACCTGGACTCGCAGCGCCCGGACTACGACACCCGCTCCGGGTACGCCCCGCAGCAGGGCCCCGACGCCGGCGGCAACGCGTACGACACCGGCAGGCAGCCTCTCCAGGGCCCCGCCGCGAGTTCCCCCTACGACACGGGAGCGCACCCGGTCGCCGGCCCCGGCGGCAACGCGTACGACACGGGCCGGCACCCGGTCCCGGGCCAGAACCCGGCCTACGACACGGGTCAGAACCCCGTGTACGACACCGGCCGGCACCCGGTGTACGGCGAGGGCGCCCCGTACGGCGGGCAGACGTCCGCGCCGGCCGGCTACGACGAGGGGCCCCGGGGCGGCGCCCAGGACTACGGCCGCCAGCAGGGCGACCAGCAGGACTACCGGCAGCAGGACTACGGCCGGCAGGACTACCAGCCGCAGCAGAACCCGCAGGGCGGCATGGGACAGCAGCCGCAGTCCCCGTCGGGCGGCCGCGGCCCGCAGCAGCAGGACGCGCTGCCGCCGGCCGCCGGCCCCGGCGACGGACGTACCCCGCTGTACGAGGCGCTGGAGACGAACTGGTTCCACGGCGCGAACCAGAGCGGCGGCAACGGCGGGAGCGACTACCCCTCGGCCGGCCGGAACGGCCAGGCGGACGCCCCGGCGCCCGGCGCCGCCCCGCGGCAGGACGCGGGCTACGGCGAGCAGCGGTCCTTCGAACAGCGGCAGCGGCCCGACGGCGCCCGCCCTGCGATGCCGCGCCGTGACCCGGGAAGCGGCCTGCGCCGCGAACCGGCCCCGGCCGACCCGCTGTTCGGCCCGGTACCCGGCAGGAGCGACGCGTCGGGCCCGGCCCCCTCGGCCCCCTCACCGACAGGGCCCGCGCCGAACTCGGCGTGGCGCGCCTCTCCCAACGACGAACTGGTGCGGCAGGCCGAGCGGGTCAAGAAGCCCGCGGCCGGCGGCATCACCACCTCGGGCCTGCCCCGCCGGGTCCCGCGCGCCAATCTGGTGCCGGGTACCGCGCAGGAGCAGAGCACGCAGACCGGCCCGCAGGTGTCCCGTGCACCCGCGGACGTCCGGGGCCGGCTGACCAACCTCCGCCGGGGAATCCAGCAGGGCCGCAGCGCCGGCGCCGGTGGTACCAACGGCGGCGGGTTCGACTTCGGCCCCTCTCACCAGCAGGAGCGTCCGTGAGTCCGATGAGTCAGGCTGCACAGAACCTGAACTGGTTGATCACGAATTTCGTGGACAACACCCCCGGGGTGTCGCACACGGTCGTGGTCTCCGCCGACGGGCTGCTGCTGGCCATGTCGGAAGGCTTTCCACGGGACCGGGCCGACCAGCTCGCGGCCGTGGCGTCCGGGCTGACCTCGCTGACCGCGGGGGCGTCCCGGATCTTCGAAGGCGGGCCCGTCAACCAGACCGTGGTGGAGATGGAACGCGGTTTCCTCTTCCTCATGTCCGTCTCCGACGGCTCCTCGCTGGCCGTGCTCGCCCACCCCGAGTGCGACATCGGCCTCGTGGGCTACGAGATGGCGCTCCTCGTCGACCGAGCGGGCACGGTCCTCACCCCGGACCTCCGCGCCGAACTCCAGGGAAGCCTGCTGCACTGAGGCTTCCCACAGGTACCGCCCCAGCCCACCAACCGTCAGGCCGCGAGCCGTCCCCCACCGGCCACTCAGACGGCACGCAGACACCTTGCTGTCACGCCCGGAGGATCAATGACCCCGCCCACCGCCTCTCACGATCCGTACGGCGCCTCGGTGGACGCCAGCTACGGACCGGAGGGTGACCAGCCGCTGGTACGTCCGTACGCGATGACCGGCGGCCGTACCAGGCCCCGGTACCAGCTCGCCATCGAGGCGCTGGTCAGCACGACGGCGGACCCCGCCCACCTCGCCACGCTGCTCCCCGAGCACCAGCGGATCTGCCACCTGTGCCGCGAGGTCAAATCGGTCGCCGAGGTCTCGGCGCTGCTCAGCATGCCGCTCGGCGTGGCGCGCATCCTCGTCGCGGACCTGGCCGAAGCGGGCATGGTCGCCATCCACCAGCCGGGCAACGGCGAGGCGGGCGGCGCTCCGGACGTGACACTGCTCGAAAGGGTGCTCAGTGGACTTCGCAAGCTCTAGCGGTTCCGGCTCCGCCAGATCGACCACCAGCGCGAAGATCGTGGTGGCGGGCGGATTCGGCGTGGGCAAAACCACGTTCGTCGGCGCCGTCTCGGAGATCAACCCGCTGCGTACCGAAGCCGTCATGACCAGCGCCTCCGCCGGCATCGACGACCTCACCCACACCGGAGACAAGACCACCACCACCGTGGCCATGGACTTCGGACGCATCACCCTCGACCAGGACCTCATCCTCTACCTCTTCGGCACCCCGGGACAGGACCGCTTCTGGTTCATGTGGGACGACCTCGTACGCGGCGCCATCGGCGCCATCGTCCTCGTCGACACCCGCCGCCTCGCCGACTGCTTCCCCGCCGTCGACTACTTCGAAAACTCAGGACTCCCCTTCGTCATCGCCCTCAACGGCTTCGACGGACACCAGCCCTACACACCCGAAGAAGTACGCGAAGCACTCCAGATCGGCCCCGACACCCCCATCATCACCACCGACGCCCGCCACCGCGCCGACGCCAAAAGCGGACTCATCACCCTCGTCGAACACGCCCTCATGGCACGGCTCAAATAGTCTTTTCCATACGCCAGTTGCTGTACGCGGCCCCGGCGGTGGGCTGTGTCTTCGGACACGGCCCACCGTGGCCTTCATAACGTTTCGACAGAGAATTCACCGCGCTCCGCCACGCGTTGCGGTCGCCCGGCTCCCCTGCGCTCACCAACCTCCCGCCTTTTGGCGGATCTCGCCCCTTACGCCCGCTTTATCTGAGGCCTGGATCACTCGGAATGGCTGGTTCCCACTGTTTGGAACACAGCCGTGACACATGCTGGAATTCGACGGCTCCCGAGTGGTTGCGTTACGGCCCCGAAACGAAACACGGCACAGCGCAGGTGCCGTCGCCGAGAGGTTGTTGGTCGAGTGAGGCGAAGCAGGACGAGCTCCGCTGAGGAGGCACGGGACGGCGCCACCGCGACGCCGCGCGCAGCCGTGCCGCCGAGCGCCGCCCCGGCCGCCGCGACCGGCAGTTCCAGCCGCCTCTCCCCGCGCAACTGGCGGGTGCCCACCCGGCTGAACGCCATTCTCCTGCTGCCCGTCCTCGTCGGTCTTGTGATGGGCGGCTTCCAGGTCAAGGGGTCCGTCGACACCTGGCACGAGGCGCGGGACGCCGAGCACACCGCCCGGGTGGTGCGGGCCGCCTCCGACTACAGCCAGGCGCTGCTGAACGAGCGCGACCTGACCGCACAGCCGCTGCTCACCGGCCACCGCGACGATCCGCTCGTCAGCAGGACCAGGGCCGCCACCGACCGGGCGAAGAAGCGGTTCGACGCCGCCGCCTCGACCATGCCCGACGAGCCGCGCCTCAAGCGCCGCCTCAGCCTGTTCCGCGCCGTCGAGCCGAAGCTGGCGCGGCTGCGCGCGTCCGCGTACACCGACGCGATCGAGACCCCCGACAAGAGCGACGGGCACGGCGGTCCCGTGGCGACCCAGGAGGGCTACGTCCAGGTCCAGCACTCGCTGATGGAGTTCTCCAACGAGCTGGGCCTCGGCACGGGCAACATCACGAGCTACGGCCGCACGCTGTACGCGATCCAGCTGGCCAAGGCCGCGGAGTCGCTCCAGCGCTCGATCGGCCTCGAGCTGCTCGTCCGCCCGAACCCGAAGCCGGACATCAGGTCCGGGCAGCTGGTCGCCCTCAACTCGTACGCCTATCTGGAGGGCATCTCCGTCGAGGAGTACCAGTCGGGCGGTACGGCCGCCGACACGGCCCGCCTGACCGCCGTGATGAAGAAGGTCGCGGCGCAGGACCCGCCCAAGGGCTCCGTGCCCGCCGATGTCACTCCCCCGAGGAGTACGGGCGGGTCCGTGCTGGACGGCATGGCCGCCGCCATCGGGTCCGGGAAGAGCCCGAAGGACCTGAAGGCAGAGGGCATCACTCCCACGACCTGGATGGCGGCCTCCACCGCCAAGTTCGACGGCTACACCACGATCGAGAAGGGCCTGGTCGCCAAGGCCGTCACGGACGCGGGCGACATCGCCTCGAACGCCCGGCGCACGGCGATCCTCAACGGCGCGGGCGTACTCCTCGCCCTGCTGGTCGCGTTCGTGATCGCGGCGCTCATGGCACGCCAGATGAGCCACGCCATGCGGGCGCTGCGCACGGCCGCCTTCGGCATCGCGGAACAGCGGCTGCCGCTGATGGTCGACCAGCTCTCCCGCAGCGGGCCGAACGCGCGCCCCGAGCAGCTCGCGACGCGGGTCGCGCCCATCCCGGTCGACTCGCGCGACGAGATAGGGGAGGTCGCTCGCGCCTTCGACCAGGTGCACAGGGAGGCGGTGCGGCTCGCCGCAGAACAGGCCATGCTGCGCGGAAACGTCAATGCCATCTTCACGAACCTCTCGCGCCGCAACCAGTCGCTGATCGAGGGGCAGCTCACCCTCATCACGGAGCTGGAGAACCACGAGGGTGAGCCGGAGCAGCTGGAGAACCTGTTCAAGCTGGACCACCTCGCGACCCGGATGCGCCGCAACGGCGAGAACCTGCTGGTCCTCGCGGGCGAGGAGCCGGGCCACCGGTGGAACCAGCCGGTGTCGCTGGTGGACGTGCTGCGCGCCGCGTGCTCCGAGGTCGAGGCGTACGAGCGGATCGAGCTCGCGGGCCTGCCGGAGACGGAGATACACGGCCAGGCCGTGACCGACCTCGTCCACCTGCTGGCCGAACTGCTGGAGAACGCGACGACGTTCTCGTCGCCGCAGACGAGGGTGCGGGTCACGGCGACCCGGCTGCCGGACAGCCGGCTGATGATCGAGATCCACGACCGGGGCATCGGGCTGACGGCCGAGAACTTCGCGGAGATCAACCACAAGCTGGCCAACCCGCCCACCGTGGACGTCGCCGTCTCGCAGCGCATGGGCCTGTTCGTGGTGGGCCGCCTGGCCGACCGGCACGGCATCCGCGTGCAGTTGCGCCCCTCGGGCGAGCAGGCGGGCACCACCTCGCTGGTGATGCTGCCCGACGCGATCACCCACGGCGGGGGCGGCGGGACCGGCGCACCCGAGGATGGGTTCACGGTCTCCGGGATCATCCCCGAGCACCCCTCCGCGCTCCCCGCGGGCCAGGGGTACGGCGCCCCGGCGCTGACCGCCGCCGAACTCGGCTTCGACGACTCGCGCTACGGCCAGGACCCCGTGCACGAGGCCCGTACGCTCGACCCGGTCAACCGCACGCTGATGCGCGAGGAGCGGCGCGCCGCCCTGGAGGCCGGACCCGACCGGTCCCCCGCGGCCCTCGCACCCGGCTCCCAGGACGGGGCACAGGGCCCCGGCCTCGCTCAGGAGAGCCCGGCGCCGGCCCCGGAACAGCAGTTCTGGCTGTACGGGCAGCAGGAGCAGGACCCCGGAGCGGGAACGTACGACGGACAGCGGCAAGGGTCCGGCACGGGCATGTACGACGGGCCGCGGGAGAGCACCGGCACCGGCGTGTACGACGACGGGCGGCAGCAGGCCGCGCAGGACCCCTACGGCGACGGCCGGCCCTACCCGGTCGCACACGACGACGGATGGCAGGGGTACCCGGGCTCCCAGCCGGGCGCGGCCTACGGCGACTACGTACAGGGCACCGCGTACGTGACGCCCGGCGGGTACGGGGGCGCCCAGGCATACGGGCCGCAGGACACCTATCCGGCACAGGACGGCTATCCGGCGCAGGACACGTACCCGGCACAGGACGGCTTCCTCGGTACCGATCACCACACCGCCCCCGCCCCGTACGACGAGCAGCGTGGCGATGCCCATCCGGAAGCGCCCCACGCGACCGGAGGCGATGCCGGGGCACCGGGCGCCGAGGGCTTCGGCACCGGCTTCGAACAGGGTGAATGGGCGAACGCGGGCACCTACCAGGAGGCGTTCCCGGTTCTGCCCGAGGCGGAATCGGAGCCTGCTTTCGACGCTGACGGGAACGGCGGCGACCGGCTAGGCTTCGAGCGTTCCGGTCCTGGACCCTCGCCGAGTGCCAGCCACACGCTGACCGAGGCGGGCCTGCCGCGCCGGGGCACGGCCAAGCCGCGCCAGGACCGGCAGGAACCACCCCCCGCACAGGACACCGACACCACCACCGGCACCGGAGCGGCGGGACACCTCCCGACAGCGGCGTCCGACGGCGACAATGGACCGGACGGGGCGGACGGCCCGGAGCAGCCGCGCTCGGCGAACGACGAGCGCTTCCTCAGGGCCGGGAAGCTGCGCGATCCGAAGGCGGGCGGGGTGACCTCGTCGGGGCTGCCGAAGCGGGTGCCGAAGGCCAACCTGGTCGAGGGCTCGGCGGAGCAGGCCCCGCAGGAGGGCCCCCAGGTCTCCCGGGCGCCCGAGGACATCCGCGGCAGGCTGAGCAACCTGCGCAGCGGGGTCCAGCGGGGCCGCGACGCGGGGGCGGACATGAACAGACCGGGCCACGGCCCGGGCGGTACCTACAACCAGGAGCGTTAGTGTGAGCCCGATGAGCCAGGCGGCGCAGAATCTCAACTGGTTGATCACCAATTTCGTGGACAACACCCCCGGGGTGTCCCACACCGTGGTGGTCTCCGCCGACGGACTCCTGCTGGCCATGTCCGAGGGCTTCCCCCGGGACCGCGCCGATCAGCTCGCCGCGGTGGCGTCCGGCCTGACCTCGCTGACCGCGGGGGCGTCCCGGATCTTCGAGGGCGGCGCCGTCAACCAGACCGTCGTGGAGATGGAGCGCGGTTTCCTCTTCATCATGTCCATCTCCGACGGTTCGTCACTCGCCGTACTCGCCCACCCCGAGGCCGACATCGGCCTCGTCGGATACGAGATGGCGCTGCTGGTCGACCGAGCGGGCACAGTACTTACACCGGATCTCCGCGCCGAACTCCAAGGAAGTCTTCTCAACTGACAGACAGTGCGCTTCACGCCGCCGCACCATTAAGGTGCGGTGGCGCGGCTCCGCAGCGATGCGGGACCGGCAGCCGGCAGTCGGAGGAGGAAAAGTGGCGACACCCCCAGACGGGTACCCCTATGACGGGGCCCGGCGGTACCCCGGTGACCCAGGCCCGCACCACTCAGGTCCTGGCGCTGCGGCGGCGGGTGGCTATCCCGACGGCGGACCGTATCAGGACATGCGTCCGAACGGTCCACAGAACGGCGGCGCACAGAACAACGGCGGACAGAACGGCGGCGGACCGTACCAAGGCCCCCTCCAGGGCGGGCCCCGGCACGGCGTGTCCCAGCACGGCAACCCCTTCCCCGGCATGCACCCGAGCGGTGCGCAGCCCGGCGGGACCTATCGGAGCGGCCCCGGCGGGGTCTACCCGGGCGGCCCCGAGGGCTACCCGACGGGGGGCGCTCCCCGCCGGAGCGCCCAGCAGCCGCAGGGGCCCTACGAGCCCTCGCGCATCCAGCCGATCGCTCCCCGGCCGGCTCCCGAGCCCACCCGGGAGCCGACGGGCCCGCACAACCCCCTGGTACGCCCGTACGCGATGACGGGCGGCCGTACCAGGCCCCGGTACCAGCTCGCCATGGAGGCGCTGGTCAGCACCACGGCGGATCTCGCTTCGCTGCACGGGCAGTTGCCCGAGCACCAGCGGATCTGCCGGCTCTGCATCGAGGTCAAGTCGGTCGCCGAGATCTCGGCACTGCTCTCGATCCCCCTCGGCGTCACCCGGATTCTCGTAGCCGACCTGGCGGAGGCCGGACTTGTCGCCATTCATCAGCCCGGCGGCGACGAGTCCGCCGGCGGCCAACCAGATGTGACACTGCTCGAAAGGGTGCTCAGTGGACTTCGCAAGCTCTAGCGGCGCAGCGACCGCCCGCTCAACCACCAGCGCGAAGATCGTGGTGGCGGGCGGATTCGGCGTGGGCAAAACCACGTTCGTCGGCGCCGTCTCGGAGATCAACCCGCTGCGTACCGAAGCCGTCATGACCAGCGCCTCCGCCGGCATCGACGACCTCACCCACACCGGAGACAAGACCACCACCACCGTGGCCATGGACTTCGGACGCATCACCCTCGACCAGGACCTCATCCTCTACCTCTTCGGCACCCCGGGACAGGACCGCTTCTGGTTCATGTGGGACGACCTCGTACGCGGCGCCATCGGCGCCATCGTCCTCGTCGACACCCGCCGCCTCGCCGACTGCTTCCCCGCCGTCGACTACTTCGAAAACTCAGGACTCCCCTTCGTCATCGCCCTCAACGGCTTCGACGGACACCAGCCCTACACACCCGAAGAAGTACGCGAAGCACTCCAGATCGGCCCCGACACCCCCATCATCACCACCGACGCCCGCCACCGCGCCGACGCCAAAAGCGGACTCATCACCCTCGTCGAACACGCCCTCATGGCACGGCTGCGCTGATGCCGTGAGCAACGCGAAAGGGCCCCGTACTCCGAGGAGTCGGGGCCCTTCGCGTGGGACGTGGGACGGGACTGCGGCGGCCGCGGGGCCGTGCGGCTCCGCGCGGCGGCTCAGCCCTGCCAGCTGTGCGGGGCGCGGAAGCCGGGCGTGCGCTCCAGGCGGCGCCAGCCCGCCACGGAACGGCCGCGGCCGGCCGGGACGGCCGACTCGGTCGCCGAGGCGCGGGCGAGCAGGACCGCGGTGATCGCGGCGAGTTCCTCGGCGTCGGCCTGGCCCTTCTCGACGCGCAGCAGGGAGGCGGAAGTGATGTCGGTCATGGGTTGTCTCCGTGGATCGTCAGGTCGCCGACGGTGTCACTGCGGGGGGTTGCCGTGCTTGCGCGACGGCAGGTCCGCGTGCTTGGTACGCAGCATGGCGAGGGCGCTCACCAGGACCTCGCGGGTCTCCGCGGGGTCGATGACGTCGTCGACGAGGCCGCGCTCGGCCGCGTAGTAGGGGTGCATGAGCTCGGCCTTGTACTCCTTGACCATGCGGGCGCGCATGGCCTCGGGGTCCTCGGCGCCGAGGATCTGGCGGCGGAAGATCACGTTGGCCGCGCCCTCCGCGCCCATGACGGCGATCTCGTTGGTGGGCCAGGCGTAGGTGAGGTCGGCGCCGATGGACTGCGAGTCCATGACGATGTACGCGCCGCCGTAGGCCTTGCGCAGGATCACCGAGATGCGCGGAACGGTCGCGTTGCAGTACGCGTACAGCAGCTTGGCGCCGTGCCGGATGATCCCGCCGTGCTCCTGGTCGACGCCCGGCAGGAAGCCCGGTACGTCGAGAAGAGTGATGATCGGGATGTTGAAGGCATCACACATCTGGACGAATCGCGCGGCCTTCTCGGAGGCCTCGATGTCCAGCACGCCGGCGAGGGACTGCGGCTGGTTGGCGACGATGCCGACGACCTGCCCGTCCATCCGGCCCAGGGCGCAGATGATGTTGGTGGCCCAGCGCTCGTGGACCTCCAGGAAGTCGCCGTCGTCGACGAGCTCCTCGACGACCTTGCGCATGTCGTACGGGCGGTTGCCGTCGACGGGCACCAGGTCGAGGAGGGACTCGGCGCGGCGGTCGGCGGGGTCGTCGCTCTCGGCGGCCGGCGGGTTCTCGCGGTTGTTCTGGGGCAGCAGCGACAGGAGGTAGCGCACCTCCGCGATGCACGTCTCCTCGTCGTCGTACGCGAAGTGGCAGACGCCGGAGGTCTCGGCGTGCACGTCCGCGCCGCCGAGGCCGTTCTGCGTGATGTTCTCGCCGGTGACGGCCTTGACCACGTCGGGACCCGTGATGAACATCTGCGAGGTGTCGCGGACCATGAAGACGAAGTCCGTGAGCGCCGGGCTGTAGGCGGCGCCGCCCGCGCACGGGCCGAGCATCACGCTGATCTGCGGGATGACGCCCGAGGCGCGGGTGTTGCGCTGGAAGATGCCGCCGTAGCCGGCGAGCGCGGAGACGCCCTCCTGGATACGGGCTCCCGCGCCGTCGTTGAGGGACACCAGGGGCGCGCCGGCCGTGATGGCCATGTCCATGATCTTGTGGATCTTGGTGGCGTGGGCCTCGCCGAGCGCGCCGCCGAAGATCCGGAAGTCGTGCGCGTAGACGAAGACCGTGCGGCCCTCCACCGTGCCCCAGCCGGTGACGACACCGTCGGTGTACGGCTTCTTTTCCTCCAGCCCGAACCCGGTCGCCCGGTGCCGGCGCAACTGCTCGACCTCCCGGAACGTTCCCTCGTCGAGCAGGAGCGCGATACGCTCGTGGGCCGTGAGCTTGCCCTTGGCGTGCTGTGCCTCGGTCGCCCGGTCGCTCGGGCCTCGGCGGGCACGCTCCCGCAGGGCCCGCAGTTCCTCGACACGCCCCCTGGCGTCGACGGGCTCGCCAGGGATGTCCTCCACTACGGTCATGTTCCAACCCTACGAACCGCGCCGGTTTGCGCGCGCCGTGGGTTCCTCACAGTCTCCTTCACTGTTTCCTGGCAGAGCTGAACAGAACTCCGACCGCCGCGTGGCGACCGGACAGTTGAGTGGCCCGTCCTCTTGTGGGAACTCCATAGTCACAGCGACAGAATCACTCGTTCGGCCCATCTGGTTGAATTTTGAACCAGGGGGTTCTAGAGTTCCCCCCAGAGCGGTTCGTTGAATGTTGAATGGCACGCGCGAACGCGCACCCGTCCCCTCTCCAAGGAGCCCGTCATGGCCCTCTTCGGCCGCAAGAACACAGGTACCGACAGCAACGACACCGGCGCCGCCGCTCCCGGCCAGGGCGCCGTCGACCCGGGGCTCGCCGTGCTCAGCGGTGAGTACGTGATCGACCCCGCCCACACCGAGATCGGCTTCAGCGTCCGCCACGCCATGGTCACCAACGTGCGCGGCCACTTCGGCGAGCACGAGGGCAGCCTCTTCATCGACGGCGCGAACCCCGCGAACTCCACGGCCTCCATCGATGTCGCCATGGCCTCCGTCGACACCGGCGCCCCGGACCGCGACGGCCACCTGCGCGGCGGCGACTTCTTCGACGTCGAGGCGTTCCCGAAGATGACGTTCCGCTCGACCAGCGCCGAGGAGCGGGGCGGGGACGACTACCGCATCACCGGCGACCTCACCATCAAGGGCGTCACCAAGCCGCTCACCATCGACCTGGAGTTCAACGGCGCGGCCACCGACCCGTTCGGCAACCAGCGCATCGGGTTCGAGGGCACGGCCGAGCTGCTGCGCTCCGACTGGGGCCTGACCTACAACGCCGCACTGGAGACCGGCGGCGTGCTGGTCGGCGACAAGATCAAGCTCGTCTTCGACATCTCGGCCATCAAGCAGGCCCCGGCCGCCTGACCCGGCGCGCCCCGGCACCCGGGGAGCGCGGCGGGCGGCACCCCTGGCCGCCCGCCCTCCCGGGCCCGTGCGCCCGTAGGCAACGGCTCCGGGGCTCGTGCGCCCGTAGATGCGGCTCCGGGGTCCGTGCGTTCGCGGACAGGGACTCGGAGTCCGAGTGCCCGCGGGCACGACTCCCGATCCCGTGCGCCCGCGGGCACGGATCAGCCCCCGAAGCCGCCGTCTCCCCCGCCGAAGCCACCGCCGCCGTCCCCGAAGCCGCCGCCGCCGAAATCACCGGGGTCGTAGTCCGCCCCCGAGGTGTCGCCGCCCGCGTCCCCTCCGTAGCCGCCGCCGTCCGCCGCGTAGGCCGGGCCGGTCAGTGCCGAGCCGAGGATCGTGACGAACAGCAGGCCGGGCAGCAGGCCGCCGCCGAAGTAGCCGCCCGCCCAGGGCCCGTACACCGGCCCCGCCTCCCAGTAGGGCCGCCGGCCGTAGACCGTCTCCACGGTGCGCCCCGCCGGCTCCTCGCCGGTCTCGATCCGGGCCGCGTCGGCCGCACAGACCGGCACCGCGCGCGGCACACCGCCCTCCGGCATCCACTCCTCGTCCCGTACCGACGGGCCGTGCCGCGGGTCGAAGAAGCACGGCGGGCGCCGCTCGGGAAGCGCGGTGCCCGCCCTGCGCGCCGCCAGCGAGGCGAGCGCGAACCTGCCGTCCTCCAGGGCGGACGTCACCGGGCGTACGTCCTCGGGGTGGCGTGCCGCCGCCATCCGCGCCTTCGCGGCCTCGTACGCGTCGAGCCCGCGCCGGTAGTCCTCCCGCATCGCCTCGTCCACGCCCGCCTCGTCCGGGTGGAAGTCGAGCCGGTCGAGTTCCTCGCCGTAGGCCGTGATGTCCTCGTCCACGACCACCCGCAGGCGCTCCAGGGCCTCACGCTCCTCGGAGGCGCGCCGGTTGCGGCCGCGCCGGGCGACGGCGTAGACGCCCGCCGTACCCGCGACGACCGCGGCGCCGAGCACCGCGAGCGCGGTCCCGGAGCCGGGACCGCCCGCGGAGTCGCCGTTCCAGGAGGACGGGGCGTGGCCGCGCAGCTGCGGGAGCGCCTGGTCCACAAAGGTGTTGAGCTGGGTGTTCGCGGAGACGGGCCCGCCAGGTTTCGCCGCGGCCGTCAGGTTGGCGACGGCCTGCCTGGACAGGACGGAGGAATCCGCGCCGGCGTTGAAGCCGGTGCCGAGCCGGATCGCGTACAGGCCCGTGACGCCGGTGTCGGTGCGCACCGTGCGCAGGACGCTGTCCGGCGGGAACTGCGCGTTGCGCGGCAGGACGGCGACGAACAGCGGCTTGTCCGCCTTCTTTATCTTGTTCGCGATCGCGTTGGCCTGGGCCCCGGAGAGCTCGCCCGACGCGCGCGGGTCGACGTAGACGGGCCCGCGCTGGAGGGCGGAGGCCACGGTCCCGGGCCCGGTGGCGGCCTCAGTGGCCGGCGCGACCACAAAGGCGGCGGCCGATCCGGCGAGCAGGACCCCCGCGACGGTGGTGGATCGCCTGTGCCCCATACGGCCACTTTAGGGCCTTTTGTACTAAATCGTTGCCCGAACGGGTGATCGTGGCCGGAAGGCCGGCGGACCGGCAGGCCGGCCAGACACGGGAAACCGCGGGGACTCGCGGGCGCAGAGCCGGTCGCGGCAGTCCGCTCAGGGTGCCGAGCGGCGCACCACGAGGTCCGTCGGCAGGACCACGGGCTCGTCCGGCGCCCGGACGCCGCCGAGGTGGCCGAGGAGCATCCGGGCCGCGGTCTCGCCGAGCAGCCCCGCGGGCTGCCGGACGGTGGTGAGCGGCGGTTCGGTGTGCCGCGCCATCGGCAGGTCGTCGAAGCCGATCACCGCGACGTCGTCGGGCACGGTGCGGCCCGCGGCGCGCAGGGCCCGCAGCGCGCCCGCGGCGCTGAGGTCGTTGTGGGCGAAGACGGAGTCGAAGGGCGTGCCCGCCGCGAGGTGCCGCTCGACCGCGTCGCGGCCGGCCCGCTCGGTGAAGTCGCCCGGGGCCACGACGTGTTCGGGCAGGACCGAGGCGAAGCCGCGCAGCCGGTCCTGTACGCAGGGGAAGTGCCCGGGGCCGGTGATCACGAGGGGCCGCCGCCGCCCGCCCGCCCTGAGGTGGCGGGCGGCACCGGCCGCGCCCTCGTGGTTGGTCGTCACGACGGAGGGGAACGCCGGGTGCCGGCCCCGGTCGTCGATCAGGACGACGGGCAGCCCGCCCCGGTGCATGGCGGCGATGGTGTCGAGAGTGTTCTCCGGCTCGACGACGAGGAGCCCGTCGAAGGCGCGGGCGGAGACCTGGGACGCGAACCGCTCGACGGACTCGGTGCCCCGGTTGCAGGTGTAGAGGAGCAGCCCGTACCCGGCCGCCTCGACGGTGTCCACGACGCCCTGGAGCACCTCCGCGATCCAGGACCAGGTGAGCGAGGGCACCAGCATGCCGAGGGTCCTGCTGGTGCCGCGGGCGAGGCCGACGGCGCCCGAGCTCGGGACGTAGCCGAGCCGGCCGATGACCGAGCGGACGCGGGCGGCCGTCGCCCGGTCGACTTCACTTCTGGTATTGATGACGCGCGAAACGGTCGTCTTGCTCACGCCGGCCTCGCGTGCGACGTCCGCGATCGTCACACGCATGCTGACCTCCCGCTCCGCCCGCCGTCGAGGAAATGCTGCCGGTACCGCAACCGATTCCGGAACCGGTACCGGCGCCGGACGGTGAGTCAACCGCGCGCCGGACGTGCCGTCAACACTTCACGCGGACATTGGTCCGCACCTTTGTTACAGAGCACGGGGGCCGCAGGTCAGGCCCGAAGAGGGCGCCCCACGCGTTCAGTTCCTGAAAACGGAACCCCTTGACGGATGTCCGGGGGCGCAGTTCACTCTCGCCGCACCCTGAATCGCTCCCCCACCTCAGTGTCGAGAAGGGCAGCCCCACCATGCAGAAACCGACTGGCACAGGCCGCCGGCTGGCGAGCGTCGCGCTCGCCGGCGCGCTGGCCACCGCCGGCCTCACCGGCCTCGCCGCCACTTCGGCGCACGCCGCGAACGAGCAGGTGAACATCACGCTCACCAGCACGGACGACTCCGGCGGCCGCCATGTGACCCGGGGCCTCCAGCAGCAGACCCCGGTCGCCTTCCAGTCCGGGACGGGAGGCAGCGGCACCAACATCACCGTCGACGAGAACACCAAGTACCAGAAGTTCACCGGCGCGGGCGCGTCGTTCACGGACACCGCGGCGTACCTGATGAACAGCAGCGGCGCGCTGTCGCAGGCGACCAGGACCGACGTGATGAACAAGCTGTTCTCGCCGACCTCCGGCATCGGCGTCAGCTTCCTGCGCAACCCGATGGGCGCCTCCGACCTGGCCCGCAACAGCTACACGTACGACGACGGCGCGGCCGACCCGAGCCTGTCGCGGTTCTCGCTGGCGCACGACCAGACCGACGTCATCCCGCTGACCAAGCAGGCGAAGCAGCTCAACCCCGCGCTGACGGTGATGGCCTCGCCGTGGACCGCGCCGCCCTGGATGAAGGACAACAACAGCTACAACCAGGGCTGGCTCCAGTCCCAGTACTACGGCGCCTACGCCCAGTACTTCGTGAAGTACATCCAGGGCTACCAGGCCGCGGGCATCCCCGTCGACTACGTCTCTGAGCAGAACGAGCCGACGGTCGGCTCCGACTATCCGGGCATGAACTGGAACGGGTCGGGGCTGGCCTACTTCGCGAAGAACGACCTGCTGCCCGCGCTCCAGAACGCCGGGCTGAAGACCAAGGTCCTCGCGCTGGACTGGAATCCGGACTCCTACCAGTCGTTCGCCGCGCCCAGCGTGGACGACGCCGCGATCCGCGACCACCCGAACTTCGGCGGCATCGCGTACCACGGCTACACGGGCAACATCGACGTGCAGACGCAGGTCCACAACCAGTACCCGGACGTGCCCGCGTTCGACACCGAGCACTCGGGCGGCACCTGGATCGGCAACCAGCAGAACGAGGACATGAACAACCTTGTCGACTACTTCCGCAACTGGGGGCAGAGCTGGGTGAAGTGGTCGCTCGCGGTGGACCAGAACATGGGCCCGCACAACGGCGGTTGCGGCACCTGCACCGGCCTCGTCACCGTGCACGACGACGGCAGCGGCAAGGTCGACTACACCGTCGAGTACTACACGATGGGCCAGGTCACGAAGTTCGTGAAGCCGGGTGCGACGCGGATCGACTCGACCTCGTCCACCGCGCTGCCGAACGTGGCGTTCCAGAACCCGGACGGGTCCAAGGCGCTGGTGGCGTACAACGGTTCCGGTTCCGCGCAGCAGATACGCGTCAACTGGGGCGGCGAGAACTTCAGTTACTCGGTCCCGGCGAACACCTCGGCCACGTTCACCTGGTCGGGTGCCCAGGCGGGTGGTCCGTCCTCACAGACGGGCACCTTTCGGGGCCTCGCCGGCAAGTGCCTCGATGTGGCGGGTGCGAACAGCGCGAACGGCACGGCCGTAGACCTCTACGACTGCAACGGCACCGCCGCCCAGCAGTGGTCCGTCGGCTCGGACGGCACGATCAAGGCGCTCGGCAAGTGCCTCGACGTGAACGCGGCGTCGACGGCGAACGGGGCCAAGGTGCAGCTGTACGACTGCAACGGCACGGGGGCGCAGCAGTGGCGGGTCGAGGCAGCGGGCGACGTGGTCAACACCGCGGCGAACAAGTGCCTCGACGTGACGGGCCAGTCCTCGGCGAACAGCACCCCGGTCCAGCTGTGGAGCTGCACCGGGACGGCCAACCAGAAGTGGACGCTTTCATAGCGGTCCGCGCGATCCGTGCGGCCCGCGCGATCCGTGCGGGCCGTATGGGCCGTATGGGCCGTACGTGCCGTGCGGTGGCGCCCCCGGGCGGGGGGCCCGGGGGGGGGCCCCGGGGGGCCCGGGGGGGCGGGGGCCCCCCCGGGGGCCCCGGCCGGGGAGGACAGGGCGCGGCGCCCCCGGCCGGGTGCGCCCCGCGGCGCGCCCGCGGGCGGGGGGGGGGGGGGGGGGGGGCGGGGGCGGGGGCGCGGGGGGGGGCCCCCCCGGGGCCCGCCCCCCCCCCCCCCCGTCCGCGTGCCGCTCGGCGGCAATCGGCGCCCGCGGTGGCCCCTGGCCTGTCCGAACGTGAGGCTACGCCTCGGCCGGTTCGACCCCGGCGCGCAGCAGCCCGTAGGTGTACGCGTCGGCCAGCGCGTGCCAGGACGCGGCGATGACGTTCTCGCCGACGCCGACCGTCGACCAGTCGCCGCTGCCGTCGGAGGTGGTGATGAGCACGCGGGTGGTGGACTCGGTGCCCTGCTTCCCCTCCAGGATGCGGACCTTGTAGTCCACCAGCTGGAAGGAGGCGAGCGGCGGGTAGATGCGTTCGAGGCCCGCCCGCATGGCGAGGTCCAGCGCGTTGACCGGGCCGTTGCCCTCCCCGGTGGCCACGATCCGCTCGCCCTTGGCCCACAGCTTCACGGTGGCCTCGTTGGCGTGGCTGCCGTCGGGGCGGTCCTCGACGATGGCGCGCCAGGACTCGGTGCGGAAGTAGCTGACCGGGCGGCCCTCGGCCTCGGCGCGCAGCATCAGCTCGAACGACGCGTCGGCGGCCTCGTAGGTGTAGCCCTGGAGTTCACGCTCCTTGACGCGGGCGACGACACGGCCGACCAGGTCGCGGTCCCCGCTCAGGTCGAAGCCGAGCTCCTTGCCCTTGAGCTCGACGGAGGCGCGGCCCGCCATGTCGGAGACCAGCATGCGCATGGTGTTGCCGACGACCTCGGGGTCGATGTGCTGGTAGAGGTCCGGGTCGACCTTGATCGCGGAGGCGTGCAGGCCGCCCTTGTGGGCGAACGCGGAGACGCCGACGTAGGGCTGGTGGGTGGACGGCGCGAGGTTGACGACTTCGGCGATCGCGTGCGAGATCCGTGTCATCTCCGCGAGCGCGCCCGGGGGCAGCACCCGCCGGTCGTACTTGAGCTCCAGCGCGGCCACCACCGGGAACAGGTTGCAGTTGCCGACCCGCTCCCCGTACCCGTTCGCCGTGCACTGCACATGGGTCGCGCCCGCGTCGACGGCCGCGAAGGTGTTCGCCACCGCGCACCCCGAGTCGTCCTGCGTGTGGATGCCCAGGCGCGCGCCGGTGGCGGCGAGCACCTCTGTGACGACCGTGTGCACCTGTGCGGGCAGCATCCCGCCGTTGGTGTCGCACAGCACGACCACGTCCGCGCCCGCGCCCGCCGCCGTACGCACCACCGACAGCGCGTAGTCGGGATTCGCCCGGTACCCGTCGAAGAAGTGCTCGCAGTCCACGAACACCCGCCGCCCCTGCTCCCGCAGGTAGGAGACGGTGTCCCGGATCATCTCCAGGTTCTCCTCCAGCGTGGTGCGCAACGCCAGCTCCACATGGCGGTCGTGGGACTTCGCCACCAGCGTCACCACCGGCGCGCCGGACTCCACCAGGCCCCTGACCTGGGGATCGCTCGCCGCGTCCCCGCCCGCCTTGCGGGTCGAGCCGAACGCCACCAGCTGCGCGTGCCGGAAGTCGATCTCCTTGCGGGCCCGCGCGAAGAACTCGGTGTCCCGCGGGTTGGCGCCCGGCCATCCGCCCTCGATGAACCCGACCCCGAACTCGTCCAGGTACCGGGCGATGGCCAGCTTGTCCGCCACCGTGAGGTTGATGCCCTCACGCTGCGCGCCGTCGCGCAGCGTCGTGTCGAAGACGTGGAAAGCGTCGGATCGGCCGTCGGGAGCCGTGGACTGGGTGGTCATACGAGTTGCTCCTGTCAAGGGGGCGCGGGGCCGCCGGGAAAACGAAAAGACCCCTCGCGGATGCGAGAGGTCTGCGCGCGGGTCGTGGCACGAATGCCGCCGCGTACGTCAGGGGTACGGGACGGTCACTGTGGACCGGCGCGCCTGCTGCCAATAATCATGGCGAACGAGAGCACGCGCCGATTTTCGCACGGCTTGCCGTTCTGGGAAGCCCTGTCTCACGATGCGGGCGCCGGGAGCGTCCGGCGGCGGCGTCAGCCTCCCGCCGGCCTACCGTCCCGTACGGCCCCGGCGCCGTCGCCGGCCGCCGGCCCGCGCCGGCCCCTCGGCCGCACGCGCGGGGCCAGTACCGGTCAGACGACCCGGTGCAGCCAGCCGTGCACGTCCTCGGCGGCGCCCGTCTGGATGTCGAGCAGCGCCTTGCGCAGGCGCATGGTGACCTCGCCGGGCGCGGGCACGGTCCAGTTCCCGGCCTTCGACTGGACCTCGCCGACCGGGGTGATCACGGCGGCCGTGCCGCAGCCGAAGACCTCGGTGAGCGAGCCGTCCGCGGCGGCCCTGCGCCAGTCCTCGACGGAGATGCGCTCCTCTGCGACCTCGTAGCCGAGGTCGGCCGCGATCGTCAGGAGGGAGTCCCGCACGATGCCGGCGAGCAGGGAACCGGAGAAGGACGGGGTGACGACCCGGTCGCCGTAGACGAAGAACAGGTTGTTCGTGCCCATCTCCTCGATCCACTTGCGCTCCACGCCGTCGAGCCAGACCACCTGGTCGCAGCCGTGCGCGGTGGCCTCGGCCTGCGCGAGCAGCGAGGACGCGTAGTTGCCTCCGGCCTTCGCCTCGCCGGTGCCGCCGGGCGCGGCGCGGACGTAGTCGTCGGAGATCCACACCGAGACGGGCCGCACGCCGCCGCTGAAGTAGGCGCCGGCCGGCGAGGCGATGACGAGGAAGAGGAACTCGTTCGCGGGGTGGACGCCCACGCCGACCTCGGTCGCGAACATGAAGGGCCGCAGGTAGAGGCTCTCCTCGCCGCTCGCGGGCACCCAGTCGACGTCCTGCTTGACGAGGGCGTCGCAGGCCTCGATGAACAGCTCCTCGGGCAGCTCGGGCATCGCCATGCGGCGGGCGGAGCGCTGGAAGCGGCGGGCGTTGGCCTCGGGGCGGAACGTGGCGACCGAGCCGTCCGCGTTCCGGTACGCCTTGAGCCCCTCGAAGATCGTCTGCGCGTAGTGCAGCGTCATGTTGGCGGGGTCGAGGGAGAGCGGCGCGTAGGGCACGAGCTGGGCGTCGTGCCAGCCGCGGCCCTCGGTCCAGCTGATCGTCACCATGTGGTCGGTGAAGTGGCGGCCGAAGCCGGGGTTGGCCAGGATGCGCTCGCGGTCGGCGGCGGAAACCAGGTTCGACGAGGGCTTGAGCTCGATCGTGGGCGTGGTCATGAGTAATCGTCCTTCACCGGTTGTGTGGGTCGGACCGCGTCACACCCCTGGCTGTCCGCGGGGGCCTCTCGTTCCGGTCCTGTCGGGCTCACTGATCCGACCTGATCCGAACGAAAGGTCCTAGGACATCCGAGTACCCCTGTGGACAGCGGTCGCAGTGACGATTATCCCGCGTACGCGGCGCTGGTCGAGGGCGGGAGGGGCGTGAGTACGGCCACTGATGGGTGGTGCGCCCGGTGGCAGCACGCGACAGCCGCCGGGCCATGTGCACCCGGCGGCTGTCGTGAGGGGTCCGTCGGGTCAGCTCGCTACGCGTACCGCGAGCGCGTCGCCGATCTCGTCCGTGGTGCGGCTCGCCGCGCCGCGCTCCGCCAGGTCGGCCGTGACGGCCTCCTCGACCCTGGCGGCTTCGGCGTCGAGGCCGAGGTGGCGCAGCAGCAGCGCCACCGAGAGGACGGTGGCCGTCGGGTCGGCCTTGCCCTGGCCCGCGATGTCCGGCGCGGAGCCGTGGACCGGCTCGAACATGGACGGGAAGGTGCGGTCCGGGTTGATGTTCGCGGACGCGGCGAGGCCGATGCCGCCGCTGACGGCGGCGGCGAGGTCGGTCAGGATGTCGCCGAAGAGGTTGTCGGTGACGATGACGTCGAAGCGCTCGGGCTGGGTGACGAGGAAGATCGTCGCGGCGTCGACGTGCAGATAGTCCGTGGTGACCTCGGGGTACTCCTGGCCCACCCGGTCGAAGATGTTCTTCCACATGTGGCCCGCGTAGACGAGGACGTTGTTCTTGTGGACCAGCGTCAGCTTCTTGCGGGGGCGCGCCTTGGCCCGCTCGTAGGCGTCGCGGACGACGCGCTCCACGCCGTAGGCCGTGTTGAGGCTGACCTCGGTGGCCACCTCGGCGGGGGTGCCGGTGCGCAGCGAGCCGCCATTGCCCGTGTAGGGGCCCTCGGTGCCCTCGCGCACGACGACGAAGTCGATCGAGGGGGTGCCGGCGAGCGGCGTCCCGGTGTTCGGGAACAGGCGCGAGGGGCGCAGGTTCACGTAGTGGTCGAACGCGAACCGCAGCTTGAGCAGCAGCCCGCGCTCCAGGACGCCCGACGGCACGGACGGGTCGCCGATGGCGCCGAGCAGGATGGCGTCGTGGCCCTTGAGGGCCTCGAAATCCTCGTCCGGGAGGGTCTCCCCGGTGCGGTGCCAGCGGCCCGCCCCGAGGTCGTAGTGCTTGGTCTCCAGCTTCACATCCTGCGGGAGGACCGCCTCGAGGACCTTGAGGCCCTGAGCCACGACTTCCTTGCCGATGCCATCACCGGGGATCACTGCGAGATCGATGCTGCGAGACATGGCCGCAGCCTAACCCCCGTCCCAGGGGATGACATCGGCCGTCCACATGGCGGACCTCGCGGATGCCGTCCGGAGTCGCCCCGAGTCGCCGGGGAACGTCCGGGCCCCGGCGCCGAGCCGCTCCGGGCGGCCGGCGGTCAGTGGCCGGTGGAGCCGCCGTTGTCCCGGCGGTCGAGGGCGCGCTGAAGGGCGGCCGCCGCGTTCCTGCGGTCGGACTCGCCGGTACGGGGAGTGTGCCGGACACGGATGCGACGGACGGTCGTCTCTGCCATGGGAATCGACTCCTTCTGCCAGCTGGAGCCGCACTGCGGCGGGGCGCGGCGCGGCACGCGAGGGGGCCGGACAGGGGTGGGGGACGCACTCCGCAGGGGTCACCTGCCTCGGAGGGTCCGCATCCGCCGTTCGCTCGATGGAGCGGCATGCTCGGCACTTACCACGCTAAGGGAGCGGGTCCTCGCTGTCTGCATCATTACTCGGACGTCCTACTATCTGAGACGGACCGCACTCCCGAGGGTGAATCCGGTGCGCGCACGGCCGCGAGCGCGCGCAGTTCCCCGACGGGCACAGGGGGCAGCCGCTGCGGGAGGGGAACGCGGGACTCGCGGGCATGGCGGTGCGACAGACGCCGGCCGGCGGGCATGGCGGTGCGACAGACGGCGGCGGGCGGGCACAAGGCCGCCCCCCGCCGGGGGGGGGGGGGGGGGGGGGGGGCCGCGCGGGCGGGGGGGGGGGGGGGGGGGGGCCCCGGGGGGGGGGGCGGGGGG
>NZ_JAIUKE010000044.1 GCF_020176795.1 Streptomyces sp. 8L
GCCCTGCGGGCCTTACGCTGGAAGGCAGCCCTGCCGTCTGCCCCGTGAGGTGTGCCATGTCCCCACGCCGCAACCGCCCCCGCGGCGGCGAGAAAGCGACCGGCCAGGACACCGGTGAGAGCGGCTCCCGCTACGGCGGCTTCCAGCGCACCGAGTCCTGGCAGGGCGAGGAGTGGGCGGTGCGGCACGTGGCGGGCGCGAGCGCGGCGGGCAAGCGCTACCGCTGCCCCGGCTGCGACCAGGAGATCCCCTCCCATGTGCCGCACGTGGTGGCCTGGCCCGAATACGGCGGCGTGGACGACAGGCGCCACTGGCACCAGGCGTGCTGGAACGCGAAGGACCGGCGCGGGGCCCGGATTCAGCGCTCCCGCAACGCCCCGCGGTACTGACCCGGGGGCTTCCTCGGATGCCCGCAGGCCCTCGGGGAGACGGCGCTACGAGCCTCCCTCAGACGTGTCGCGCCCCAGGCGTCGCGCCCCAGGCGTCGCGCGGCCTCAGACGTCGTGCCTCAGGCGTCGTGCCTCAGGCGTCGCGCGGCCTCAGGCGTCGCGACGGTCGAGGGCCGTGTACGCCCCGCCCATCGCCAGCGCCGTCACGACGAGCACGATCCACAGCGAGACCCAGGCGCCCGGGCCGGGCCCGGAGTCGATACTGCCGAGCCCCGGGTAGAAGGACGCCAGCTGGCTCGGGATCGAGTACGTCAGCAGCGCCTCGCCCACCGGCTCCAGCGAGGAGATCAGGAACAGCGCGAGGACCAGGGGCAGCAGGACCACGCCCAGCATCGCGGTGATGGCGCCTGCCGCGTGCTTCACCAGCGCGCCCAGCGCCTGCGCCAGCACGCCGAGCAGCGCCATGTAGAGGCTCACCCCGACCGTCGAGGAGATCCACTCGGTGCCCGGCGGGCTCGACGTGTCGAGGATCACGACCTGAAGCACGGACGTGACCAGCGTGAGCGCCAGCATCAGGGTGAAGACGATCGTGAAGTAGACCGTCGCCTTCGCGGTCAGCACCCGGGCCCGGCTGGGGCAGGCGGTCAGGGTCGTCCGGATCAGGCCGGTGCTGAACTCGCTGGAGAACGTCAGCACCCCGAGCGTGACCACGCAGACGGTGCCGAGCAGCACCCCGAAGAAGCCGAACGACAGCGTCGTGGAGGAGCTCCGGTCCGAGTCGATCGAGGTCGAGGCCACGGCCCAGACGATCACGAGACCGATGCCGACGACCGAGAGGACGAGCCCCCCGAGCGTCCACACCGTGGACCGTACGGACCGGATCTTGGTCCACTCGGAGACGATCGCGTCACCCAGGTGGGCCCGGCGCACCGGGATCGGGGACACGTAGCCGCCCTGCGGACCCGGTTCCCGCTCCTGGGCGGCGTGCGGCGGGTACGGGGCGGTCATCGCGTGTCCTTGTCGGGTTCGGGGGCCGGGAGCGGAGTGCCGTCGGGTCCCGCGCCGGGCCGGCCGCCCGACGCCCGGGCCTCGCCGTGGCCGAACCGGGGGTCCGCGCTCGACGGCGCGGGCGGCACGTACCACCCCTGCGACGGCACGTCGGGCACGACGGGCGGCTCGTAACCGCGCTCCTCCTGCTCGAAACCGGCCAGTTCGTCGTCCGTGGAGCGGTAGTCGACGGTGGCCTGCGTCATCCGCATGTAGGCCTCCTCGAGCGAGGCGTGGTGCGGCGAGAGCTCCCACAGCCGGATGTCCGCCTTGTGTGCGAGATCACTGATGCGGGGGAGGGGAAGGCCGGTCACCCGCAGCGCCCCGTCCGGCTCGGACAGCAGGCCGCCGCCCGCGTCACCGAGTGTCGCGGCGAGCCGCTCCCGCAGCCCGGGCTCGTCGTCCGCGACCCGTACCCGCGCGAAGTCGGCGGAGTTGCGCGCGATGAACTCGTCCACGCGCATGTCGGCGAGCAGCCGGCCCCGCCCGATGACGATCAGATGGTCGGCGGTCACCGCCATCTCGTTCATCAGGTGCGACGAGACGAGGACGGTGCGCCCCTCCGACGCCAGCCGCTTCATCAGCGTACGGACCCAGTAGATGCCCTCGGGATCGAGGCCGTTGACCGGCTCGTCGAACAGCAGCACCTGCGGGTCGCCGAGCAGCGCCGCCGCGATGCCGAGCCGCTGCCCCATGCCCAGGGAGAACCCCTTGGAGCGCTTGCCCGCCACGTCCCGCAGCCCGACCACGCCGAGCACCTCCTCGACCCGCGAGGCGGGGATTCCGGAGAGCTGCGCGAGCGAGAGGAGGTGGTTGCGGGCGCTCCTGCCGCCGTGCACGGCCTTCGCGTCGAGGAGCGCACCGACCGTGCGCGGCGCGTTCGGCGTCTGCCGGAACGGCTGACCGCCCACCGTGACGGTGCCGCTGGTCGGCCGGTCGAGGCCGACGATCATGCGCATGGTCGTCGACTTGCCCGAGCCGTTGGGGCCGAGGAAGCCGGTGACATGGCCGGGGCGCACCTGGAACGACAGATCGTCCACCGCGGTCTTGGCACCGTAGCGCTTGGTCAGGCGGACTGCCTCGATCATCTCCAGCCCCATCGACGGGTCGGCTCTCGGAACTCGGCTCTCGGAACAGAGAGGATATCCGCACCGGGGAGGCGGCGGCCAAAACCGCCGCCTCACGGCCGCCGGGGCCTGCCGCCCCGGGCCGTGCGGTCCCGCGGGCCGGGCCCCCGCGGCGGGCGCTGCCGCGGGGACCCGGCGGCGCCTCGCTCAGGCGTCGCGCTTGCGCAGCACCAGGTAGCCGCCGATCAGCGCGGCGACGACCCACGCCGCCATGATCGCGAAGCCGGCCCAGGGACCGTACGGCACATGGCTCCCGCCCTGCGCGTCCGGCACCACCTGGAGGATCTTGGACCCCGCCTGGTCGGGGAAGTACCGCGCGACGTCCTTCGCCTTCGGTACCGCGGAGAGGATGTTGGAGACCAGGAAGAAGAACGGCATCAGGATGCCGAGCGACAGCATCGAGCTGCGCAGCATCGCCGTGACGCCCATCGAGAAGACCGCGATCAGGCACATGTAGAGGCCGGCGCCGACCACGGCCCGCAGCACGTTCGGCGCGCCGAGGGTCGTCCCGCCGTCGCCCAGCAGCGCCTGGCCGAGGAAGAACGTGATGAAGCCGGTGATCAGACCGACCACGAGCGCGAGCAGACCGGCCACACCGATCTTGCCGAAGAGGAACGTGGCGCGGCGCGGGACCGCCGCGAGCGAGGTGTGGATCATGCCCGAGCTGTACTCGGAGCCGACCACGAGCACGCCGAAGACCACCATGGCCAGCTCACCGAGCGTGATTCCGGCGAAGCTGATCAGCGTCGGGTCGAAGTGCCTGCCGGGGCTGGCCAGAGAGGTCGCCACGGCGCCGATGCCCGCGGTGGCGACGAAGGCGAGAGCCAGCGTCCACGTGGTGGACGACACTGTCCGGATCTTGGTCCACTCCGACTGGAGGACGGCCGGTACCGAAGACATCGTTCAGGCTCCCTTGTCGCGATTGCGCCGGTCCCGGCTGTCGTTCCAGCCCTGTCCCCAGGTCCCGGGGGCCGCGGGCGGCTGCTGTCCCGCTCCCTGCCCCGGTCCCGGCCCCCACCCGGCTCCCGGCGGCACCTGGCCCTCGGGAGGCTGCCCGGGCGGCACTTGTCCCGGCTGTACCTGGCCCGGTGGCACCTGTCCCGGCGGCATCTGGCCGGGAGCGGCGCCGGGGGGCAGGGCCTCGCCGGGGCCCGTGTGCGCGTGGTACTCCACCGACTCCGCGGTCATCTGCATGAACGCCTCCTCCAGGGAGGCCCGCTGGGCACTGAGCTCGTGCAGCGTGATCCGGTGCGTGGCCGCGAGCTCGCCGCGCGCCTCCGTCTGGGCGCCGTCGACCTCGAACGCCCCGCCGTCCACCTCGGTTGCCGCCAGCCCGGCCCCGCGCAGCGCGTCCCGCAGCTGCTCCGGCTGCGGGGTGCGGACCCTGGCGAAGCTGCGCGAGTTCTGGTGGATGAAGTCCGCCATCGACGTGTTCGCCAGCAGCCTGCCCTGGCCGATCACGATGAGATGGTCCGCGGTCAGCGCCATCTCACTCATCAGGTGACTCGACACGAAGATCGTGCGGCCCTCCGCCGCGAGCGCCTTCATCAGCGTACGAATCCAGTGAATGCCCTCGGGGTCAAGGCCGTTGACGGGCTCGTCGAACATCAGGATCTCGGGGTTGCCGAGCAGCGCCGTCGCGATGCCGAGCCGCTGGCCCATGCCGAGCGAGAACCCCTTCGACTTGCGCTTCGCGACCGCCGTCAGGCCGACCATGTCGAGGACTTCGTCGACCCGCCGCCGCGGGATGCGGTTGCTCTGCGCGAGACACAGCAGATTGTTGTAGGCGGTGCGCCCGCCGTGCATGGCCTTCGCCTCGAGCAGCGCCCCGATGTGCTTCAGCGGGTCGGACAGCTCGTGGTACGACGTGCCGTTGATCCGGACCGAACCGCTGGTCGGGTTGTCGAGGTCCAGCATCATGCGCATGGTGGTCGACTTGCCCGCGCCGTTCGGCCCCAGAAAACCCGTCACCACGCCCGGCCGTACCTGGAACGAGAGATGATCGACCGCCAGTTTGCGGCCATAGCGTTTGGTGAGCCCTTCGACCTCGATCATGCGGCCCAACCTAGGCGCGCGCAAAGCCCCCCGCCCCCGGGGGGGGGGGGGGCTGACACAACCGTTACCGAATGGGCCCGAACGGTCTGCCGGGCGTCAGCGGGTCTGCTGAGCCGGCACACCGCGGGAGATGGGCTCGTCCTCGGCCGGAGTGCCGGCGGCGGCCACCGCGGCACCGGTCAGCGACGCCAGCATCTCGCGGACGTTGGTCAGCTGCGCGTTGATCGAGTCGCGGCGGTTGGTGAGGGCCGCGAGCTCGCGCTCGGAGTCGCTGCGGATACGGTCGGCCTTCGCGTTGGCGTCGGCGACGATGTCCTCGGACTGACGCTGCGCCGTCTCCACCGTCTGACGCGCCCTGCGCTCCGCGTCCGTACGCAGCTTCTCGGCCTCCAGGCGCAGCTGCTCGGCGCGGTGCTCGATCTCCGCCAGGCGCTTCTCCGCCTTCGCCTGACGCGACGCCAGGTCGCGCTCCGACTGCTCGCGGCGCTTGGCCAGGTTCGTCTCGAAGTCCGCGGCGGCCTGGGCGGCCTTGGCGCGGGTCTCCTCGAACAAGGCGTCGGCCTCGTCCCGCTTGGACTGGGCGTCCTTCTGCGCCTCGGCGCGCAGCGTGGAGGAGTCGCTCTTCGCCTTGTCGACGATGCGGGCGCCCTCGTCCTCCGCCTTCGCCTTGCGCTCGGCGGCGAACGCCTCGGCGTCGTTGCGTACCTGCTGGGCCGCCGACTCGGCGAGCTCACGGTGCTGCTCGGCGGCCCTGCGGGCCTCTTCGCGCAGGTCCTTCGCCTCCTCCTCGGCGAGGCGGAGGATCTTCTCGACCCGGGCACCGAGACCGGCGTACGACGGTTCGGCGTCGGTGACCTGTGCCTGGGCGTTCTGCGTTTCGAGGTGGAGTTCCTCGATGCGCTTTTCCAGAGACGTGATCCGGGACAGCGCGCTGTCCCGGTCGGCGACGAGTTTGGTAATGCGGTCGTCCACCTGACCGCGGTCGTAACCACGCCGCACGAGCTCGAAGCCGAAGGGAGAGGAAGTGTCGCTCATGGGGTTCCTGTCGAAAGAGAGCGGTGAGGTGATAGAGGGAATCCTAGGGGTCGATGCGGCGTGTCAACGCGGCGATGCAGCTTTGATATGCAGAATCACCAGCCTTTCGAGTGGTTCGATCCTGACGAGCCGTCCGACGGCTTACCATCGCTAGCCGTCCGACGGCTTGCCGTTCGAACGCGTCGTGCCCGCTGACGCCCCCGCCTTGACGGGGCCGTCCTTGCCGGAGGCGCCCGGGCCCTCGAACGACAGCGCTTCGAGTACGTCCTGGACCCGGGAGATCTCGGCCTGGATGTCCGAGTGTCTGCGCGCCAGGATGTCGAGCTCGCGCTTGCCCTCCGAGACCATCCGCTCGGCGTCCCGGCCGGCGTCGGCGCGCAGCTGCTCGGCCTCCCGCACGAGTCCGGCCTTCTTCTGCTCGGCCTCCTTGAGCAGACCCTCGGCCTTCCTCACCGCGGCGATCCTGACCTTGCCCGCCTCCGAATTGGCGTCGGCCAGCAGCTCCTTGGCCTTCTGCTCGGCCTCGGCGCGCTGCTCGCTCGCCGCCTTCATCAGAGTATCCACCCGCTCACCGACCGTCTTCAGCTGCTCCGAGGTTTCTCTCCTCGCCCGCTCGTGCAGCTCCTCGATCTCGGCGTCGACCCGGGCGCGCGCCTCCTCGGCCCGCTCGCGCAGCGCCGCCGCGTCCCCACGCGCCCCGACCAGCAGTTCGTCCGCGTCGGTGCGGGCGCGCTCCACCATCGTGTTGCCCGCGACGGTGGCCTCCGCCGTGATCCGCTCGGCCTCCGTACGGGCCGCGCCGACCATCAGGTCCGCCTTGGCCTCGGCCTCGGTGGCCACGCGCAGCGCTTCCTCCTGGGCCTTGTTCATCAACTGGTCGGCCTGCTCGGCCGCGTCGGAGCGGCGCTTGGCCGCGTCCTTGCGCGCCTCGTCGAGGAGGCGGTCCGCCTCCTGCTGCGCCTCGGAGCGCAGCCGCTCCGCCTCCGCGTGGCCCTCGGTCCTCGCCTGCTCCGCCTCGGCGCGCATCCGCTCGGCCGCCTGCTGCGCGGAGCCGACCGTCTCGGCCGCCGCCGCGCGCATCCGCTCCGTCTCGTCGGTGGCCTCCGCGACCAGGCGGTCGGCCTGCACCGCCGCCTCGGAGCGCATGCGGTTGGCGTCCTCGCGGGCCTCCGCGCGGCTGCGGGACGCGTCCTGGTCCGCCGCCGCGCGTGCGTCGGCCGCCTCGGTCCGCAGCCGCTGCGCGTGCGCCGTCGCCTCCGTGCGCAGCCGGTCCGACTCCGCCGCCGCCTCGTTGACGGTCTGTTCGGCGAGCGCCTGCGCCGCGTCGGACTCCTCCTGTGCGCGGGTACGAATCCGGTTCGCGTCCTCGGTGGCGCGCTCCCGCTCGGCGTAGGCGTCGGCGCGTACCCGGTCGGCCTCCTCCTGCGCCTCGGTACGCGTACGGTCCGCGGCGTGCTCCGCCGCGGAGCGCAGCCCCGCGATGTCCTGCTCCGCCTGGTCGTGCAGGCCCGCGACCGACTCCCGTACCTCCCGCGCGGTCTGCTCGGCCGCCGCGACGGTCTCGCTCGCGCCGCGGTCGGCCTCCTCCGCCAGCCGCTGCGCCTCCGCCTGCGCGTCCTCCACGCGCTTGCGGGCCGCGGCGAGCAACTCCTCGCTCTGCTCCCGGGCGTGCTCGCGCTCCCGGCCCGCCTCCGCGCGCGCCGACTCCAGCAGCTCGTCGGCCTCGCGGCGGCGGCGGCCGGCCTCCTCCTGCGCGGCGGACAGCGCCTCCGCGGCCTCGGTACCCACCCGTTCGGCGGCGGCCGCGGCCTCGCTCCTGATCCGGTCCGCGCTCTCCTGCGCCTCCGTCTTGAGCCGCTCGGCCTCCGTGACGGCCTCGGTACGCATCCGCACGGCGGCGTTCTCCGCCTCGGCGCGGGACGCCGAGGCCTCGGCCGCCGCCTCCGTGCGCAGCCGCTCGGCCTCCTGCTCGGCCTGCTCCCGCAGCGACTTGATCCGCTCCGCGCTCTCCCCGCGCAGCCGCTCGGTCTCCTCGGCGGCCTCGCGGCGCAGCCGCTCGGCCTCGGCGCGCGCCTCGGTGAGCGCGGACTCGGCGGACTCCAGGCGCGCTTCGGCCTCCGAGTGGAGCCTCGCCAGCTCGCCCGCCGCCTCCGACTTGCGCGTCTCGACGCCGCGTTCGGTCTCCTCGCGCAGCCGCTCCGCGGCCTCCTCGGCGGCCGTCTTCGTCGCCTCCGCCTGCTCCTCGCCCTCGGCGAGCAGCCGTTCGGCCTCGGTACGGGTGCGCTCCAGGGTCTCCTCGGCCTGCCGGCGCAGCGTCGTGGCGCGGTCGATGGCCTCGGTGCGTACGCGCTCGCTCTCGGCCGTGGCGGCCGAGCGCAGCTCGTCCGCGTCCGCCCGGGCCTTCGTCAGCAGCTCCTCGGCCGACTTCGCGGCCTCCTCGATCTGCTGGACGGCCTCCCGGCGCGCCTCGCCCCTGATCTGCTCGCCCTCGGCGACCGCCTCGGACCGCAGCTGCTCGGCCTCGCCGCGCAGCCGGCGGGCCTCCTCCTGGAGCTCGACCGTCTTGGCCCGGTACTCCTTGGTGTCGTCCTTCGCGGCGCCCTTGAGCTGGTCGGCCTGCTCCGCGGCCTCCTCGCGCAGCCGGTCCGCCTCGGCCTCCGCCTCGCGGCGGATGCGCTCGGCCTCCTCGCCCGCCTTGCGCCGGGTGCCCTGGGCGTCGTCGGACGCCTTGGTCAGCACCTCGTCCGCGGTCCGCGCCGCCTTCGCGAGCTGGGCCGCCGTGTCCTCGGCCGCCGCCGACCTGGCCTTGTCCGCGGCGTCTGCGACGAGCTTCTCCGCCTCGGCGCGCGCGTCCGCGAGCACCTGCTCGGCCTCCGCCTTGGCGGCCTCGGCCTCCTCGGTGGCCTCGCCGACGAGCCGGGCGATCTCGGCCTTCGCCGTACGGGTGCGCTGCTCGTTCTGCGACTCGGCCCCGGCGAGGCGCTTGACCGCGGCCTCCTTGGCCTCGGCGACGACCTTGTCGGCCTCGGCGCGCGCCTCGCGCAGCCGCTCCTCGGCGGCCTGCATCCGCTGCTCGGCGGCGCGGCTGAGCTCAGCCGCCTGCTGGCGCGCCTGCTCGGCCTCGGCGGCCGTGGTGGTGCGCAGCTGCTCCGCGTGGCTCGTGGCCTCCTGGGCCTGGCTGGACGCCGCGTTCAGCAGCCGCTCCGCGTCCCTGCGGGCCCGCAGCAGCGCCGCCTCGGCCTCGCTCCGTGCCGACTCCGCCTCGGCGGCGAGGCGCTGGCGGGCCTCCTCCGCGGCGCGGGCGGCCTCGGCGCGCGCCGCGGCCAGCGCGCGCTCCGCCTCGGCGCGCGACTCGTCCATCAGGCGGCGGGCCTGCGACTCGGTGCGGGCCCGCAGCTGCTCGGCCCATGCGACGTTCTCGTTGACGTGGGACTCGACGGTCTGCCGGCGCTCGGCGAGCTCCTGGTCGAGGCGCTGGCGCCGCTGGACGGCCTCGGCGTGCAGCTCGGCCTGGAGGCGTGCCTGGTGCTCGGCGTGCTCCTGGAGGATGCGCTGGGTCTGGGCGCGGGCGTCCCGCAGCTCACGCTCGGCGTCCGAGCGCAGCTGGTCGGCCTGCATCTGGGCATTGCGGAGCATCTGTTCCGCCTGGTAGCCCAGATCGCCACCGTCGTAGGAGGAGGGCCTCATCGCGAGGTTGCGGCGCGCCTCGTGGAGCTTGGCGCGCAAGACCTCGACCTGGTAACCGAGGTCCTCGGCGTGCTGGACGGCCTTCTCCCGCGCGGTCCGCAGCCGGTCCATCTCGGCTTCGATCCGCGAGAGCTGGTCGTCAGCCCGGTGGCTCTCCTGGCGTTCGTAGCCCCGCACTGCGCGGTCCCATCCGTCCCCTGGTCGCAACTCTGCTGAGCGAGCACCGTCCTAGGTGAACGGCCCCCCGGGGGAATGGTGTCAGATCATCGGTGGGGGCGCCGCCCCGGCCCGGCCCCGGCCCGGAGCGGCCCACTCTACCGGGCCCGGGACGCCCGGGGTCAGTGCTCCGTGGCGGAGGTGACCAGTTCGGTGAGGACGCCGTGGCAGTCCTTCGGGTGAAGAAAGGTGATACGTGACCCCATCGAGCCCGCCCTCGGCTCGTCGTAGAGGACCCGTACGCCCTTGTCCCTGATCGCCTCGGAGTCGCCGTCGACGTCGGCGGTGCCGAACGCGATGTGGTGCACGCCCTCGCCGTTCTTGGCCAGCCATTTCCCGACGGCCGAGTCCTCCCGTACGGGTTCGAGCAGCTGGAGGTACGAGGCGCCGCCGTCCGACGTGCCGTTGACGCGGAGCATGGCCTCGCGCACGCCCTGCTCCTCGTTGACCTCCGTGTGCAGGACCTCGAAGCCGTAGGTGGACCGGTAGAACTCGGCGGTGGTGTCGAGGTCGCGGCAGGCGATTCCGATGTGGTCGATACGCGTCAGCATGGAGACAGTGCAGCGCGGCGGAGGCGGTCACGCAACGTGCGCGCCGTCACACGGACGGGCCGGTGACCGATGTCCGTACCCGCCGGTACATTGGAAGTTAACCGGCGTTCACGGCGGCCCGCGCCGCGACCGGCACCACCGGCCGCTGTCCGTGGGGCCACCGTTCGTCCGGCCGTCGGCCGCTGTTCACAGGGTCACCGCACGCACCGCAGAGAGCATCACCACACGCACCACCATCATCACCACCACCGCACGCGCACCGCCGCAAGCCGCACCGAAGCTTCACCGTACGCACCACCGCACGCACCGCCGCATGCAAAGGGGTCCCGGCTCATGTCCGCTTCGCACACCACCACGTCCGTGATCGTCGCGGGCGCCCGCACGCCCATGGGGCGCCTCCTGGGATCGCTCAAGTCGTTCTCGGGTGCCGACCTCGGCGGCTTCGCGATCAAGGCCGCGCTGGAGCGGGCGGGCGTCGGCGCCGAGCAGGTGGAGTACGTGATCATGGGGCAGGTGCTCCAGGCCGGCGCGGGCCAGCTGCCCGCCCGGCAGGCCGCGGTCAAGGCCGGCATCCCGATGACGGTCCCGTCGCTGACGATCAACAAGGTCTGCCTGTCCGGCCTCGACGCCATCGCCCTGGCGGACCAGCTGATCCGCGCGGGCGAGTTCGACATCGTCGTGGCCGGCGGCCAGGAGTCCATGACCAACGCGCCGCACCTGCTGCCGAAGTCCCGCGAGGGCTACAAGTACGGCTCGCTCGAAGTCCTCGACTCCATGGCGCACGACGGCCTCACGGACGCCTACGAGGACATCGCCATGGGCGCCTCGACGGAGAAGCACAACACCCGGCTGGGCATCGAGCGCGCCCCGCAGGACGCGTTCGGCGCGCGCTCCCACCAGCGGGCCGCCGCCGCCCAGAAGAACGGCGTGTTCGAGGCGGAGATCGTGCCGGTCGAGGTCCCGCAGCGCAAGGGCGACCCGGTGGTCTTCGCGCAGGACGAGGGCATCCGCCCCGACACCACAGCCGAGGGCCTCGCCAAGCTGCGCCCCGCGTTCTCCCCGGACGGCACGATCACGGCCGGCACGTCCTCGCAGATCTCCGACGGCGCCGCGGCCGTCGTCGTCATGAGCAGGGCGAAGGCCGAGGAGCTCGGTCTCGAATGGCTCGCGGAGATCGGCGCGCACGGCAATGTCGCGGGCCCGGACAACTCCCTCCAGTCACAGCCGTCCCACGCCATCGAGCACGCCCTCTCCAAGGAAGGCATCGGCGTCGGCGACCTCGACCTGATCGAGATCAACGAGGCGTTCGCGGCCGTCGCCGTACAGTCCATGAAGGACCTCGGAGTCTCCCCCGACCTGGTGAACGTGAACGGCGGCGCGATCGCCCTCGGTCACCCGATCGGGATGTCCGGCGCCCGCCTCGTGCTCCACCTCGCGCTGGAGCTGAAGCGGCGCGGTGGCGGCGTGGGCGCCGCCGCGCTGTGCGGCGGCGGCGGCCAGGGCGACGCGCTGATCGTGCGCGTCGCCCCGTAGCGGTCCGGTGGCGAACGGCGGAACCGGCAGAAGCACGGGAGGATCAGGGCTGTGGTGGACGTCTCCGAGCTCGTGGCCCAGGCACGGGAGGGCAGGCCGCGCGCGGTGGCGCGGCTGATCTCCCTGGTCGAAGGGGCGTCACCGCAGCTGCGTGAGGTGATGGCGGCGCTCGCGCCGCTGACCGGCGGCGCGTACGTGGTCGGGCTGACGGGCTCGCCCGGCGTCGGCAAGTCCACCTCCACGTCCGCGCTCGTCACCGCGTACCGCAGGGCCGGCCGGCGGGTCGGGGTGCTGGCGGTCGACCCGTCGTCGCCGTTCTCCGGCGGCGCGCTGCTCGGCGACCGGGTCCGCATGTCGGAGCACGCGTCCGATCCCGGCGTCTACATCCGCTCCATGGCCACGCGCGGCCACCTCGGCGGGCTCGCCTGGGCCGCCCCCCAGGCGATCCGCGTGCTGGACGCGGCGGGGTGCGAGGTGATCCTGGTCGAGACGGTCGGAGTCGGCCAGTCCGAGGTCGAGATCGCCTCGCAGGCGGACACCTCGGTGGTGCTGCTCGCGCCCGGCATGGGCGACGGCATCCAGGCCGCCAAGGCCGGCATCCTGGAGATCGGGGACGTGTACGTCGTCAACAAGGCCGACCGGGACGGCGCGGACGCCACGGCCCGCGAGCTCAACCACATGCTCGGCCTCGGAGAGTCGCGCGCGCCGGGCGACTGGCGGCCCCCGATCGTCAAGACGGGCGCCGCGCGCGGGGAGGGCACCGACGAGGTCGTCCAGGCGCTGGAGAAGCACCGCGCCTGGATGGAGGAGCACGGCGCGCTGTCCACGCGCAGGACCCGCAGGGCCGCGCGCGAGGTGGAGACCATCGCGGTCACGTCGCTGCGGGAGCGCATCGCGGACCTGCGCGGCGACGTGCGCCTGGACGCGCTGGCCGGCCGGGTGGCCGCCGGTGCACTGGACCCGTACACGGCGGCCGACGAACTGGTCGCGGGGGTCACGGCCCCGGGCGCGTAGCCGCCGGGGAGCGCGGGGGCTTACGAAGGCGTACGGGGCGGGGCGTGCGCGGCCCGGGCCCGTAACGCCCGTGTAGCCCCCGTAGCGGGACTCCCCGCGACGGCCTGCCCCGCCGGTCACCCAGCCGCGCGCAGCCAGGCGGCCGCCCGTGCCGGAGCGGTCAGGCGCACCACCCGCAGTGGTGCGAAGCGTGCCGCGCGCGTCCTGCGGGCTATCTCCGCGCGCCGGTCGGCATGGCCCCGCCATGCCGACCAGGCGGGGTGGTCGCGGGTCAGCCACTCGGCCCAGGTCTCGCGGTTCCCGCCGAAGATCCGTTCCCGCAGCAGCGATCTGCGCAGGGAGCGGCGCAGCACGCGCGGCATGATCACGCGACGGGGGTAGTCCAGCCAGACGATCGTGTCGGCCTTCTCCCACAGGACGTCTCTGACCTCGGGATAGCCGAGCGAGTCGATGATCCAGCGGGGGCCCGCCGCGATCCGCGCGACCTCCTCGGCGAAGCCCTCGTTCACCCGCCAGCCGGGGCCGCCGAAGTACAGCGCGTCCATCTCGTGGTGCGGCAGCCCCAGTTTGCGCGAGAGGGCGCCCGCCATGGTCGTCTTGCCGGCGCCGGTGCTGCCGACGACGAGGACCCGTCGCGCGGCGGGCGCCTCGCCGTCCCCCGCTCCTGTGGTGTCGGTCATGGGGGACAGCCCATCACGGTCGGCCGCCGGGTGAAGGGCCGGCCGCGATCGTCGCCGCCGTCCTCGTGCCCCATGGCCTCGCCGTCCGCCGTCGCAAGGGCGTCGCCGGCGCCGGTCTCTGTGGCCGTCCCGGTCCTAGGCGCTGTCGTCCCGGTCGCTCCTGTCGTCGTCCCCCTCGTGGCCGCCGTCGTGGTGGGGCCGTGCCGTCACGGCACCCGTCCGGGCGTCGACCCGCAGGTCGCGGTGCCCGCCGTGCGCGGGACGCACGCCGACCTCCCAGACACCCGCGTGGTGGTCGTCGACCTCCACCGACGTCACGGTCCCCGGCACCGCCGTGCGGGCGGCGCGCGCCGCTTCTGACGCTGTCAGACGGGCACCGGCGAGGGACGCGAGGCCGTCCCCGTCGTCGCCCGGGTCGCGCTCGTCCTTGCGTACGGCGCCGGTCGACGCGTCGATGTCCAGTTCGTGCGCGGCGCCCCGGCCCTTCGTGCGCAGCTCGACCTCCCAGAGGCCGCCGCCCTCCCGCTCCACCGAGACCACGGTCCCGGGGTACGCCCGCTGCGCGGCGCGCGCGGCCCCGTCCGCCGTCAGCGGGCCGCCCGCGCCGGTGGCCGGGCCCGTGCCCG
Source organism: Streptomyces sp. 8L (assembly GCF_020176795.1). GTDB lineage: Bacteria > Actinomycetota > Actinomycetes > Streptomycetales > Streptomycetaceae > Streptomyces. The sequence continues at coordinate 13,961 of NZ_JAIUKE010000044.1, forward strand.
CCGCCGGCGTGCTGCTTCCGCTCGCGCTCGCGCTTGTGTCCGCGCCGCTGCCGCCGTCGCCGCCCGTCAGCGCCACCGCGCTGTACGTACCGCCGCCGACCAGTACCGCCGCTGCCACGGCCGCGATCACGATGTTCCGCTTCATGCCGGTTCTCCTCTCCTTCGAGAGTTCCTCAGGGGTCCCGGGAACTGGGGGGATACGGGCATCACCGTGCCCGGCGCACCCTGAAGGGAGGCTGAAGGAACCTGAAGCGATCTTCAGGTCCGGTCTGCGAGGCTGGTCGGCATGCGATTGCTGATCGTGGAGGACGAGAGACGGCTGGCACGCTCGCTGGCGGGTGGGCTCGCGGCCGAGGGCTTCGCCGTCGACGTCGTGCACGACGGGCGCGAGGGGCTGCACCGCGCGGCCGAGGGCGTCCACGACCTGGTCCTCCTCGACATCATGCTGCCCGGCCTCAACGGCTACCGGGTCTGCGCCGCGCTGCGCGCCGCGGGCAACGACGTGCCGATCCTCATGCTCACCGCGAAGGACGGCGAGTACGACGAGGCCGAGGGCCTGGACACCGGCGCCGACGACTACCTGGCCAAGCCGTTCTCCTACGTGGTCCTCGTCGCCCGGATCAAGGCGCTTCTGCGGCGGCGCGGCGCGACGGGCCCCGCACCGGTGCTGCGGCTCGGCGCGCTGAGTGTCGACACGGCCGCCCGGCGCGTGCACCGGGGGGACGAGGAGGTCGCGCTCACCGCGAAGGAGTTCGCCGTGCTCGAACAGCTCGCGGTGCGCGCGGGCGAGGTGGTCGGCAAGCCGGAGATCCTGGAGCACGTCTGGGACTTCGCGTACGAGGGCGACCCCAACATCATCGAGGTGTACGTCAGCGCGCTGCGCCGCAAGCTCGGCGCCGCCAGCATCGAGACCGTGCGCGGCGCGGGCTACAGGATGGCCCGGCCGTGAGGTGCCCGCCGGCGACCGTACGGTCCCGGGCGGCGCTCGGGACCACGGCCGTCGTCGCCGTCGCGCTCGTCGCGGCAGGCCTCGCCGTGCTGCTCTCGCTGCGCGCGAACCTGACGGACCAGGCGGAGCGCCAGGCGGACGACACGGCCCGCACGGTGGCGCTGACCGTCGCCTCCCGGACCCCGGACGCCGCCCTCTACGCCCGGTTGCCGCTGCCGGACGACGACGACCGGCCGGTGCAGGTCACCACCGAGGACGGGCGGGTGCTGGCCGTGTCGAAGGACCTGGAGAGGATCAGCGGTACCGGTACGGACGCGGTGCGGCCCCGGCCGACGGGGCCGGCGTCGGCGGCGCGATCGGGCGGGCCGGCCAACGACGGCCACAGCGACCACGGCGACGCGAGCGACGAGAGCAACGAGAGCGACGGTGGTGACGGTGGTGACGACCACGAGGGCGACGACGATCGCGGCGGCCGCAGCGGCGGCGAGGGAGAACCGGCCGTCGGCCGCATCTCCGACGACATCGACCACGACTCGGGCCGCGCCACCGTCGACGGCGACACGGCCGACTACCGGTTCGCCACCGTCGGGGTCACCGACCGCGACGGGCGGACGGTACGTGTGCACGCCGGCGCGTCCCTGGCAGCCCGGGGAAGCGCGGTGGGCACCGCCGCCGCGGCGATGCTGGCGGGAGGACCGGTGCTGCTTGCGGTGGTGTGGGCCGTGACGTGGCTGGTGACGCGGAGTGCCTTCGCGCCCGTCGAGGGCATCCGCCGCGAGATGGCCGCGATCACCGCGTCCGGGGACCTGTCGCGCCGCGTCCCGCAGCCCGCCACGCGCGACGAGGTCGCACGCCTCGCCCGTACGACCAACGAGACGCTGACCGCGCTGGAGGCCGCGGTCGAGCGGCGGCGCAGGTTCGTGGCCGACGCCTCCCACGAACTGCGCAGTCCCATCGCCTCGCTGCGCACCCAGCTGGAGGTCGGCTCCGCCCATCCGCAGCTGCTGGACGTGGACGGCGCGGTCGAGGACGCCGTACGCCTCCAGCGGCTCGCGGCCGACCTGCTGTTGCTCGCCCGGCTCGACTCGGGGGAGCGCCCGGCCGGGGCGCGGTTCGATCTGGCCGCTCTCGTGAGGGAGGAACTCGGGCAGCGCACCGGCGACCGGCTGCCGGCCGTCTTCGGCGGGGACGCGCCCCCGGCCGCCGAGGTCGCCGGGTCGCGGACGCAGCTGGCCCGAGTGCTCGGCAACCTGGTCGACAACGCCCAGCGGCACGCCCGCACACGCGTCGAGGTGTCGCTACGGCGGGAGGCGGAGGGCCTGCTCCTCACCGTGGCCGACGACGGGGCGGGCGTGCGGCCCGAGGACCGGGAGCGGATCTTCGAGCGGTTCGTACGCCTCGACGAGGCGCGCGGCCGGGACGACGGGGACGCGGGGCTCGGACTCGCGATCGCCCGGGACGTGGCGGCGCGGCACGGCGGGCGGCTCACGGCGGGTGCGGGGGGGGCCGGCGGCGCGGGGGCCCGCGCCGAACCGGGGGGGGCCGAACGCGAACCGCGCGGGGGCTAAGCGGGCTATCGCCTCGACCACGGCCTCGGGGCCGCGCTCCCGGCCGGTCGGCCGGCGGGCCT
>NZ_JAIUKE010000045.1 GCF_020176795.1 Streptomyces sp. 8L
CCCCGCCCCCCGGGGGGGCCCGGGCCCGGGGGGGGGGGGGCCGGGGGCGGCCCGCCGGCGGGCCGTCAGTTCTTGCCGCGCCGCCTGCGCAACTGGTCCGCGACGGGGGTGAGCGACGCGCGCAGCTGGGCCAGCTGCTCCGGTGTCAACATGTCGATGAAGTGCCTTCGCACGGAGGCGACATGGTGCGGGGCGACCTCGCGCATGGTGTTCATGCCCTGGTCGGTGAGGACGGCGAACAGGCCGCGCCGGTCCGACTCGCAGTGCTCACGCTTGACGAGCCCCGCGCTCTCCATGCGGGTGACCTGGTGCGAGAGGCGGCTCTTGGACTGGAGCGTGGCCGCGGCCAGGTCGGTCATGCGCAGCCTGCGGTCCTCCGCCTCGGACAGGTTCACCAGGATCTCGTAGTCGTTCATGGTCAGGCCGAACGGCTGGAGGTCCTTCTCCATCTGGTACGTCAGCAACCGGTTGACATCAAGGTGCGTGCGCCAGGCGCACTGCTCCGCCTCGGTCAGCCAGGGGTCGTCCGTCTCCTGGGGGGCGGCGGTCTGTGTCTCGGTCTCCATGGCGACATTCTACCCAAGAAGTTGAATTTTGTACGAAGGCGGCTCGCGCACCCGCCTTCGCAGCCACCCGCCCCTTCGCGCCCGCCTCGCCGCGCCCGCCTCTGCTCGGGCCCGTCCCGTGGACGCCGTCCCGTCCCGTTGAAGCCGTCAGAGACCGAAGCGCCGCTGGAGGTCACCGAGCTGCCCGCCCAGCCGCGGCATCCCCGCGCCGCCGCTCTGACCGCCCTGCTGGCCGCCGCCGGGGACACCCTCCTCCGCGGGCACCGCGCCCGTCGGCCGCTCGGCCATCAGGAGCTCCGTGGACTGGACCAATACCGTACCCGCCCCGACGAACTCGAACTGGTGCTCCTCGCCCGAGGCGCCCCCGATGCCCGTCATGGCCCGCACACCGCCCAGAATCCCGCGCATGTAGCCGAAGTCGTAGTGATGGCAGGGGGAGGGGCAGTCGGCCCAGCCGACCAGGGCCTGCGGGTCCACCCGCAGGGGCGGCTCCATGAACACCACGGGCCCGTTCGACACCGCCACGAACTTCCCCGTGCCGATCAGCGTCAGAAACCCCGGCACGATCGACTGCTTCAGCGCGAGCGACGGCTGATACGCCAGCAGGTTCCCCGACCGGATGGTCAGGTTGCCGTCCTCCAGGTCGTACGAGTTCACGTCGAAGGCCCGGTCCGCGAGCAGCATCTTGCCGCTGCCCTGCGCCACCACCCAGTCCGGGACGTGCATCGGCGAGTGGAAACTCGTCCGCAGCAGCCCCTCGAAGCGCCCGTGGCCGACACCGTCGAAGGAGATCTGCCCGTAGTAGGCGACCATCTTGCCCTTCTGCAGGAACCACTGGTCGCCCCGCAGCTCCACGCAGAACATGTACTTGTTGACGTTGTCGTCGCTCGGCAGCGTCATGGGGTCGAGGACCACGGGCCCGGTCACAGCTTCTCCTCCGACGCCTGGACGAACACCGCACCGCTGCCGCTCAGCTCCAGCTGGAACGCCTCGCCCGAGCCGCGGCCCACCATCTCCCGCCAGCCGAGGGCGGTCGACAGCTTGTTGCGCACATCGCCGTGGTGCGCCACGTACGCCTGGGGGTCGACGTGCACCGCGCGCCCCGGCGTGATCGGCAGCTCGACCACCCCGCCGTGCGCCATGACCGCGACCGCGCCGTGCCCTCTGAGGGTGGTGGTGAACAGGCCCTGTCCTGTCACCTGGCCCCGCACCATGCCCATCACCCCGCCCTGCGAGCCCATGAACATCGTGCCCTGCTCCAGGGACCCGTCGAAGGCGAGCAGCCGGTCCGCCTCCACGTACAGCGTGTCCCCCTCCAGGGTGATCACCTGGATGTGGTGGCCGCCGTGGCCGAACAGCACGGTGCCGTTGCCCTCGACCGTCATCAGCGGGGCCGCCTCGTTCGCCACGCGGCGGCCGATCATGGACATCACCCCGCCCTGGCCGCCCTGGATGTTCGGCGTGAAGCCGACATCGCCCCGGTAGGCGACCATCGCGCCGCGCTGGCTGAACATCCGCTGCCCCGGCAGGACCGTGGCCTCCACCAGCTTGTCGTTGATCTCGCGGAACGGCATGGCCTAGATGTCACCCCCGATCGTGTTCCGTTCGCTGGGCTGTACGTAGACGAGGCCCTCGCCCTCGAACCTGATCTGGAAGGACTCGCCCGAGCCCTCTCCCATGAAGGTCCTGAAGGAGACGCCCGACTGGAAGCTCTGCCGCAGATGGCCCTGGTGGGCGATGTACGCGCCGGGGTCGACGGACAGCGGGTACTGCGGGCTGACCCGCAGCACCACCGCGGGTCCGTCCGACATGACCGCGGCCTGGCCCGTGCCCTCGACCGTCGTCGTGAACAGGCCGTTGCCGCCGGCGGCGCCGCGCAGGCCGGTGAACGACGTGCCCGTGCGCAGGCCCGCGTCCGTGCACAGCAGGTTCGACGCCTCGACGTAGAGCTTGTCGCCGTGCAGCGTGACAAGGTTGATCTCGCTCGCCCGGTCGGCGAAGTAGCAGGTGCCCTGGCCCCGCACCTCCATCACCGCCATGGACTCGCCGGTGATCCTGCGCGTGACCATCCCGCGCAGCCCCTCGCCACCCCCGCTCATCTTCTTGAAGGACATCTGGCCGTCGTAGGCGACCATCGAACCGTTCTTCGCCTTCACGGCGTCGCCCGCCATGTCGACGGCGAGCATCTTGCTTCCCTGGAGTCGGAACTGAGCCACGGGACGACCGTAGCGGGCGCGGTGCCCCGCGCACACCACCACTCAGGGGGAGACGGTCTCCCCCGGCCGGGGGAGACCCGCGGGAGGAGCCCGGCCGGGTTGACCCTGATACGGACCACAGGGTCACAGCTGCCACAATGGACCCGGTTTGTGCGCGCGTTCACAAACGACCCCCGACCGAAAGCGAAGCCCTCGTGGACATCAAGACCGCATCCGCGCTCCACCGACTCCGCCTCGTCTCCGCGCCCGAGGCCGTGTCCTTCCTGCTGCTGCTCGTCTGCTCGGTGCTCAAGCGCACCACGGACTTCAACGCGGTGCCCGCCATGGGCATGATCCACGGGCTCCTGTTCATCCTCTACGTGCTGTTCTGGCTGGACGCCTGGCGGTGTGCCCGCTGGCAGCTGCCGACCGCCGCGCTCTACTTCATCCTCTCCGTGCTGCCCACCGGCGGCTTCTTCGCCGAGCGCAAGCTCAAGCGCGCCTCCGAGGACATGATCATCGCCGCCAGGGCCCGCCGCGAGGGCACGGTGAACGCATGATCGTCGCCTTCTCCGTCTCGCCGCTCGGCGTCGGCGAGGACGTCGGCGAATACGTCGCCGACGCCGTGCGCGTGGTCCGCGAATCCGGCCTGCCGAACCGTACGGACGCGATGTTCACCTCGATCGAGGGGGAGTGGGACGAGGTGATGGACGTCGTCAAGCGCGCGGTCGCCGCCGTCGAGGCCCGCTCCTCGCGCGTATCCCTCGTCCTCAAGGCCGACATCCGTGAGGGCGTAACGGACGGCCTGACCGCCAAGGTGGAGACCGTCGAGCGCCATCTGCGCGAGGGCGGCGCAGACTCCTGACCGGGCCGGCGGCCGGGCCCCGACGGAGGGGCCGGCCCGGTGCGGCGTGGACCTCGCGGGCGCATGCCCGCCCCGTAAGGCCGCGCGGGCGTGCGGACGGCCCCCGGAGACCTGGCGGGAGCTGGGCATATCATCTCTCGGTAGGGTCGAGGGTGTGCCGAAGCCGTTGAGCCTCCCCTTCGACCCCATCGCCCGCGCGGACGACCTGTGGCAGCAGCGCTGGGGCCCCGTCCCCTCCATGAGCGCCATCACGTCCATCATGCGCGCGCAGCAGATCCTCCTCGGCGAGGTCGACTCCGTCGTCAGACCCCACGGGCTGACGTTCGCGCGCTACGAGGCGCTGGTGCTGCTCACCTTCTCCAAGGCGGGCGAACTGCCGATGTCCAAGATCGGCGAGCGGCTGATGGTCCATCCCACCTCTGTCACCAACACCGTCGACCGGCTGGTGCGGGCCGGGTTCGTCGACAAGCGCCCGAACCCCAACGACGGCCGGGGCACCCTCGCCTCCATCACGGACACGGGGCGCGAGGTCGTCGAGGCCGCCACCCGCGATCTGATGGCGATGGACTTCGGGCTCGGCGTCTACGACGCGGAGGAGTGCGCCGAGATCTTCGCGATGCTGCGCCCGTTGCGCCTGGCGGCCGAGGACTTCGAGGAGCGCAGGCCGCCGGAGCGCGGCGGCGACGAGTGGTGACCCGCGCCCCGGGCGCCGCGGCGGACGGCGCCGGGCGAGGGCCGACCCGCGCGAAGATCGCCCGGATCGTGCTACTACGCTCAGCGGCATGAAACGAAGCGTGCTGACCCGCTACCGGGTGATGGCGTACGTCACCGGCGTACTGCTCATCCTGCTCACCCTCGGGGTCATCGCCAAGTACGTGCTCGACATCAACGGAGCGGCGAGCTTCGTGGAGATCGTGGGTATCGCACACGGCTGGCTCTACATCGTCTACCTCGTCTTCGCCTTCGACCTCGGCTCCAAGGCCAGGTACCCGGTCATGCGGCAGCTCTGGGTGCTGCTCGCCGGGACCATCCCGACGGCCGCCTTCTTCGTCGAGCGCCGCGTCTCGCGCGAGCTGGAGGCCAAGGTCGTCACCCCCGCGCCGGTCACCGCGAAGGTGTGACGGGGGCGCGGTCCCCGCGCGCCTTGGCATCAGCGTCTCCGAATCTTCGCGTGAGGCGGGCCCTCGCCGTCCGGGCGGCTGGAGACGTCGGGGCCGTCGGAACCGTTGCGGCGGCCGGAACCGTCCGGCTGCCAGGAACCACGCGGCCGCCCGTACGGTGGCGCTGACGCGTGCCGTCCGGCACCCTGTGGCTCATGGGCGGCGGTACCGCGTCGACATGTACTTGGACGTCCTAGTAAATTCGAGGGTATGGACGCTGACGCGATCGACGAGGGCCGCACCCGCTGGCAGGCCCGGTACGACAAGGCCCGCAAGCGTGAGGCGGACTTCTCCACTCTCTCGGGTGACCCCGTGGAGCCCGTGTACGGGCCCCGGCCCGGCGACACCTACGACGGCTTCGAGCGGATCGGCTGGCCGGGTGAGTACCCCTTCACCCGCGGTCTGTACCCGACCGGCTACCGGGGCCGCACCTGGACCATCCGCCAGTTCGCCGGGTTCGGCAACGCGCGGCAGACCAACGAGCGGTACAGGACCATCCTCGCCAACGGCGGCGGCGGCCTCTCCGTCGCCTTCGACATGCCGACGCTGATGGGCCGCGACTCCGACGACGCGCGCTCGCTCGGCGAGGTCGGGCACTGCGGCGTCGCGATCGACTCGGCCGCCGACATGGAGGTCCTCTTCGACTCCATCCCGCTCGGCGAGGTCACGACCTCGATGACGATCAGCGGCCCCGCCGTGCCCGTCTTCTGCATGTACCTCGTCGCGGCGGAGCGCCAGGGCGTCGACCCCGGCATCCTCAACGGCACCCTCCAGACCGACATCTTCAAGGAGTACATCGCCCAGAAGGAGTGGCTCTTCCAGCCGGAGCCGCACCTGCGCCTCATCGGGGACCTGATGGAGCACTGCGCGCGCTCCATCCCCGCGTACAAGCCCCTCTCGGTCTCCGGCTACCACATCCGCGAGGCGGGCGCGACGGCAGCGCAGGAGCTCGCCTACACGCTCGCCGACGGGTTCGGCTACGTGGAGCTCGGCATCGCGCGCGGCCTGGACGTCGACGTGTTCGCGCCAGGCCTGTCCTTCTTCTTCGACGCGCACGTCGACTTCTTCGAGGAGATCGCCAAGTTCCGCGCCGCCCGCCGGATCTGGGCGCGCCGGCTGCGGGACGAGTACGGCGCGAAGACCGAGAAGGCGCAGTGGCTGCGGTTCCACACCCAGACCGCGGGCGTCTCGCTCACCGCGCAGCAGCCGTACAACAACGTCGTCCGTACCGCGGTCGAGGCGCTCGCGGCCGTTCTCGGCGGCACCAACTCGCTGCACACCAACGCTCTGGACGAGACCCTCGCGCTGCCCAGCGAGCAGGCCGCCGAGATCGCGCTGCGCACCCAGCAGGTGCTGATGGAGGAGACCGGGGTGGCCAACGTCGCCGACCCGCTCGGCGGCTCCTGGTTCGTGGAGCAGCTGACCGACCGGATCGAGGCGGACGCCGAGAAGATCTTCGAGCAGATCGTGGACCGCGGCCGGCGCGCCCACCCGGACGGACAGCACCCGATCGGGCCGATGACCTCCGGCATCCTGCGCGGAGTCGAGGACGGCTGGTTCACCTCCGAGATCGCCGAGTCTGCCTTCCAGTACCAGCGCGCGCTGGAGAAGGGTGACAAGCGGGTCGTCGGCGTCAACGTCCACCACGGTTCGGTCACCGGTGACCTGGAGATCCTGCGCGTCAGCCACGAGGTCGAGCGGGACCAGGTCGCGGCGCTCGGCGCACGGAAGGCGGCGCGGGACGAGGCGAAGGTCACCGCCGCGCTCGGCGCGATGCTGGCCGCCGCCCGCGACGGCTCCAACATGATCCCCTCGATGCTGGACGCGGTCCGCGAGGAGGCCACCCTCGGCGAGATCTGCGGAGCCCTGCGCGAGGAGTGGGGCACGTACACGGAACCGCCGGGCTTCTGACCCGCGACCCGGAACGCGTGGCGCGGTGGTGGGGCCGGCCCCGGAAAGGGGAGTCGGCCCCCCCCCCCGTGTGTAGTTTTAACACCCCCGCCCCCCCCAGCTGTATTCGGGCC
>NZ_JAIUKE010000046.1 GCF_020176795.1 Streptomyces sp. 8L
GCGGGGGGGCCCGCCCCCCCCCCCCCGGGGCCCGGGCGGGGGGGGGGGGGCCCGCGGGGGGGCCGGGGGGGGCCCCCCTCCCGTCCTTTGCCGTTCCATGACGCCGTCGTGCCGTTCGCGGCCTGGAAGTTAGCTCCCCTCACGATCTAAAATCGGCGGTATGGAGGACAGCACGGCAGACAGTGCGGCCGACGGTGCGGAAGCGGCGGAACTCCACGATCCGCTCACCGGCGTGCTGGCCGGCATCCAGCGGCTGATCCGCCGCAGGCTGCGGCGGGGCCAGACCGGCCCACCGCTGCGCGGCGCCGCCGCCGACCTGCTGCGGCTCGCCGCCGCCCGACCGGGCATCCGCGTCTCCGAAGCGGCCAGGGAGCTCTACCTCGCGGGCAACTCCGTCTCCACCCTCGCGGGCAAGCTCAGCCAGGACGGATACCTGGTCCGCGCGTCGGACCCGGCCGACCGGCGCTCCGCCCTGCTGTACGCGACCCCGGAGGCCCGGACGCGCATCCGGGAGCGGGACGCCCGGCGCAGCGCGCTGATGCACGAGCAGCTGGCGCGCCTGAGCGAGCAGGACAGGGCGGCGCTCGCCGCGGCCCTTCCGGCTCTGCGCAGGCTCGCCGAGAACCTGCGGACCGACGTGGAGGGGACATGACCGATCCGACGGCCGGGACGACCGACGAGCCCGCGGTCGAACTCACCGGCCTCACCTATACGTTCGGCGACCTGCGGGCCGTCGACGACATCGACCTCTCGGTCGCCGCGGGCGAGGTCTTCGGGCTGCTCGGGCCGAACGGCGCGGGCAAGACCACCGCGATCCGCTGCGTCACCACCCTGCTGCCCGTACCGCAAGGCAGGGTCAGAGTCTTCGGACGGGACGCCGCGCGCGACCGGATGGGGGTGCGCCGCCTGCTCGGCTACGTGCCCCAGCAGCTGTCCGCGGACGCCGCGCTGACCGGGCGGGAGAACGTGTCGCTGTTCGCCCGCGTCTTCGACGTGTCGCGCGCGGAACGCGCGGAGCGGGTCGCCCAGGCGCTCGCCGCCGTCGACCTCACCGACGCCGCCGACCGGATGGCCAAGACGTACTCCGGCGGCATGATCAGGCGGCTGGAGCTCGCGCAGGCGCTCGTCAGCGCGCCCCGGCTGCTGATGCTGGACGAGCCGACCATCGGGCTCGACCCCATCGCGAGGACCAGCGTGTGGGAGCACATCGACGCCGTACGGCACGCCACCGGCATGACCGTCCTCGTCACCACCCACTACATGGACGAGGCCGACCAGTACTGCGACCGGGTCGCGCTGATGCACCGCGGCCGTATCCGCGCCCTCGGCACGCCCGGGGAGCTCCGCGCCGCACTGCGCGAGCGCCTCCTCGCGGCCTCGCCGCGGCCGGGGCAGGACCCCCGCCCGACCCTCGAAGACGTCTTCAGGGACGTCGCGGGCGCCGGGCTCGACGAGCAGGGAGGTGACTACCGCAGTGTCCGGAGCACCCGCCGCACCGCGTCCCGGGTCGGCTGACGGGACGGCGGCCACCGCCGTCGCCGGCCTCGACCTGCTGGTGACCCCGCCCCGCGCGCGCACCGGATGGCGGGTGGTACCCGCCAGGGTGCTCGCCATGTGCGCGGTCGAGCTCCAGAAGCTCCGGCACGACCGCACCGAGATCTACACGCGCGCCATCCAGCCCGCGCTGTGGCTGCTGATCTTCGGCGAGACCTTCACCCGTATCCACGCGATCCCGACCGGCCACGTCCCCTATCTCGACTACCTCGCGCCGGGCATCATGGCGCAGTCCGCGATGTTCATCGCGATCTTCTACGGCATCCAGATCATCTGGGAGCGGGACGCGGGCATCCTCACGAAGCTGCTCGTGACGCCGACCCCGCGGGCGGCGCTGATCACCGGCAAGGCCTTCGCGGCCGGGGTGAAGGCGCTGATCCAGGCGATCGTGGTGATCCTCATCGCGGCCGTCCTCGGCGTGGCCCTGACCTGGAACCCGGCGAAGCTGCTCGGCGTCGCGGTCGCGGTGATCCTCGGCTCGGCGTTCTTCTCGTGCCTGTCGATGACCGTCGCGGGGATCGTGCTGACCCGCGACCGCCTGATGGGCATCGGCCAGGCCATCACGATGCCGCTGTTCTTCGGGTCGAGTGCCCTGTACCCGCTGTCGATCATGCCGGGCTGGCTCCAGGTCATCAGCAGGATCAACCCGCTCAGCTACCAGGTGGACGCGCTGAGAGGACTGCTGCTCGGCACGCCGTCCCATCTGGCCCTCGACTACGGCGTCCTGGCCGTCGCTGCGGCGGCCGGCATCACCGCGGCGTCGTCCCTGCTGGCGCGGCTGGCGAGATAGCGGCCGACGGGTGCGCGCCGTCGCGGCGGCACCCGGGCGAACAGCGTCTGGAACGGGGGAGTGCGCCCGGTCGCGGCGGCACCCGGGCGAACAGCGTCTGGAACAGGGGAGTGCGCCCGGCCGAGCGGGGAGCGCGCCCGGCCGAGCGTCAGCCGCCGGACCCCGCGGCACCCCGGGCCGGGGTCCGCTGGGCCGTCAGGCCCGTGAGGACCAGCTGGGCGAGCCGGTGGGCCCAGTCGTGGTCCACCGGCTCCGCACTGACCAGGGTGCGGTGCACCACCGCGCCCGCCACCACGTCGAAGATCAGGTCCGTGTCGCGCGCCGCCGCGTCCGGGTCGGGCGGCGGCGGGAGCTCGCCGCGCTCCTCGGCACGCCGCCGGCCCGCGACCACGAGCCGTTTCTGCCGGTCCACGATCGCCGTCCGGATGCGCCGCCGCAGCGCGTCGTCGCGCGTGGCCTCGGCGACGACGGCCATCAGCGCCGTCTTCGCCTCCGGCCGGTCGAGCAGCGCGCCGAACTGCCGGACGACCGACTCGACGTCCGCCGACAGGCTGCCCAGGTCGGGCAGTTCGAGTTCGTCGAAGAGGACGGCGACCGCGTCCACGACCAGTTCGTTCCGGCCCGGCCAGCGCCGGTAGAGCGTGGTCTTGGCGACGCCCGCGCGGGCGGCCACGTCCCCCATCGTCAGCTTCGACCAGCCGACCTCGACGAGCGCCTGCCGGGTCGCCGCCAGGATGGCCGCGTCGGCCGCGGGGCTGCGGGGACGGCCGGTGCGTCCCGCGTGCATACCTTCGGGGCCGGTACGGGTAGACATGCGTCGACCCTACCGGCCCTCTGTGAGGCAGGTCATGTGGTGATCCGCCCCGCGCTCCGGCGAAGACAGTTACGCTACGAGTCGTAGCGAAAGACCTCTTCGAGGGTCCGAGCGACAGCCATCCGGCGCGCGGTGGGGACCGGGCGCCACAGCAGGGCGGGTGGAGCGCCGTGGGGGCGCTCCGCACGCGGCCCCGGGGCGAACCGGGGAAGTTTCACAGCCGCGCGCGGAAGGGGGAGGATGTACTCATGCAGCCTAGGAACATGTCCATGAGCGGTGTCGTCGACCTCGCCGCGGTGAAGGCGGCCGGAGAGGCCAAGACGAAGGCGGAGCAGGCCCGTGCCGAGGCCGCCCGCAACGGCGGGACCGCCGCCGTGCCCCCGTCCGACCTGGTGATCGACGTCGATGAGGCGGGCTTCGAGCGGGATGTCCTCCAGCGCTCGGCCGAGGCGCCCGTCGTCATCGACTTCTGGGCCGAGTGGTGCGAGCCGTGCAAGCAGCTCAGCCCCGTCCTCGAACGCCTGGCGCGCGAGTACAACGGCCGTTTCGTGCTGGCGAAGATCGACGTCGAGGCCAACCAGAACCTGATGCAGCAGTTCGGCATCCAGGGGATTCCCGCCGTCTTCGCGGTGGTCGCGGGACAGGCGCTGCCCCTCTTCCAGGGCGCGGCCCCCGAGGACCAGATCCGTCAGACGCTCGACCAGCTCATCCAGGTCGGCGAGGAGCGGTTCGGGCTCACCGGGATTGCCGTGGACGCCGACGCCGCGGCGCCGGAGCCGGACGAGGAGCGCGCCGCGCCCCCCGGCCCGTACGACACGCTGCTGGAGTCGGCCGTCCAGGCGCTCGACGCGGGCGACTTCGCGGGCGCCGTCCAGGCGTACCGCAACGTGCTGTCCGACGACCCGGCGAACACCGAGGCCAAGCTCGGCCTCGCCCAGGCCGAACTGCTGAACCGGGTGGGCGCGCTCGACCCCCAGCGGGTACGGCAGGACGCTGCGGACAAGCCGGGGGACGTCGACGCGCAACTGGCCGTCGCCGACCTGGACCTGGCCGGCGGTCATGTGGAGGACGCGTTCGCGCGCCTGGTCGAGACGGTGCGCCGCACAGCGGGCGACGACCGGCAGAAGGCCCGGCTGCGGCTCCTCGAACTCTTCGAGGTCATCGGTACGGACGACCCGAGGGTCGCCGCCTCGCGCGCCGCGCTCGCGCGGGTGCTGTTCTGACCCCGCGTACAGAACCCGCTGATCCCGGGCGGCTGTTCCGGTCCCGCTGATCCGGCGCGGCTGTCGCGGTCGGGCGGTCGCTGAGCCGGCGCGGCCGTTCCGGTACGGCTGCCGCGGTCGCGCGGTGGTGGCCCGGCTGTGCTGAGCTCGCTGTTCCGGGCCTGTCGGAGCCCGCCCGGGCCCGGGGTTGTGGGCCTGCTGGTGGGGGCTTCTCCAGGTCCTTGCCGATGCCGTCGGTTCAGGACCGGGCTGTCTGCGGCGGCGATGTTTACGACTGTGGTGCCTGAGGTGTGGTGCCTGTGGCGCTCGTGACGCATGTGGCGAGAGCGTCCCTGACGGACTCGTGTGGCGGGTGTGCCGATTCGGTGCCGCCGGAGGGCCCACCTCCGCTTTGCTGGTGCGGATTTGACGACATGGCGACGGCAGCGGCTGTTCTTTACTGAAACTTGACCTATACAGCCGCTGTTACTCGCAGTAAATCCGGCATTCCCGTCTGTCCGTTTTTGACCCTGATTCCCGCCAGTCGTTCCTGCGGGTGGAAACACCGAGTGTGGCCGCTTGGTTCCGCTCGGTCGCCGACCGGTTATCGGTCCGTTACTGGCTGGTAACGAGACCCCTTGTGCCGTGGCCGCGAATGGACCAGCATCATCGACGCTCGGTCCAAAACCGCACCGGCGCGGCGACCAGTCGTGTCCCCGGGGCTCTTGGGTCCCCACCGAGCGGGTCGGCGGACCCGTGGACGCCGATTCCCAGGACAGGGGGGTACTCGCCCAACAGGCGGGACCTGTCCGTAGGTTGCGCGACAGCGTGGCCAGTGGTTGTCGCTCGGGGGTGATCGACCGGTGGATCGGGCGCGGCTCGCGCACGGCACGGCGGGCGCTCTCCTTCCGAGGACGTAGCACTTCTCCCCATCCCATGGCGGTCCCCACGTCCGTATTGGGATGTACGTCCGAGAAGGAGGAAATACATGGAGTCCCCAGTACGTGGTGGGACCAGATGGAAGCGCTTCGCTGTGGTCATGGTGCCGAGCGTGGCCGCCACGGCCGTGATCGGTGTCGCCCTGTCGCAGGGGGCGCTCGCCGCGTCCTTCAGCGTGTCGGGGCAGGACTTCAAGGTCAAGGCACAGAAGCTCGACGGCACGGGCTTCACGCAGTACGCGGCTGTCGACTACGGCGTGGAGGGCAAGGACGGCAAGAAGGCCAGCCACCCGGTCGCCGTCAACGGGTTCAAGCAGGCGAAGATCACGGCCCTGTGCCAGTCGGTGGTCACGCCCGTCCCGGGGTTCGGCGACGTCACCATGACGCTGACCGCCGGCGACAAGGGCACGGATGTACAGGCCAAGAACCTGTACATCGACCTTGACGACCTGGACAGCACCAACGCGACGTTCTCGAACATCAACATCGGCCAGGCCGCGGGGACGACCGCTGACGGTGCCCACGCGGGCATCGCGCCGGGCGACAAGGGCAAGGTCGACGGCGGTTCGTTCGCCCAGGACGCGGACCGGGCGGTCCTGACGGGTGTGCAGCAGCGTGCCTGGGCCACCACGGCCGGCACGTTCAATCTCAGCGGGCTGCACATGGCTCTGGCCGCGGGCGACAAGGGGTGCTACTAGGCATCCGCCGGTGGACGAGGCGGGCGGAGCGCGGGACCGATGTTCCGCGCGGACCGCGCGCCTCGTCCGCCACCCCTCCATCTCATGGCATGCCGTCACGGCAATGCCGGTTCCAGGGAGCTGTTTTCCATGAGCGCCGAGACCGCGGACACCTTTGTGACCCCGGAGCGCGACGGCGGGTTCAGGTACTGGAGGCTGAGGTTCCGCGCCTGGCGCGGCAAGCGGCCTTTCTGGGCGGGGCTGTTCACGCTCCTCAGCGGACTGCCGATCGCCTACTTCCCGTACGCACACCTGCACGTCGGCAATCTCACCCTCGCCCTGGCGACGACGGCGGGCGCCGGCTCGCTCATCATCGGTGTCCTGCTCTTCACGCTCGGCATGACGATGTGGTTCCACTCCATCGTGCGGGTGTTCGCGGGCATCGCGGCCATCCTGCTCGCCCTGGTCTCCATCCCCGTCGCCAATCTGGGCGGGTTCATCGTCGGCTTCCTCCTCGCTCTCATCGGCGGCTGCCTGTCGGTGTCCTGGGCCCCGGGCAGGGCCGCCGAGCAGGCTCCGGCCGCGGAGGAACCCGCGCGGCCCGAGTCCAGGGCCGCCGCGGAAGAGCCTCCCGGCTACCTGTTCCTCGGCTCCCGGCCGGAGCCGGAGGCGGACGGGAGCAGCGCGACGCAGACGGGCACGTCCAGGGCGAAGGGCGGGAGGCACAGTGCGGGATGACGAGACCGGGTCGCCGGCCGGAACGGCGGCGGCCGAGGAGTTCAGGAGAGCCGCGGGTCCCCGGCACGCGGCGCGTCACGCGGCGCCCCGCAAGTCCCTCCTGACGAAGTTCCACGTGCCGGCCGGCAAGGCGATGATGCTCGCGGCCATGCCGACGGCGGTGTTCGTCGGCATGGGCCTCACGCCGCGTCTCGCGCTCGCCGACGAGGGCAGCGGCAACGCCGGCACGAACCCGTGCGTGAGCCGTTCCGACGAGGCCGGCGCTTCGGAGTCGCCTTCGCCCTCCGCCTCCACGTCCGCGAAGCCGGACCCGAGCGCGAGTTCCGGCGCGGCCGGCGGCAAGAGCGACGGCGGTACGAAGACCGGCGGCGGTTCCGCGGACCCGACGCCGTCCAAGACGCCCTCGCCGACGTCTTCCGCGTCGCAGACGCCCGACCCGTCCCAGTCGTCCGCACCCGCGGGCAGCGGTGGCGGAGGCGACAGCGGGAGCGGCGGCGGGCTGCTCGGCGGACTCGGTTCCGTGGTCGGCGGACTGCTCGGCGGCGGCTCGTCCTCGTCCTCCTCGCCGTCGCCTTCCGACACACCGTCGCCGAGTGCCACCACGGGTTCCGGCTCCACGTCGAAGTCCGGGTCCACGGCGTCGGATTCGCCGTCGAAGGGCGCGTCCGTCGGCTCGCTCCTCGGCGGTTCCTCGTCGGACACGTCGAAGGACGACGGCGCGAAGAGCGGCGGGAGCGGCGCCAAGAGCAAGGACGGCGCCACGTCGAAGGACGGGTCCAAGGACGTCAAGGGCAAGGTCGGGGGCCTGTCCAAGGCCAAGGCCGGGACCGCGCAGACCAAGACGGACGCCATCAAGGCGCTGCTGGCGAAGAAGGGCATCCCCTTCAGCGACATCCAGACGTCTTCCAAGCAGTCCGAGACCAAGGCCGACGGCGGTTCGTGCGACGACGGGCCCTGCGACAACCTGCTCCCGATCCTCAAGCCCCCCACCGAGGACGCCGACGCGCCGCCCATGGCCAACGACCCCTGGCACCTCACCAGCAGCAACCTGGGCCTCAACGGGCTCTGCTACCGGGGGCTCGTCGACATCAAGACGCAGGCCGGGACCAAGCGGGTCATGAAGTTCACTGCGGACTCGATCGACATCACCGACCTGCACCAGACGGTGGACAACAAGGACGCGCACGGCAACGTCGTGACGCACACGCAGATCGAGACCGCGCCCGGCAGCAAGTCGACCATCGACGGCCCCGTGACGATGTACACGGAGAAGCTGTCGGGCAACATGTTCGGCCTGCTGCCGATCACCTTCAGCCCGGACTTCCCGCCGCCCATCCAGATCGACAAGGTGTTCTTCACGAACGCCAAGGTCGACCAGGCGGGGCAGTTCGGCGGCACGCTGTCGATGAAGGGCCTGCACAACACCATAGGCTGACGGGCCGGTCCGACTGGTCCGTCCCGTTCGCGATACGCAGGTGGCCCGCGCCCGCCCGGGGTGCGGGCCACCCGCGCGTACGGGCCGGCCTCGTAGCTGCCGGAGCCCTCACGCCCCCGCGCAGAACGACCTCCGGTAGGCGAGCGGCGCCACGTGCGTGGCCCGCTTGAAGTGCGTGCGGAAGTTGGCGGGGGAGCCGAGCCCGGAGCGCGCCGCCACCTCCTCCACGGACAGGTCCGTCGACTCCAGCAACTGCTTGGCGTACTCGACGCGTTGGGCGTGCAGCCAGCGCAGCGGCGACAGCCCCGTCTGCGCCGTGAAGTGACGGGTGAAGCCGCGTTCCGACAGCCGGGCGTGCGCGGCCATCCGCGCCACCGTCAGCGGTTCGCACAGCTGCGACAGCATCCAGGCGCGGGTCGCCGACAGCGCGTCCTCGCCGGACGGCGCGTCCCCGTACTCGATGAACTGCCGCTGCTCGCCCTCGCGCCGGGGCGCGGCGACGATCCGGCGGGCGACGGTGTTGGCGAGGGCCGAGCCGTGGTCGCGGCGCAGGAGGTGCAGGCACAGGTCGATGCCCGCCGCCACACCCGCCGAGGTGAGCACGCTGCCCTCGTCCACGTACAGCACGTCGGGGTCGACGCTCACCAGCGGGTACCGCTCGGCGAGGGCCGCGCAGCTCCGCCAGTGCGTCGTGGCCCGCAGGCCGTCGAGCACGCCGGCCTGGGCGAGCGCGAAGGCGCCGGTGCAGATCGAGACCATGCGCGCGCCCCGCGCGTGCGCGGCACGCAGCGCGTCGAGCACCTCCGCGTCGAGCGGTTCGTCGTGGCGCGCGTAGCCGGGCACCAGCACGGTGTCGGCGCGGGCGAGCGCGCCGAGGCCGTGGTCGGGGGTGAGCGTCAGGCCGCCCACCGCGCGGACGGGCCTGCCGCCCCGCGACGCGGTCGTGACCGTGTACTGCGGCAGGCTGTAGCGCCCGAACACCTGGAGCGGAATCCCCGCGTCCAGCGGCAGCACGGGGTCGAGCAGCAGCACGGCGACGCGGTGCGGCGGCGCGGTGTCCGCCGCTGCGGGCGGTACGGCGACGGTGGCTGAGCGCGGCTGCGGCCCCGGTACGGCGGTCATGGCGCGATGCTACCGGCACGCCTGGCCGGATGCTGTCGAATGCTGGCATTCCAGCCACTCGCGAGCGGGGGCCGGGCTCGGCGAGGGTGGTTTCCGTCAAGCCCCCCGGCCGAGGAGAGCCGCCGTATGCCCCCGCGCTCCCGCACATCCCTGCGCGCAGCCGCCGACCTGACCCGGCTCGTCGCGTCGCAGACGATCTACTACGGTGCGGTCAGCGTCGACCTCACCCTCACCTCGCTCGCCGGGCTCCGCCTCGCCCCCACCCCGGTCCTCGCGACCCTCCCGCTCACCCTGATCACCGGCTTCGGCCTGCTCGCCTCCGTGGCGGCCGGGCTGCTGACCGCCCGCTACGGCTACCGGGCGGTGATGGCGATGGGCGGCGGCTGCGCCGTGGCCGGCGGCCTGCTGGCGATGGCCGCCGTGTACACGGACCGGTTCTGGCTGCTGTGCGTCGCCACGTCGCTGCTCGGCGCCTACCGGTCCACCGGCGGCTACATCCGCTACCTCGCCGCGGACCTCGCGCCCGAGGGCCGCAAGGAGCGCTCGCTGTCGATCGTCATGTACGGCGGCCTGATCGCGGCGTTCCTCGGCCCGTTCGCCGCGCTCGCCGCCTCCCGGGCGCTGCCCGTCGAGTTCACCGGCTCGTACGCCCTTGTCGCGGTGCTCGGCCTGGCCGTGATCCCGCTGGCCCTCACGGTGTCGCGCGAGCCCCGCGCCGTACCTCCGGCGGGCGCGGCGGAGGGCGCCGCCCGGACCGGACCCGCCACCTTCGCGGCGAGCCGGGGCAACCCCAACCTCGTGGCGGCGCTCGTCCTGCTGCCGCTGGCCGGCGCGCTGATGACTCTCGTCATGGCGATAGGCCCGCTCGCCAACGCGCACGCGCACCACTCCTCGGAGATGGGCGCGGCACTGATCCAGTGGCATCTGGTCGGCATGTTCGCGCCGGCGCTGGTGAGCGGCGAGCTGATGCGCCGCATCGGGCCGTGGCACACCGCCGTCACGGGCATCGTGATCACGCTGCTCGGCGGGGCCGCGGGCGCGACGGGCGACAGCGCCGCGGCCATGATGGCGGCGATGGTCTGCGCCGGCGTCGGCTGGAACTTCACGTACCTCGCCGGTACGACATTCCTGGTGCGCAGTTACCCGACCGGCCGGGGCTCCCGCCTCCAGGCGGTCGCGGAGGGCGCCACCGGCGCCGCCTCGGTCGTGGCGTCGCTGCTGTCGGCGACGGCGTTCGACACCCTGGGGTGGCGGATGTCGAGCGTGCTGGTGCTCGTGGTGGCCGTACCGCTGCTCCTGTGGCAGCGGCGGTACCAGAAATACAAGGGGGTCGCGGCCGAGGCGCTCGACCTCTCGGCGGCACCCGCTCCCGGCGCGCCCCAGGAGGCCTGAGGTCCTGGCGGGGGAGCCGGGGTCCCGGCGGCGTCACTCCAGGACGACGTCCGAGGTCTCGGGAGCCCAGACGAAGGAGACCAGCGCACCGAGGACGAGGAACCCGGCGAGCGCCGTCATCGAGAACGAGAAGCCCAGATGGTCGATGCTCATCGGGAGCAGGAACGTGCCGGCGGCCGAACCGATCCTGCTCACACCGTTCAGCAGGCCGACGCCCGAGCTGCGCAGCGCCGTCGAGAACAGCTCCGGCGGGTAGACCTGGTCCAGGTTGGACGACGCGGACATGGTGAACGTGAAGACCAGGAACAGCACGAACAGCACGATCGAGGGTCCGCCCGGCCACACGCCCAGCGGGCCGAGCGCCAGTGCCATCACGATGAACGACCCGATCACGAAGCCGCGGCGGGAGAAGCGCGCGACGAACCAGAGGCCCGCGATGCTGCCGAGCAGCAGGAAGACATTGAGCAGCCCGTCGCCGAGGAAGCCCTCCTTGAGGTGGAACTTCGCCATGACGACGGGCAGAAAGGTGTAGATCGCGAAGTACGGGATGACCTGACAGTTGTAGTAGAGGATGCCGAAGGCGGTCTTGCGCCACTGGTCCGCGCTGAAGAGCTTCCGGTACGCGGCGGCGTCCCGGGCGCTCTGCTCGCTCTCCCGGGCGACGCCCTCCCGCACCGGTGTCACGATCGACTCGAAGTCGACGTTCCCTCCGATGTACTTCGCCACGACGGCCCGTGCCTCGTCCAGCCGGCCCTTGCTGACCAGCCAGCGCGGCGACTCCGGCGTGCCGATCCGCAGCAGCAGCACCACGAGCGCCGGCAGCGCGCTGCTGGCCAGCAGCCACCGCCAGCTGTCACCGCCGTACCCCACGAGCCAGTTGCCGAAGAAGTACGAGCAGATGTAGCCGATCGTCCACATGGCGGTCAGCGACGCGAGCAGGAAACCGCGGCTGCGGCGCGGACAGAACTCCGCGACGAGCGTCGGGCCGATCGCGTAGTCGGCGCCGATGCCGATGCCGATCAGGACGCGCAGGCCGAACAGCAGGCCCGGGCCCTGCACCCAGAACTGGGCGATCGAGGCCAGCGTGATCAGCAGGAAGTTCAGCATGTACAGCTGCTGGCGGCCGATGCGGTCGGCGAGCCAGCCGAGAGCGATACTGCCGACGAAGATGCCGATGAGCGCCGAGGCGCCGAGCAGGCCCTCCCACACGGAGCCGAGGTGCATCTGCGGGGTGATCAGGGTCAGCGCGATCCCGATGACGCCGAGCTGGTAGCCGTCGGAGAAGTTCGCTCCGAAGGTCAGAGCGGTGATCTTCAGGTGAAATCTGTTGAGGGGAGCATCGTCGAAGGGAACCCGGGTCGGCTCCGTGGCCTGCGTCGTCAGGTCGTGGTCAGGCATCGTTCCACTTGGTCCCATCCGCGGGTGAGACCGTCCGGCCCACCCTCTTGCCAAGGTCCTGAATAACAAGTTTCATGGAGCCTCATTCATGAATGAATAGTTGTCAAGGAGGTGAACGGGATGGGCTCCAGCCCCATCCGCGTCGACGGACGCGGACTGCGCTGCGACGACGTCGTCGGCGTCGCCCGGCGCGACGCGCCGGTGAGCCTCGACGGGAAAGCGCTGGACCGCGCGTTCCAGGCGTACCAGGTGGCACGAGACAGCGAGACGAAGCGGGCCGTCTACGGGCGGACCACCGGCGTCGGCGCCAACCGCCACGAGGTCGTCGACCCCGAGGCCGTCGACCAGCACGGGCTGCGCCTTCTGCGCAGCCACGCGGGCACCTCGGGACCGCGTGCCCCGGAGGACACCGTACGGGCCACGCTGGTCATCCGCCTCAATCAGCTGGCCGCCGGCGGCAGCGGCGTCCATCCGCGGCTCCTCGAAGCACTCGCCGACGCGCTGCGCACCGGCGCCGTTCCCGCGCCCCACTCCCGCGGCTCCATAGGCACCGGCGACCTCGGCGCGCTCGCAGAGATCGCGCTGACCCTCGCGGGCGAGCGGCCGTGGGGCAGCGGATCGCTCGATCCGGTGCCGATCAGCCCCGGCGACGCGCTGGCGTTCATCTCCAGCAACGCCGCCACGCTCGCCACCTCCGTGCTCGCCTGGTCCGACCTGAGCCGGCTGCTGCGCGCGAGCCATGTCGTCGCCGCGCTCTCCTACGTGGCGATGAACGGATCACCCGAGGCGTTCGCGACCCGCGTGCACGCCCAGCGCCCGCACCCCGGCTCCGTGCACTGCGCGGCCGAGATGCGGCGGCTGCTGTGGGGCGAGGCGGAACCCGAGGACGGCGCGCGGCTCCAGGACCCGTTCGGCCTGCGTGCCTTCCCCCAGGTGCAGGGCCCCGCGCTGGAGGCGGCGGACGCCCTGCGGGGGATTCTGGAGATCGACATCAACGCGGCGGCGGAGAACCCGTTCATCGACGCCGAGAGCGGCCGCGTCTACCACCACGGCCACTTCGCCACCTCGCACCTCGCGCTCGGCCTCGACCGGCTCCGCGCGGCGCTGCACCATGTCGCGGAGCTCTCCAGCG
The DNA here is from genome assembly GCF_020176795.1 of Streptomyces sp. 8L. Classification (GTDB taxonomy): domain Bacteria; phylum Actinomycetota; class Actinomycetes; order Streptomycetales; family Streptomycetaceae; genus Streptomyces. The sequence goes on from NZ_JAIUKE010000046.1 coordinate 13,193, forward strand.
CCCGCCTCAGCGACCTGGTGGAACCGGACCTGACCGGCCTCCCGCCCTTCCTCGCCGACGGCCCGGCGGGCAGTTCCGGAATCATGATCCTGGAGTACGTGTCGCACGACGCGCTCAGCAGGCTGCGGCACGCGGCCTCGCCCGTCACGCTCGGCACCGCGATCATCTCCCGGGGCCTCGAGGACCACGCGAGCTTCGCCTCGCAGGCCGCGCACAGCACAGCTGAGGCGGTCAGCGCGTACCGCACGGTGCTCGCCTGCGAGCTGGTCGGCGTGGTGCGGGCGCTGTCCCTGCGGGCGGTGGAGCTGCCGGACACGCCGGTGGCCGAGGCGCTGCGCAGGGCGCGGCAGGCGCTGCCGCTGGTGCGCGAGGACCATCCGCTGACGGCGGAGATAGCGGCGGCCGAGAACATCGTGCCGTTCCTCGCGGACCTCTGAGCCGGGACGCCGGTGCGGGGGCCGGAGCGCCGGCGCCGGGCCGGGGCGTCAGTGCGGGGGCCCGGGCCCGCGCGCCGGCCCGGGCCCGGTTGTCGCGCGGGCCTGTCCGTACGCCGACGGGCCGTGTCCCGTCGCCCACCCGGTGGGTACGCGGCGGGACACGGCCCGTCAGTGCGGTGCGGTGCTGTGCGGTGCACACGTGTGGTGTGCGCGTAGGGCGCCGGGCGGTCAGCTCTGCGCGCCGCCGAGGTGGTGGACCCGGACCATGTTGGTGGTGCCGGGGACCCCGGGGGGCGAGCCCGCCGTGATGACCATGGCGTCGCCGTCGCTGAAGCGCTGGAGCTTGGAGAGTTCCACGTCGACCAGGTCGACCATCTCGTCGGTGGTGCCCACCCACGGCACGACGAAGGACTCGACGCCCCAGCTCAGCGCGAGCTGGTTGCGCGTGGACTCGTCCGTGGTGAAGGCGAGGATCGGCTGGCAGGCGCGATAGCGGGACAGGCGGCGAGCGGTGTCGCCCGACTGCGTGAAGGCGACGAGCGCCCTGCCGTCGAGGAAGTCCGCGATCTCGCAGGCCGCGCGGGCCACCGAGCCGCCCTGCGTACGCGGCTTGCGGCCCTCGACCAGCGGCTCCAGGCCCTTGGAGAGCAGCTCCTTGTCGGCCGCGGCGACGATCTTCGACATCGTCTTGACCGTCTCGACCGGGAACGCGCCGACCGACGACTCGGCCGACAGCATGACCGCGTCCGCGCCGTCCAGGATCGCGTTGGCCACGTCGGACGCCTCGGCGCGCGTCGGGCGGGAGTTGGTGATCATCGACTCCATCATCTGGGTCGCCACGATCACCGGCTTGGCGTTCCTGCGGCACAGCTCGATGAGCTGCTTCTGCACCATCGGGACCTTTTCGAGCGGGTACTCGACGGCGAGGTCGCCGCGGGCCACCATCACACTGTCGAACGCGGCGACCACAGCCTCCATGTTCGCCACCGCCTGCGGCTTCTCGACCTTGGCGATGACGGGGACCCGGCGCCCCTCCTCGTCCATGATCTTGTGGACGTCCACGATGTCCTGCGCGTCCCTGACGAAGGACAGCGCGATCATGTCGCAGCCCATCCGCAGGCCGAAGCGCAGGTCCTCGATGTCCTTCTCGGACAGCGCGGGCACGTTGACCGCGGCACCCGGCAGGTTGATCCCCTTGTGGTCGGAGATGACACCGCCCTCGACGACCATGGTCGTGACGCGGGACCCGGAGACCCCGACGACCCGCAGCTCGACGTTGCCGTCGTTGATCAGGATCGGGTCGCCCTTGGCGACGTCGCCCGGCAGGCCCTTGTACGTGGTGCCGCAGATGGACTTGTCACCCGGCACGTCGTCGGTGGTGATGGTGAACTCGTCACCGCGCACCAGCTCGACGGGGCCCTCGGCGAAGGTCTCCAGGCGGATCTTGGGGCCCTGGAGGTCGACCATCACGCCCACAGCGCGGCCGGTGTCGGCCGCCGCCTGACGGACGCGGTCGTAACGGCCCCGGTGCTCCTCGTGGCTTCCGTGGCTCATGTTCAGGCGGGCCACGGACATGCCGGCCTCGATGAGAGCCTTCAGCTGCTCGTAGGAATCAACGGCAGGGCCCAGTGTGCAGACGATTTTGGAACGGCGCATGAGGCTGATCCTATCGGTTTGTTTCCAGGCGGAATATTCCGGCTGGTGAAAAATACAAATGGGCGGTACCCCGCTCAGGCGTGTCCTTTTTTACTGACCGTCTTCGCGAGTGGCGAGCGCGAACGTCTGCCGCGCGATCTCCAGCTCCTCGTCGGTCGGCACCACGGCGACCGCGACCCGCGACCCGTCCGGCGAGACGAGCCGCGGCTCGTCGGAGCGCACCGCGTTGCGCGCGGCGTCCACCGCGAGACCGAACCCTTCGAGACCTGCGACGGCAGCTTCCCGCACCTCCGCCGCGTTCTCACCCACCCCCGCCGTGAACACCACCGCGTCCACCCGGCCGAGCACCGCCGCGTAGGCGCCGATGTATTTCCTCAGCCGGTGCGCGTAGATCGCGAACGCGAGTTCCGCGGCCCGGTCGCCCTCGTCGATGCGCCGCCGGATCTCGCGCATGTCGTTGTCCCCGCAGAGACCGGAGAGCCCGCTTCTTTTGTTCAGAAGTTCATCGATCCCGTCCACCGACATTCCCGCGACCCGCGCCAGATGGAAGACCACGGCGGGATCGATGTCACCGGAGCGCGTCCCCATCACGAGCCCTTCGAGCGGCGTCAGCCCCATCGACGTGTCCACGCACCGGCCGCCCGCCACCGCCGAGGCCGACGCGCCGTTGCCCAGGTGCAGGACGATCACATTGGTGTCCTCGGGCGCCCTGCCCAGCAGCTCGGCCGCGCGGCGCGAGACATACGCGTGCGACGTGCCGTGGAAGCCGTAGCGCCGCACCAGGTGCGCGTCCGCGGTCGCCGTGTCGATCGCGTACCGGTACGCGTGCTCCGGCATCGTCGCGTGGAAGGCCGTGTCGAACACCGCCACCTGCGGCAGGTCGGGCCGCATCTCGCGCGCTGTACGGATTCCCGTCACGTTGGCCGGCTGGTGCAGCGGCGCGAGCGGTACGAGCTCCTCGATCTGCGCCAGCACACCGTCGTCGACCAGCGTAGGACCGGTGAAGCGCGGGCCGCCGTGCACCACCCGGTGCCCGACAGCGGCGAGCTCGGGGGAGTCCAGGCCGAGCCCGTCCTTGTCCAGCTCCGCGGAGAGCAGGCGCAGCGCCCGGGTGTGGTCGGCGATCCGCTCCGTGCGCTCCCGCCGCTCCCCGCCCGCGGCGAGCGGCGTGTGCACGAGGCGGGAGGAGCGCTCACCGATCCGCTCCACCAGCCCCGACGCGAGCCTCTCCTCGCCGGCCATGTCGAGGAGCTGGTACTTCACCGACGAGGAACCGGAGTTGAGGACGAGAACGCGAGCCGGGGTGCCGGGGGTGCTCATACGGCTTCTTCCTCCTGTGCTGCCTGTGCCTGGATGGCGGTGATCGCGACGGTGTTGACGATGTCCTGCACCGTCGCCCCGCGCGACAGGTCGTTCACCGGCTTGCGCAGGCCCTGGAGGACGGGCCCCACGGCGACCGCGCCCGCCGAACGCTGCACCGCCTTGTACGTGTTGTTGCCCGTGTTGAGGTCCGGGAAGATCAGCACCGACGCCCGGCCCGCCACCCGCGAGCCCGGCAGCTTCGTCGCCGCGACGCTCGGCTCGACGGCCGCGTCGTACTGGATCGGCCCCTCGATGAGCAGCTCCGGGCGCGCCTCGCGGACCAGCCGGGTCGCCTCCCGCACCTTGTCGACGTCCGCGCCGGTACCGGACGTGCCCGTCGAGTACGACAGCATCGCGATCCGCGGGTCGACGCCGAACCGCGCGGCGGTCGCCGACGCCTGCACGGCGATGTCCGCGAGCTGAGCCGCGTCCGGGTCCGGGTTCACCGCGCAGTCCCCGTACACGAGCACCCGGTCGGCCAGGCACATGAAGAACACCGACGAGACGATCGAGGCGCCGGGCCGGGTCTTGATGATCTCGAAGGCCGGCCGGACGGTCGCCGCCGTGGAGTGCACGGAGCCCGACACCATGCCGTCCGCGAGGCCCGCCTCCACCATCAGCGTGCCGAAGTAGTTCACGTCCGCCACGACGTCGTACGCCAGCTCCACCGTCATGCCCCGGTGCGCCCGCAGCTCCGCGTACCGCTCCGCGAACCGCTTGCGCAGGTCCGACGTGTCCGGGTCGACCAGCCGCGCGGCCCCGAGGTCCACACCGAGGTCCGCCGCCTTCTTGCGGATGGCGTCCGGGTCGCCGAGCAGCGTCAGGTCGCACACGTCCCGCCGCAGCAGTACGTCGGCGGCGCGCTGCACCCGCTCCTCCGCGCCCTCCGGCAGCACCACCCGGCGGCGCACCGCGCGCGCCTGCTCCAGCAGGTCGTGCTCGAACATCATCGGGGTGACCCGCGCGCCCCGCTCCACCGACAGCCGCTGCACCAGGTCGGCCGTGTCCACATGCCGCTCGAACAGGCCGAGCGCCGTCTCCGCCTTCCGCGGCGTCGCCGCGTTCAGCTTGCCCTCCAGCGCGAACAGCCGCGAGGCCGTGGGGAAGGACCCCTCGGCGACCGAGACCACGGGGGTGCCGGGCGCGAGCCGCTCCGCGAGCCGCAGGATCGACTCGTCGGGCCGCTCGTCCAGCGTGAGGACGAGCCCCGCGATCGGGGGCGTACTCGCCGAGTGCGCGGCCAGCGCGCCCACCACGATGTCCGCGCGGTCGCCCGGGGTGATCACCACACAGCCTGGGGTCAGGGCGCCCAGCAGGTTCGGCAGCATCGCGCCCCCGAAGACGAAACCGAGCGCGTCGCGCGCGAGCCCCGCGTCGTCGCCCAGCAGCACGGCGGCGCCGAGCGCCTCCGTGACCTGCGCGACGGTCGGCGCCGCCAGCGCCGCGTGGTCGGGGAGCACGTAGCAGGGCGCCGGCAGCTGCGCGCGAAGACCCTCCTCGATCGCCTCCCGGTCCTCGCCCGCGACCCGGTTGACCACGACGGTCATCACGTCGCAGCCGAGCGCCTCGTAGGCCCGGAACGCGTTGCGCCCCTCGGCCCGCACCGACTCGGCGCCCTGGCCCTTCCCGCCCACCACGGTGATCACGGACGCGCCGAACTCGTTGGCCAGGCGCGCGTTGAGGGACAGCTCGTCGGGCAGCTGCGTGTCCGCGAAGTCGGTGCCGAGGACCAGCACCACGTCGTAGTCCCGGCCCACCCGGTGGAACCCGTCCACCAGCTGGGACACCAGCTCGTCCCTGCCCCGCTCCGCCTGGAGCGCGGAGGCGGCCTCGTAGTCCATGCCGTAGACGGTGTCCGGGTTCTGGGAGAGCCGGTAGCGCGACCGCAGCAGCTCGAACATCCGGTCGGGGCGGTCGTGCACCAGCGGCCGGAACACCCCCACCCGGTCCACCTGGCGGGTCAGCAGCTCCATGACCCCGAGCTCGACCACCTGCCGCCCGTCACCGCGGTCGATCCCGGTCACGTACACCCCGCGCGTCACCCGTGCTCCCCTCGTCCCGGGGCCGGCCCTCTCGGTACCGGGCCGTATGCCCTCTTGACAGTAACCCGGCCTCCTGCGTAGAGCCCTCCGGGCAGGGGCGTGGAGCCCTCGGAGCGGGGGCAGCGGTAGGGGCAATGGCGGTGTGGCCGTTGGGGCCCCCGGGGTTTCGCCGTGGACGCCTCGCGGTGGCGCCTCGGGGGGGGGGGGGGGGCCCCCCCGGCCCCCGCCCCCCCCCGCCCCCCGGGCGGGGGGGGCCCGGCCCGGGGGCAGGAGAGGGCGGCACGGCGGCCCCCGCCACGGCCGCCGTGCCCGGCACGCACGGGGCGCAGGGGCACCCGTGGCCG
>NZ_JAIUKE010000047.1 GCF_020176795.1 Streptomyces sp. 8L
CCGCGGCCCCTCGGCGCTCGCGCCCCCCCGGCGGGGGGGCGGGGGGGCCCGGGGGGGCCGGGGCCTTCCGCGCCGCGGGCGGGCCGCCCCCCCCCCCCCCCCCCCCCGATTCCGGGCCCGCTCCCCGGGGGGAGCGCGCCCTCACCTCACTTCTGCCAGTCCGCCCAGGACATGTTCCAGCCGTTGAGGCCGTTGTCGGGCGAGACGGTCTTGTCGTGCGAGTTCTTCACGACCACCACGTCGCCGATGAGCGAGCTGTTGTAGAACCACGAGGCCGGGCTGCCGTTGTCGCCGCCGCCGCGGATGTCGTGCAGGCCGACGCAGCCGTGGCTGGTGTTCTGCGACCCGAAGATGCCGGTGGACGCCCAGTAGTTGCCGTGGATGAAGGTGCCCGACTGGGTCAGCCGCATGGCGTGCGGCACGTCCGGGATGTCGTACTCGCCGCCCAGGCCCACGGTCTGACTGTCCATCCGGGTCACCGGGTCCTTCTCGCTGATGACCATCTGCCCCTCCCACGTGGTGTGGCCGGGGCCGCCTGCGGTGATGGGGATCTGGCGGATCTGCTTGCCGTCGCGCACGACCTTCATGGTGTGGGCGGACGCGTCGACCGTGGAGACCTGGCTGCGGCCGATGGTGAACTTCACCGTCTTGGACTGCGTGCCGTACACGCCGGGCCGTCCCTCCACGCCGTCCAGGTCCATCGTGACGGTGACCTTGGTGCCCGGCGTCCAGTAGTGCTCGGGGCGGAAGTCGAGCCGGTCGTTGCCGAACCAGTGGCCCTCGATCGGCACCGCCGGGTCCGCCGTCACCTTGACCGCCTTCTCGACGGCCTCCGGGTCGGTGATGCCGCGGGTGAAGCTGAGCGAGACCGGCATGCCGACGCCGACGGTGGAGTTGTTCTCCGGCGTGTAGTAGCCGATGAAGGTGTTCTTCGGGGTCAGTGTGGAGAACGTGGTGTCCTTGGCGGACACCCTGCCCTTCGCGTCCTTCGCCGTGACGTGCACCTTGTACTTGGTCGAGGCCGCGAGGTGCTGGAGCGGCTTCCAGCTCGTCCGGTCGGCGGCCATCGTGCCGTCCACCGTGGCGCCCTGGTCGTCCTGGACGCTGACCGCGGTCAGCGTGCCCTGCGTGACACCGATCTGGAGCGCGCCGGTCGTGGCCACGGACGTGGCGCCGTCGTCCGGCGCGACCTTGACGACCGCCTGCGACACGTCGTCCGCGGCCTTGGCCGTGGTCGCGCCCGACTCGTTCTTCCCGTCGTCGCCACCGCCGGAGCCCGCGCTCCCGCCGCACGCGGCGACCGCGAACAGCAGCGCGCCGAGGACGAGGGCGAGCAGCCCGGTGCCGCGCCGGCCGCGCCGACGCGCTCCGGTCCCCGTCGGCCCGCCGGCCGGCCGGTCCGGCGTTACAGGTGGCTGGTTCACGTCGGTTGTCTCCCCTCGCACGGCCTGGCCTCGCCATGGCCCGCACTCCAGCGCGTGTCTAGCGCACGCGCACGGCGATAGATAATCACACCGAAGAGGGCGAGACGTTCACCTGCGTGTCACCGTTCCGTCCCAACCGGCGGCGGACCCGTGCCCCGTCGACGGAAAGGCATTCCCTCGGGTCAGACCGCCGAACCCTGCCGCCACGCGGTCCAGTTCATGTTCCAGCCACTGAGCCCGTTGTCGGGCGGGACCGTACGGTCGTTCGAATGCACGACCTCCACGACGTCACCGATGAGGGTCCGGTCGAAGAACCACCCGGCCGGGGTGGACGAACTGCCGCCCTTGACGTCCCGGAGCCCGACACAGCCGTGGCTGGTGTTGCGCGACCCGAACGTGTCCGGCGACGCCCAGTAGTTGCCGTGCAGGAAGGTGCCCGAGGTCGTCAGGCGCAGCGCGTGCGGCACGTCCTTGATGTCGTACTCGCCGCCGAACCCGACCGTGGAGCCGTTCATCCGGGTCACGTCGTACATCTCGGAGACGACCATCTTGCCGTTGTACGTGGTGCGGTTCGGGGCGCCCGCCGTGATGGGCAGGGTGGCCAGCAGCCTGCCGCCCTCGCGCACCCGCATGGTGTGGGCGGCGGCGTCCACGGTGGAGATCTGCGAGCGGCCCACGGTGAACGTGACCGTCTTGTGCTGGATGCCGTAGACGCCGGGCGCCGCCTGGACGTCCCGCAGGCCCATGGCGACCGAGACCCGGGTGCCCGGCTGCCAGTAGCGCCGCGGCCGGAAGTCGAGCCGCCGGTCGCCGAACCAGTGCCCGACGACCTCCACCGCCGGCTCCGCGGAGACCGTGATGGCGCGCTGCACGGCGGCGCGGTCCTTGATCTGGCGGTTGAAGCCGATGGAGACGATCATCCCGGTGCCGACGGTGGCGCGGTTCTCCGGGGTGAAGTACCCGATGAAGCGGTGTGCGGGGACGGTCGTGGTGAAGGTCGTGTGCCGGGCCGCGCGCCGGCCGTCGTCGTCGCGGGTGACGGCGTCCACGCCGTACTTCGCGGCGAGCGCCGGGTGCGCGTCCGGCTCCGGCGTCCAGGTCTTCCCGTCGGGCGAGAGCCTGCCGGGCAGGTCGACGGGGTCGGCGGCCTCGATCTGCCGTACGGCGACCCGTTCGAGCCGCCCCTCGGAGACGGTGACGCGGATGGGGGCGTCCCTGCTGACGCCCTTCGCCCCGTCGCGCGGGGTCACGTGGATGGAGTCGGCGGCGGTGCCCGGCGAACCGTCCTTGCCCGACATGTCGGTGGGGCCGCCGTCGCATCCCGCGGCGCCGGCGAGGAGGGCGGCCGAGGCGAGCACCAGGGCGGCGGCGCGGGCTGTGGCCCGCTGCAGTAGCTGTCTCACGGCCCGTCCAACGACGGCACGGGCCGGAGGGAAACGTTGCGGAACGTACCGTGACCCGGAGGAACGTGAGGGCGGGGCTCCCGCAGGGAAGGACACGGGGGAAAACCGCGCGGGCGGGCGTACGGCCGAGGCGTCGTGGGCTGCCCGCGGGGGCCGACGAGGCGCGGGAGGCCGGCGGGTGGCGAGCGCAGCGGAGCAGGAGGAAGTGCGGGACGCGGCGAGGGCCGGGGCCGGCGGATGGCCGCCGCCGGGCGGCCGGCGAACGCCCGGGGACGGGCGGCCCCCGCAGCGGTACGGCGACGCGCGGGCGGTGCTGCCGGGCAGGCCGGAGCCGCTCGGCGCCCGGTTCCTCGACGTCCGGGACGGCCCGGGCGGCACGGCCGGCACCAACTTCGCGCTGTGGGCGGGCGGCGCCGAGGCCGTGGACGTCTGCCTCTTCGATGACATCGCCGGGTCCGACGGCCCGGAAGGCATCGCGGGCGGCGGCGCGGAAGCCGGCACGGACGGCGGCGCCCGCGAGCGGGAGACGCGGTACGCGCTGGCGGAGCAGACGCACGGCGTCTGGCACGGCTTCCTGCCGGGCGTCGCGCCCGGGCAGCGGTACGGCTTCCGGGTGCACGGCCGGTGGGACCCCTGGACCGGCGCCCGCTGGAACCCGGCGAAGCTGGTGCTCGATCCGTACGCGCGCGCCGTCGACGGCGACTTCCGGCTGCCGCCCGAGGTGTACGGGCATGTGCGGGACTGGCCGCAGCAGCAGGTCGCCGACACCGTGCGGGACGAGCGGGACTCGGCGCCGTACGTGCCGAAAGGCGTCGTCGTGGCGGACGCCGCGCCGGACGGGGAGGCGGCGGCCGGGCGGCCTGGCACGCCGTGGGCGGACACGGTGATCTACGAGCTGCACGTCAAGGGGTTCACCCGCCGCCATCCCGGCGTGCCCGAGGAGCTGCGGGGCACGTACGCGGGGCTCGCGCACCCGGCGTCGGTCGCGTACCTCTCGGGGCTCGGTGTGACGGCGGTGGAGCTGCTGCCCGTGCACCAGTTCGCGCACGAGGACCACCTGGTGCGGCGCGGCCTGACCAACTACTGGGGCTACAACTCGATCGGCTGGTTCGCGCCGCACGCCGGGTACGCGGCGTCCGGCACCCGGGGCGAGCAGGTCGGCGAGTTCCGGCGGATGGTGGGAGCCCTGCACGCGGCGGGCATCGAGGTGATCCTCGACGTCGTCTACAACCACACGGCCGAGGGCGGCGAGCTCGGGCCGACGCTCTCGCTGCGCGGCGTCGACAACCCCGGCTACTACCGGCTCCAGCAGGACTCCCGCCGCTACGAGGACTTCACCGGCTGCGGGAACACCCTGCACGTGGTGCAGCCGCACGTGCTGCGGCTGATCACGGACTCGCTGCGGTACTGGGTGACGGAGATGGGCGTCGACGGGTTCCGCTTCGACCTGGCGGCGACGCTCGCCCGCTCCTCCCCCGGCGACGTCGACATGCTGGCCCCGTTCCTCACGGTGCTCGCACAGGACCCGGTGCTGCGGGGCGTCAAGCTGATCGCGGAGCCGTGGGACGTGGGCGCGGGCGGCTACCAGGCGGGCGCGTTCCCGCCGCCGTGGTCCGAGTGGAACGACCGGTACCGCGACACGGTACGGGACTTCTGGCGCGGCGCCGCCCCGGACGTACGGGACCTCGGATACCGCCTCTCGGGCTCCAGCGACCTGTACGGGTGGGGCGGGCGGCGGCCGTACGCGTCCGTCAACTTCATCACCGCGCACGACGGGTTCACGCTGCGCGACCTCGTCTCCTACGAGCACAAGCACAACGAGGCGAACGGCGAGGGCAACCGGGACGGCACGGACGACAACCGCGCCTGGAACGGGGGCGTGGAAGGGGAGAGCGACGATCCGGAGGTGAGGGCCCTGCGCCGTCGCAGGCTGCGCGGCATGGTGGCGACGCTGCTGCTGTCGACGGGCGTGCCGATGCTGGTCGCGGGCGACGAGATGGGCCGTACGCAGGGCGGCAACAACAACGCGTACTGCCAGGACAACGAGGTCGGCTGGCTCGACTGGTCGCTGCTCGACGACCCGGGCTGGGCCGCGCTGCGGGACCTGACGGCGCGGCTGCTGAGGCTGCGCGCCGGCCATCCGGTACTGCGGCGGCGGACGTTCTTCACCGGCCGGCCGCGTACGGCCGGCGGCCTGCGCGACCTGGCGTGGTTCACGGCGCGCGGCGAGGAGATGACGGAGGACGACTGGTACGCCCCGGCGTGCACGCTCGCGCTGTTCCTGTCCGCCGGCGACATCCCCGGCACCGACGACGAGGGCCGCGCGATCGTGGACGACAGCTTCCTCGCGGTCCTGCACGCGGGCCATGAAGGCGAGGACGTGCTGCTGCCGGGCCCGCCGTGGGCCTCCTCGTACGAACTGGTCCTGGACACGTCCGGCGAGGACCAGGCGGCGGAGCCCGGCACACGGTACGCGGGCGGCACGACCCTCACCGTCCCGCCGCGCTCAGTGCTCCTGCTCAGGGCCGACCGGGGCGCGGACCCGGCGCCCGGACCTGCGTCCCGCAACGGAGTCGGCACGGGTGCGGCGCCCTGACAGCGCCGGGAGGGGCACCCCTCGTCCGCGCCCAGCCAATCACCCTGGGGACAGCGGCTGTCGGCCCTCGGCCGGGCCCGCGGCCCGGGTCCGTCGGGGCCCGGGCCCGGTCCGCCAGGGGGCGGTCCCGCTACGGTGGACCCGGGAATGCCCGGGGCCGCGACGGCACTCGTGACCACGCGAACCGGGCCTGCCGAAGGGGACGTTGTGACGGGCACTGTGGAGCCGCGGGAAGCCGCCCCGGGGCGCGTCCTGAACCCGCTGTGGATCATCTCCCTGTTCCTGGGCCTCGCCGAGGTCACCGTGGGAGTGGCCGCCACCCGGGCGGAAGGATGGATACAGGCGATGCTCGCCGTGTTCTCCGTGGCGTTCCCCTCGGCGGTCGCCGTCGCGTTCTTCCGCATCCTGCTCACCCGGCCCGTGGTGCTGTACGCGCCGGGGGACTATCCCGACCCGCCGAGTATCGAGGCGTACGTGGCCGCGGTCTCGTCGGCCGGCCGGAGTCTGGAGAACGTGGAGGCCGCGGTCCGCACGGCGCTGACGGAAGTCGTCGTCCCGCGTCTGGCGGCCGAGGATCGTGAGCGGCCCCAGGCCCTGGTGGAGGAGGCGATCCGCGCGGCGCGGGAGGATTTCAGGCGGCACCTGGTGGAGATCGACCTGACCGGCGTCGCACCGGACATCGAGCCCAGGGTGCTCGGCTTCCCCGCGGACTCCATGACGGTCACCCAACTGCTCGACACGATCTACCTGACGATCGCCGGCCACGTGGACGTCTACTCGTACGGCCGGCAGTGGGTCCTCTACGACCCGGTGGGCAACAGGGCCCTGACGGGCATCGGCCGCTTGTGGCGGGACGCGCCGGGACCGGAGTCCGTCGACCTGCGCGGCCTTCAGGAGGCGGGCATCGAACCGGGTGCCCGATTGCTGGCGGTGCGGACCGGAGAGTGACACCGCTCCGGACGCCTCGGGGGGCGTTCCGCGCGAACACCGGGCAGGCCGGGCACCGAAGGCCCTGCCGTCAGGTGCCGAGGATGCGGCGCTCGTAGGCGACGGCCACCGCGGCCGCCCTGTCCTTGACGCCGAGCTTGGCGTAGAGATGGGCGAGGTGCGTCTTGACCGTGGCCTCGCTGATGAACAGCTCCTTCGCGATCTCCCGGTTCGAGGTGCCCTTCGCGACCAGTTCGAGCACCTCGCGCTCGCGGGCCGAGAGCGGTTCGGCGGCCGGGGCCCTCGGCGCGCGGACCCGGGAGACCAGACGGGAGGCGACGGCGGGCGACAGGACCGTACGGCCGAGGGCCGCCGCCCGTACCGCCGTGAACAGCTCCTCGCGCGGGGCGTCCTTGAGGAGGTAGCCCGTCGCGCCCGCCTCGATCGCGGGCAGCGTGTCGGAGTCCGTGTCGTACGTGGTGAGCACCAGGACCTTCGCACGTGCTCCCCTGCGGCCGAGTTCGGTGATCGCGGCGACACCGCCGCCGCCCGGCATCCGCAGGTCCATCAGGACGACGTCCGGGTCGAGGCGCAGAGCGAGTTCGACCCCCTCGACACCGTTCGAGGCCTCGCCGAGCACCCGGAAGCCCGGGGACGACTCGAACATCCCGCGCAGCCCGTCGCGTACGACGGGGTGGTCGTCGACGAGCAGCAACGTGACGGTCTCCGAGGCGTGTTCACTCATAGTGGACCAAAGGTACGCGAGCGGAGACCGCCGTGCCCCCGCCCCTCTCCGACTCGACGGTCAGGGAACCCGCGATCCGCTCCACGCGAAGGCGCATGCCGGGCAGCCCGAACCCGCCGGTCCCGGTGCGCGCCGGAAGGCCGAGCGGCTCGAAGCCCGCGCCGTCGTCGCGCACGTCGAGGGAGACCTCGTCCCCCATGTACGACAGGGTGACGCCGACGCGGCTCGCGCCCGCGTGCTTGTCCGCATTGGCGAGGGCCTCCTGCGCGACCCGCAGCAGGGTCGCCGCGACCTCGTCGTGCAGCCGCGCCTCGGTGCCGGTGACGGTGAACAGGGCGCGCACCCCCGTCCGTTCCGACCAGGTGGCCACCGTCTTCTCCAGGGCCCGGGGCAGCGCGTCGTGCTCCAGGTCGAGCGGGCTGAGGTTCTGCACCGAGCGGCGGGCCTCCGCCAGGCTGTGCCGGGCCAGTGCCGACGCCCGCTCCAGGTGCTCGCGGGCGATCCGTCCGTCCGTGGCGGCGGTGACGACCTGGAGCTGGGTGACGATGCCCGTGAGGCCCTGCGCGATGGTGTCGTGGATCTCCGCGGCGAGGCGGCGCCGCTCGTCGGCCACCCCCGCCTCCCGGGCCTGCACGAGGAGTTGGTCGTGCAGCGCCGCGTTCTCCTCCAGGGCCTGTTCGAGGCGGGCGTTGGCGGTCTCCAGCTCACGGATGGTGTCCGATTTCTGCAGGGCCCTCGCGACCTCCCGCTCCCCGAGGCCGGAGAAGAACGTGGCCATGCCCGTGTTCAGCAGGAGCAGCGCGATGAACAGGACCCACACGAACGTGGACCGGGGCGGCAGCCCGGACGACTGCGACCCGGCGATCGTCACGGCGTTGACGAAGAGGCCCACGCGGGTGAGCCGCCGGGGGAGCATCCGCACGACGGCGAGGTACCCGGTGTACGCGTAGATCGCGTACAGGGGGTTGAGCCAGGTCAGCACGAACGCCAGGACCGTGCGCAGCCAGTAGTGGAACTGCTCGGCGGGGGACCCGGGCACCGGGTCGCGGCCCGGCCTGCACCACCACAGCTCGCACGCGAGCGCCAGCGGTACGACGCCGGCCGCGACCTCCGCGTCCGTACGGCTCATCAGGGCGGGGGCGACCGCCGCGGAGACGGCCGTGCCGAGCCCGAAGAGGATCAGCGGGCTCCAGCGGAAGATGTGGTCCCAGCGCTCCTCCACGATGACGGCGCGGTCGGCCGGACGGGCGCGGTCCCCGGCTTCCGTCGACCCCCACAGGCCCGCTCCCCACCAGCAGGCCGCGGGCGGGGCGGCGCCCTCCGTGCCGCCCCGCCTCACTGCCACCGGAACCAGCGGGCCGCGCCCGCGCTCAGCAGTACGGTCCACAGCGCGGTGACCCCGAGGTGGACGAGGCCGGGGAAGTCGCCGCGCGCGGCCTGGTCGAGCGCTCCCGACGCGGCACCGAGCGGGGTGTACTCGACGATCGTGCGCAGCACGTGGGGCATGGTCTGCACGGGCAGCCAGACGCCCGCCGTGAACATCGAGGGGAACAGGGCGACCGCGCCGAGCGCCTGCGCCGCCTTCTCGCTCCTGGCGACCGCGGAGACCAGCAGGCCGAGCGACAGGGCGCTGGCGGCGGCGAGGACGAGGGCGAGGAGGTAGCCGCCGAGCTGCTGGGGCAGGGCCACGCCGAACGCGATCCGGCCGACGGCCGCCACCAGGACCGCGGAGAACAGGGAGCCCCCGCCGAGGAGCACCACCTGGGAGGCGAGGAGGGCGGACGGGCGTACGGGGGTGGCCGACATGCGGCGCAGGATGCCGCGCTCCCGGTAGCCGGTGAGGATCGGCGGCATGGCCTGCATCCCGGCCATGATCAGCGCGAGCAGCACCGCGATCGGCACGTACAGGTCGATGACGCGGCGCCCGCCGAGGCCGGCGCTCGCCTCCCGGAAGCCCGGGACGAGGCCGAGGATCACCAGGAGGACGGTCGGGAACAGCAGCACCCACAGGGCTACGGAGGGTTCACGCAGGTAGAGGAGGCGGGCCTCGGTGCGCAGCACGGCGGAGGCGGCCGACGGGCGCCGGGCGGCGGGTGCGGCGGCCGGCTCCCGGGTGGGCGCGGTGGTGGCGGACATGGTCAGACCCTCTCTTCCGGCGCGTGCGGGGTGTGCGGTGTACCGGACGGGTCCAGTGTCCCTGTCCTGTCGTCCTGTGTGCCGAGGCCGCCCTGCGGCCGGAAGGCGTCGGAGGCGTCGGAGGCGCCCGGTGCCCGGTCGGGCGCGCCGTCCTCGGTGAGGTCGAGGAAGGCGTCGTCGAGCGACGCCTCGGTGACCCGGAGCTGGTGCGCGGTGACGCGGCGGCGGGCCAGCAGGGTGATGACCGCGTTGACCGTCGCGTCACTGCCGTTGATCACGACCCGTCCGCCCTGGCCGGTGACGGACACGACCTCGGGCAGCTCCGCCAGCTCCCCTTCCTCCAGCGGCTGCGAGGGGGTGAAGGAGATGACCGTGGACGCGCTCGACCTGGCGATCAGCCCGGCGGGCGTGTCCAGCGCGGCGACCCGGCCGCGGTCGATGACCGCGACGCGGTCGCAGAGCCGCTGCGCCTCTTCCATGAAGTGCGTGACCAGCAGGACGGTCACGCCGGAGTCCCTGATCTCCTCGATCAGCCGCCAGGTGTCGCGGCGCGCCCTCGGGTCGAGCCCGGTGGTCAGCTCGTCGAGGACGACGACGCGCGGGCCGCCGATCAGGGCGAGCGCGATGAACAGGCGCTGCTTCTGGCCGCCGGACAGCTTCGCGAAGCGGGTGGTGAGCTTGGCGTCGAGACCCAGCCGCGAGGCGAGGGGACGCCAGTCGACGGGGTGCGGGTAGAACGCCGCGTACAGCTCAAGCGCCTCCCGCACGGTGAGTTTGGGCTGCAGCTGGCTCTCCTGGAGCTGCGCGCCGAGCAGGTGGGTGACGCGCTCGTGGTCCCGTATCGGATCGAGCCCCGCCACCCGCACCGAGCCGCCGTCCGGGACGCGCAGCCCCTCGACGCATTCGACGGTGGTGGTCTTGCCCGCGCCGTTCGATCCGAGGATTCCGAAGACCTCACCCTCCTCCACGCCGAAGGTCACCCCGTCGACGACGGGCCTGCCGCCGTAGGCCTTCCGCAGATCGCGCACTTCGATGATTGCCATGGGGACAACGATCCCCTCGGGACGGCCCGCCGGGTATCGGCCGACGCGCTCGAACCCGCATCAGCCGATCGGCCGATGCGGGCCGCTCAAGGGACGACCCGGGCACTGGTCTTCCGGGGCGCCGGGCGGCACCGGCGTACGCCCGGCGCGTTCACACGGCGCCCGCTCCGGGGCACCGAAAACCACGTGAGCGATGTCAGTGCCTGCCCGTAGGCTCGGCCGGATGTCACACAACCAGGGAGAAGACGCCCACCAGTCGGCCACCAGATCACTGCTGCGGCTGTGGCCGTACGTCCGACCGGTACGCGGGCGGGTGGGCGGCGCCGCCGTGGTCGCGATAGTGGCGTCCTGCCTCGGGCTGGTCTTCCCCCTGGTGCTGAAGTGGATGGTGGACGGCCCGGTCAGGGACGGGGACGTGGCGGGCATCTGGCGCGGCGCGCTCTATCTGCTGCTGCTCGGTGTCGCCGAGGCCGGTCTCTTCGGCCTGCGCAGATGGCTGGTCGCACGTCCGCTCGCCGGGGTGGAGGCGGCGATGCGCGCCGATCTCTACCGCCATCTGCAGCGGCTCCCGGTCGCCCTCCACGACCGGTGGCCGTCGGGGCAGTTGCTGTCGCGCGGGACGACGGACCTGATGCTGTTGCGTCAGTTCCTCGCGTTCCCCCTGACGTTCCTGCTGGTCAACGGGACCACGATCCTGGTCGGTTGTGTGATTCTGCTGGAGCAGGACTGGTCGCTCGGACTGGTGCTGCTGATCCCCGTGGTGCCGCTGATGATCCTGTGCTCGCTCTTCGAGACGCGGTACGCGCTGGTGGCGCGGCGCTCGCAGGACCAGGTCGGCGACCTGACGACGGTCGTCGAGGAGGGCGTGCTCGGCATCCGGATCGTGAAGGGCTTCGGGCGCCACCGCAGCCAGGCGCGTGCCTTCGACGCGTTGGCCGCGAAGGTGCGGGTGACGGAGATCGAGAAGGGCCGCCTGCTCGCGGGCCTCTGGGCGCTCATCACGACGATGCCGGAACTGGCGATCGCAGGGGCGCTCGTCCTCGGTACGGTGCAGGTCGCGGACGGCGGCCTGTCGGCAGGCACGCTCGTCGCGTTCCTCTCGACGGCGCTGGCGCTGCGCTGGCCCGTCGAGTCGATCGGTTTCATGCTCGCGATGAGCCAGGAGGCGGCCACGGCCGCGGAGCGGTTCTTCGAGCCGATGGACGCGCCGGAGGAGGCGGGGGGGGCGCCCGTGTCCGGCGGCGCGGCGGGCTTGGAGCCCGTGCCCGGTGACGCGGCGGGCTTGGAGCCCGTGTCCGGCGGCGCGGCGGGCGGGGAGCCCGTGTCCGGCGGCGCGGCGGGCGGGGAGCGCTTCGAGGGCGTGTCCTTCCGCTACCCCGACGCGCCCCCGGACGCGGAGCCGGTGCTGGCGGGGATCGACCTGCATGTACGGCGGGGCGAGACGATGGCGCTGGTCGGCGCGACGGGCTCGGGCAAGACGACCCTGACGGCACTCGTCCCGCGCCTGCACGAGGCGACGTCCGGCCGCATCACGCTGGACGGCGAGGACATCACCGCGATGCCGCGCGACCGGTTGCGGCGGCTGGTGTCGGTGGCGTTCGAGGAGCCGACGCTGTTCTCGGCGAGCGCCGGGGAGAACGTGCTGATGGGCGCGGGCGGCGAGCCGGACGAGGGCGATCTGGACCGGGCGCTCGACATCGCGCAGGCCGGATTCGTCCGCGCGCTCCCGCACGGCACGGACACCCAGGTCGGCGAGCAGGGCCTGAGCCTGTCCGGCGGTCAGCGGCAGCGGCTCGCGCTGGCCCGCGCGGTGGTCGGCCGGCCGCGCTTCCTGGTGCTCGACGACCCGCTGTCGGCGCTGGACGTGCACACGGAGGCGCTGGTGGAGGCCGCGCTGCGGCGTGTGCTGCGCGAGACCACGGCGCTGGTGGTGGCGCACCGCCCCTCGACGGTGCTGCTGGCCGACCGGGTGGCGCTGATCTCGGCGGGCCGCGTGGCGGCGGTCGGCACCCACCAGGAACTGCTGCGGGAGAACGAGGAGTACGCCTGGCTGATGTCGGGCGAGGCTCCCCCGCCGGGCCCGGCGGACGGCGGCGCCGCGGCGCCGGCGGCCGCCGCCGCGGGCGCCCGACCGGGCGGCGGCGGGGGCCCCCCCCCGGGGGGCCCCGGCCCCGGCCCCGGGCCGGGGGGGGGGCCCCCGCCCCGGGGGGGGGGGGCGGCGGGGGGGGGGGGGGGGCCGGGCGGGGGGGGGGGGGGGGCGGGCGCCCCCCGCGGGGGCGGGGGGGGGGGGCGGCGCCGCGGCGCCGGCGGGCACGGCCGCGGACGCCGTGCCGGACGGCGGCGGGGCCCGCACCGCGGTGGCCGCAGGCGCCGGCACAGGCACGGGTCCTGGCACACGGACCGTGCGCGTGCGGGCGGCGGGGCAGCCAGGGCGGCCGGGGCAGCCGTATGAGGAGATCCGGGGCGACGAGGAGGGCGTTCGATGACCACGTCGACCACCACGGGGCCCGCCCCGGGCGGCGGGCCCGGCGGCCCCTCGGAGGCGGCGGCCGAGGACGCGGCGGTCGTCGCCGCGGCGGCTGCCCCCGCCGACGACCCGTTCGACCGGGACGCGCTGCCCGCGCCGCCCGGCGCGACCCGCGCCCTGCTCGGCTCGCTGCTGCGCCCGCTGCGCGGAGGTGTCGCGACGACCGTCGTGATGCTGCTGCTCCAGCAGGCCGCCGCGCAGGCGGGGCCGCTGATCGTCGCGTACGCCATCGACCACGCGGTGCCCGCGCTGCGGCACGGCTCGCACGGGCCGCTGGTCGCGGTGGGGATCGCGTACGGGCTGAGCGCGGTGCTCTCCGGCTGGTTCCAGCACGCGTTCATCAGGACCTCGACGCGGGTCAGCCAGGCCGTGCTGTACGACCTGCGGGGCAGGATCTTCCGGCACGCGCAGGTGCTCAGTGTCGACTTCCACGAGCGGTACACGTCGGGCCGGCTGATCTCCAGGTCGACCACGGACGTGGAGTCGCTGCGCGAGCTGCTCGAAGAGGGCCTCCAGGAACTGGTCGCGGTCATCCTGTCGTTCGCGTACATCGGAGCGACGCTGCTCTTCCTCGACTTCGCCATCGGGGCCGTGGCCGTGCTGTCGTTCGTCCCGCTGTATCTGATGGTGCGGCTCTACCAGCGGCGCGCGGGGCGGGTGTTCGGCCGCCGTTCGACGGCGATCGCCGCCGTCATCGTGAAGTTCGCCGAGACGCTGGGCGGCATCCGCCCGGTGCGCGCCTTCCGCCGGGAGCCGGCGAACGACGCGGAGCTCGGGGAGCTGAACCGGCGCCACGAGCGCAGCAACGGCGACTCGATGCTCGAAATGGCGCGGTACGTGGTCGGTTCGCGCCTCATCGCCAACACCGCCGTGGCCGGCATGGTGCTGTGGGGCGCGTTCCGGGTCGCGGACGGCTCGCTCGAACTCGGGGTGCTGGCCGCCGCCGTGCTGTACCTGCGGCGGCTGTACGACCCGATCGACCGGCTCGGCATGTTCCTCAACGCCTACCAGTCCGCGGTGGCCTCGCTGGAGAAGATCGCGGGCCTGCTCGCCCAGGAACCGGGGGTGCCCGAGGCGGCCGAGCCGCGTCCGCTGCCGCCGCGGACCTCCGCCCTGCCCGGCCGCGAGGTCGTCTTCGAGGACGTCGGCTTCTCCTACCGGACGGGCGGCGAGGTGCTGCCGGTGTTCGCGCTGACGATCCCGGCGGGCCAGACCGTCGCCGTCGTCGGCTCCACCGGCGCGGGGAAGTCGACACTGGCGAAGCTGCTGGCCCGGTTCTACGACCCGACGTCGGGCCGCGTCCTGCTGGACGGGGTCGACCTGCGCGACCTGGACACGCCGGAGCTGCGGCGCGGCGTGGTGATGGTGACGCAGGAGGCGTTCCTGTTCTCGGGGACGGTCGCGGAGAACATCGCGATCGGCAGCCCGGACGCGTCCCGCGAACAGGTCGAGGCGGCGGCGCGGGCGATCGGGGCGCACGACTTCATCGCCGGCCTGCCCGACGGCTACGACACGGACGTACGCAAGCGCGGCGGACGCATCTCGGCGGGACAGCGGCAGTTGGTGGCGTTCGCGCGCGCCCTGCTCGCGGACCCGGCGGTGCTGATCCTGGACGAGGCGACGAGTTCGCTGGACATCCCCGGCGAACGGGCGGTGCAGCACGCGATGGACACGGTGCTGCGCGGACGGACGGCGGTGGTGATCGCACACCGGCTGTCGACGGTGGAGATCGCGGACCGGGTGCTGGTGATGGAGCACGGGCGGATCGTGGAGGACGGTGCTCCCGCCGAACTGATCGGCGGCACAGGCCGTTTCGCGGGCCTGCACCGCGCATGGCGGGACAGCCTGGCGTGAAGGGGCCCCGATGCGCACGGCCCGCCACTCGGCCCCTTGGGAACCGTGGACGGTTGACCCGTCGTGGCCGCGCGAAACCGCGCTCCTCACGGCAGTTGCCGCCTGGCTTCGCCCGCACACAGGTGACGGTTCCATCGGTCGCGTAGTGTGACGACCGGTGACGCACCGGCATGGGTGGGTCAGGGCGGAGGGAACGACGATGACCGATGCCAGCGGCGCGGAAGCGGCCGGCGAACGGGTGGGCGAGGACGGATCAGGGACCTTCGACGCCCCGGAGAGCGGGGGCGAGACGGGCGTACGGGCCACGGCGGACGCGTCCGGGCAGGGCGTCATGACGGCCTTCGGGCAGAGCATGAAGACGCTGCGGGTGCGGGCGGGGCTGGAGCGGGGGGAGTTCGGACGGCTCATCGGGTACTCGGCGTCCACCGTCGCGTCGTTCGAACAGGGAAGGAGGGTGCCGTCACCGAGGACGATCGACCTGGCGGACAAGACGCTGGCGGCGGAGGGCCTGCTGACACTGTGGAAGGAGCAGGTGGAGCGGGCGCAGTATCCGGTGTTCTTCCAGGGGATGGCCAAGTTGGAGAAGGAGGGCGTGGAGTTGCTGGCCTATGACACCCATGTCCTCAACGGCCTGCTCCAGACCGATGCGTACATGAGAGCCGTACTCGCCATGCGGCGCCCGGTCCTGGACCAGGAGACCATCGAGCAGCGCGTGGCCGCCCGGCTGGCCCGGCAGGACATCTTCAACCGCTGGCCTGCGCCACTTCTGAGCTTCGTACTCGAAGAGGCGGCGTTGCGGCATCCGTGGGGAGGTGAGGCTGTTCACCGCGGCCAGTTGGAGCAGCTGCTTCTGCTCGCCGGACAACAGAACGTGGAGGTTCAGGTGATGCCCACATCCCGCGAGCAAAACGCGGGTGTAGACGGGGCGTTCACGGTGATCACACGCCGGGACGGAAAGAGGTTCGTATACACCGAGGCACAGGGAACCAGTGCCCTTCAGACTGAAGCGGAACAGACGACCCTGGCCGCCGCGCGCTATGGGATCATCCGATCACAGGCTCTCCCGTCACGAGAGTCGTTCGACTTCATGGAAGGGTTGCTGGGATCACTATGAACAACACCGAATCCGCGACCGTCGCGTCCGGCCTCTCGTGGTTCAAGAGCAGTTACAGCGGAGCCGAGGGCGGTCAGTGCGTCGAGGTCGCGACCGGTTCGGGAGTCGTCCACATCCGGGATTCCAAGGCCACCCATGGCCCGGACATCCGCGTGTCGCCCAAGGCGTGGGCGGGTTTCGTCGGGCAGGCCCGCCACTCGCGCCCGTAGGTTCCCCGACAGACCAGGCAGAAAGGCGGGGGGGGGGGGCGCGGGGGGCGCGGGCCCCCCCCCCAAGGCTCAGCACCCCCCCCCCCCCCCCCCCCCCCCCCCCAACACCCCGAAAAAACACCCCCAAA
>NZ_JAIUKE010000048.1 GCF_020176795.1 Streptomyces sp. 8L
GCGCGCTCCCCGCCAGCGCGTCGGCGGTCCGTCCCGCCCCCTCCCCTCGCTTCGGGGGGGCCCCCCCCCCCCCCCCCCCCCCCCCCCCCCCCCCCTTTCTCGATCCCGGCCCGCGCGCCGGCGTCGGCAACTCCCGACACGTGATTCAGCCGCGCTCTCGGGCCGAGCCCTCCGGTCCCGGCCGGCACGGCATGGCGCTCAGGCCCATTCCCGTCGCGGCTTGATTCTTTCGGTCGCACAGAAACGTGTGCGGTGGGCCCGTGGACCATCGGGCGGGCGTCAGGACCGGGCCGCTACGTCCGGGTTGCGTCCTGTTTCCCCGCCCGTCACGTGGATGCCGTAACAGGGCCGCAACACCCGGGCGAGGGGCGGCGGAACGCTCGCCACCGGCGGTTTCCGGTCAATCGAATGACGCGCTCCTGACAACAACACAGCCCGCCTGCGAGTCTTCCTGCGTTCGGCAGAGCTCGGACATGCTCATGCCAACGCCGGGCGCCTACCCCGTGCCCGGTACCCCCCTCGCACAAGGAGACCGCGTGAGATCCACGCCCAAAAGCCGCGCCGTGACCATCGGTGCCGCCGTCGCCGCAGCCGCGCTCCTGGCCGTCGGTGTCCAGGCGGGCACCGCCTCCGCAGGCGCCGCGAGCGCGCCCGGTGTCGCACCCGCCGCGCTGATCGCGGCGGGCTCGGACGCCCGCCCCGGCGCCCTGCCCCGCGAGCTGAGCGCGTCGCTGCACGCCCAGCTGATAGCCAAGGCCGAGGCCGGCACCACGGCCGCGGCCAAGAAGCTCGGGCTCGGCGCGCAGGAGAAGCTGGTCGTCAAGGACGTCGTCCAGGACGTCGACGGCACGACGCACACCCGCTACGAGCGCACCTACCAGGGCCTGCCCGTACTCGGTGGCGATCTGATCGTCGCGACCTCGTCCGCCGGGACCACGAAGTCCGTCGACAGGGCGTCCTCCGCCGGCCTCACGGGCGTCTCCACGACGGCCGCCGTCACGCCCGCGACCGCCAGGAAGCAGGCGCTGAGCGCCGCGGCCTCGGCCGGGTCGTCCAGGACAGCGCCCGACGCCGCGCCGCGCAAGGTCGTGTGGATGGCCGAGGGCTCCCCCGTGCTGGCGTACGAGACGGTCGTCGGCGGCTTCCAGGAGGACGGCACGCCGAACCAGCTGCACGTCGTCACCAACGCCGTCACCGGCAAGAAGATCTTCCAGTGGCAGGGCATCGAGACCGGCGTCGGCAACACGGAGTACAGCGGGAAGGTCACCCTCAACTCCGTGAAGTCCGGGTCCACGTACCAGCTCACCGACAGCGCGCGCGGCGGGCACAACACGTACGACCTCAAGCGCGGCACCAGCGGGCGCGGGACCCTCTTCTCAGGACCCGACGACACGTGGGGCGACGGCACCGCCGCCAACAACGAGACCGCCGCGGCGGACGCCGCCTACGGTGCCGGGCTGACCTGGGACTACTACAAGGACGTGCACGGCCGCACCGGCATCGCGGGCGACGGCAAGGGGGCGTACTCCCGCGTGCACTACAGCAGCGGCTATGTGAACGCGTTCTGGGACGACTCCTGCTTCTGCATGACGTACGGCGACGGCGCGGGGAACAAGGACCCGCTCACGGCGATCGACGTGGCCGGGCACGAGATGTCCCACGGCGTCACCGCCGCCACGGCCGGCCTGGTGTACTCCGGGGAGTCCGGCGGCCTGAACGAGGCCACCTCGGACATCTTCGGCACCTCTGTCGAGTGGTACGCGAACAACGCCTCGGACCCGGGCGACTACCTGATCGGCGAGAAGATCAACATCAACGGCGACGGCACCCCGCTGCGCTACATGGACCAGCCGAGCAAGGACGGCGCCTCCGCCGACTACTGGTCCTCCAGCACCGGCCGGCTCGACGTGCACTACTCGTCCGGTGTCGCGAACCACTTCTTCTACCTCCTGTCCGAGGGCAGCGGCGCGAAGACCATCAACGGCGTGAAGTACAACTCGCCGACGTCGGACGGCAAGGCCGTGACCGGTATCGGCCGCGACAAGGCCGAGCAGATCTGGTTCCGCGCGCTGAGCACGAAGTTCACCAGCAACACGAACTACGCGTCGGCCCGTACGGGCACCCTCGCCGCCGCCGCCGACCTGTACGGAAGCGGCTCCGCCGAGTACACGGCGGTGGCGAACGCCTGGGCCGCCGTGAACGTGGGCGCCCGCCCGTAGCGCGGCGCCCGGGGCCGCCCCCGGGGGCCCCCCCGGGCCCCCCGGGGGCCCCCCCCCCGCCCGGGGGGCCCCCCCCCCGCCGGGGGGGGGCCGGGGGGGGCCGGGGGGGGCCCCCCGCCCCCCCCCGGGGCGCCCCCCCGGGGGGGGGGGGGCCCCCCCCCGCGGGGGGGGGCCCCCCCCCCCCCCTCTCCCGCTCCCGGACCGCGCCGGGTCGTTACCCTGGACGCTGTCCGTTGTGCCGGGTACCGAGTACCGCCCCTCTTCCTGGAGTCTGTCCGTGCGTTCATGGCGTCGTTGTCTGGATCTCGCGGGGGTGCGGTCGGCCGGGCTGCGCGCCGACTACACCGCCGCCGCGCGCTATCTGCGCCGCAGGGAGCCCGCGCTCTACGGCGTGGTGCGCCTCCAGGCTCCGGCGGGTTTCCTGCCGCACGCGCTGACGGGCGCCTCGATGCTCGGGTTCACCGACGACGTGTGCGACAAGGGCACTCCGGACGCGCGCGTGCGGCAGCTCGACGCCTGGACCGCCCATGTGACGCGGGCCCTGGACACCGGCGACTCGCACCATCCGCTGCTGCGGGCCTTCGTGCACTCGGCCGAGGCGGTGGGCCTGCCGCGCCACTGGTTCGACACCTACCTGGCCGGCACCAGGATCGACCTGGAGTTCCCCGGGTTCGCCGACGAGGCCGCGTACCAGCACTACATCGACACCCTGACCTGGCCCGGGATCATGCTGAGCACCGGCCTGACCCCGCATCTCGTGCCCGACGACGAGTTCGCCGCGTCCTGCCGGCTCGTCGCGGACGCCTGCCAGCGCACCGACCTGCTCACCGACCTCACCGAGGACGTCGCGGAAGGCCGGTTCGCGCTCCCGCGCTCCGACCTGGAGCACTACGGCGTGACCCGCGAGGACCTGGAGCGGGGCCACGCCACCCCCGCCGTCGGCGCCCTGGTGCTCGCCACCGCGGACAAGGCCCGCGCGACCCTGCTGGAGGCGGGCCGCGTCGTCGCGCAGGTCCCCCTCGAATACCGTCCGCTCGTCCGGGTCCTGCTCGGCCTCTACCACCACCGCCTGGACGTCATCGGCACGATGGCCGCCGACGTCGTACGCCGCCCGGTCCGCGACAACCCTGCCGACTGCCTGCGTCTGGTGTCCCACGCGCGCCAGGAGCCGCTGTCCGTGGAACTCTCCGCCTGACAGCGACGGCGGGCGGAGCCCACCGGCCCACCCGGTCCGGGCCGGTCCGAGCGGGTCCCGTACGGTCCCCGGGACCGGCGGCGCCCCGGGCGGCGTCGGGTTGGGGTTTGTTCCCTCCGCCGGCCGGGGCGCGCGAGCCCGGCAAGGTCCGAACGGGAGGGCCTAGTTGGGGTTCTCGGCGTTGGTGAGCGTCTCCCAGGCGACGAACAGGTCGTTCGAGCCCGCGGGGCGCTGGGACTCGGTCAGGGCCTGGGTCTGGGTCATGGCGACGCCCTTGCGGGTGTGCAGCGCGTTGAAGCCGACCTCGGTGATCGGGCCGAGGCCGAGTGTGAGGCTCTTGCCCGGGCACAGGTCGGAGGGCTTGGACGCGGAGCCCGTCTGGAACTTGGACTGGAAGCCGAGGGCCTGCCGCAGCCGCTCGCCGACCTGGGGGTAGAGGTCCTGCCCCTGGATGCGCGCGGTCTCGTAGACGTGCCCGATGTTGGAGATGCCGTAGCCGGTGTGGGTGAAGTCGCGGCAGGTCTCCTGGGTGACGCCGGCCATGGACGCGTTGAACGTCGACTGGCCCTGCCAGTAACTTACGATCTTGTCCCGGGTGTTGAGGTTCTGGCTCGGCACCGTCTTCGGCAGGTCGCCGTCCGTCGGCAGGTAGACGTAGGCGGCCGTGCGGGTCAGGTACTTGGAGATGGCCGTGTCGTAGTCCGTCTTGTCGTCCAGGTAGACGGAGATGCTCACCGCCGCCTCCATCATCGTCAGCTCCCAGTTCCCGTTGGAGTTGGAGCCCTTGATGAGGGTGGGCATGTACACGTTGCGCAGCATGGTGTCGAACCGGGACTCGTTCGGCCAGTTGCCGTACACGTGCTTGATGATCTCCGCGGCTTTCGGCCAGGAGGCGCCCGCCCATCCGGTCTGGAGCGGGGCGTTGGAGTTGGTGTGCTCCTGGAGGGTGGCCGACCAGGCGTCCATCAGCTTGATCGACTCCTGCGCGTACCGGTCGTCGCGGGTGATGTACCAGGCGAGGGCGTCGGTGTACGCGGCGATCGCGTCCTGGCGCTCGTCGGTGCAGCCGTTGTTGGGGTTGGAGTACGAGCCGCACTCGACGTTCGCCCGGGGCTTGGGCGTCCGGTTCAGGTCGGCGTACTTGCTGGAGATCATCTGGTTGTAGGCGGACTTCCAGGGCTCCGCGTTCGCCTGGACCTTGCTCCGTACGAAGTCGAGTTGGGCGGTGTCCAGGTTGACGCCCGGGTGGACGAAGGCGGCGGGCGCCGCGGCCACGGCGGGCGTTGCCGCGGGGTGGACCGTCGTGGTGGTGGCCGAGGCGGGCGCCATGCAGAGGGCGGCGGTGACACCGGCGAGTGCGGTGCCGAGGCCGAGGAGGCGCGAGGTCTTTCCGGTGCGCATGTGGGGATGCCTTCCGGTGGAGGATGCCGAGGGCGCTCCAACTCCACTCGCCGGCGGGCAAGTTGTTCACTGACATGAACAGCGGGTGGAGTTGTGAACGTATTGACAGGGAAGGTAGAGCCGCCGCACAGCGCGCGTCAAGGTCTGTACCTTTACTGGTTGAGGGATGTACGGGACCAACGCACGGCGCCCCCCCCCCCCGGGGGGGGCGGGGGGCCCGGGGGGGGGGGCCCCCCCGGGGGGGGGGGCGGGCCCCCCCCCCGGGCCCCCCCCGCGGGGCCCCCCCCCGCCGGGGGGGGGGGCCCCCGGCCGGCGGCCG
>NZ_JAIUKE010000049.1 GCF_020176795.1 Streptomyces sp. 8L
CCGCGCGCCGCCGCCGCTCCTTACTTTTCTTATTTCTTCTGTTTTTTTTTGTCCTTCACACCGAGCCTGCCCGCCTTCAGCGCTTGGGGGGCGGGGGCCCGCTCCGGGCCTTCGACAGACCGGTGGCCGGGACGGCTCACCGCATCAGGACCCCCGCGTTCTCGCCCGCCGCCTCGGTGGGCAGTGCCACCAGGCCGAGGTCCGCGGCGTTGGCCAGCAGCGCGTGCGACGGCAGTACGCGCACGGTGTAGCCGAAGGAGCCCGTACGGTCCAGGGCCAGCGGCCCCTCGTAGACCCAGCGGCCCTCGCCGTCCGGTCCGCCCGCCGGCTTCAGCGGGAACGTCTGCGCGTCCGCGATGGTGTCGTCCGAGCCGACCCGGCCCGCCACGGCCTGCACCTCGACGTCGTCGGGGCGCAGTTCGCCGAGGCCGACACCGACCCGCAGGGAGAGCGTGGCGCCCAGTTCCGCGGTGGCGGGAACGGCACCGTCCGACAGCGCCGACAGGGTCTCCACGTGCTCGATGGAGACGTACGGCCACAGCGTGCGGACCCGGTACTTCCACGCCGCAAGCTCGCCCGCCGCCGCGGTGTCGAGCGCCCGGTGGGCCCGTGCGGCCGGCGCGTACAGCCGCTCCACGTACTCGCGCACCATCCGGCCCGCGACCACCTTCGGCCCCAGCGTGACCAGTGTGCGGCGGACCATCTCGATCCAGCGGCCGGGCAGGCCGGCCCCGTCCGCGCCCGCGGCGCCGTCGGCGTGCGCGCTCCGGTCGTAGAAGCGCGGCGCGATCCGGTTCTCGATCAGCTCGTAGAGCGCCCCCGCCTCCAGTTCGTCGCGCCGGTTCTCGTCAGCGGCGGCCGAGCCGTCTGCGGTGGGGATGGCCCAGCCGAGGTCCGGCTCGTACCACTCGTCCCACCAGCCGTCCAGGACCGAGAGGTTGAGGCACCCGTTGAGCGCGGCCTTCATGCCGCTGGTGCCGCACGCCTCCAGCGGGCGCAGCGGGTTGTTCAGCCACACGTCGCAGCCGGGGTAGAGGTTCTGCGCCATGCCCATGCCGTAGTCCGGCAGGAACACGATCCGGTGCCGCACCCGCGGGTCGTCCGCGAAGTGCACCAGCTCCTGGATGAGGCGCTTGCCGCCGTCGTCCGCCGGATGCGCCTTGCCCGCGACCACGATCTGCACCGGGTGCTCCGGGTCGAGCAGCATCCTGGTCAGCCGCTCGCGGTCCTTGAGCATCAGCGTGAGCCGCTTGTACGAGGGAACGCGCCGGGCGAACCCGATCGTCAGCACGTCCGGGTCGAGGACGCCGTCGATCCAGCCGAGTTCGGCCGCCGCCGCGCCGCGCCGGCGCCAGGAGGCACGCAGCCGCTCCCGCACCTCGTCGACCAGCCGGCCGCGCAGCGCGCGCCGCACCTCCCAGATGTCGGCGTCCGGGATGCCGGCCACCGCCTCCCAGCGGGCGCGTCCGCCGATGGCCAGCGCCTGCTCGGCACGGTCCCGGCCGATCTGCCGGGCGCCCAGCTCGGCGACCTCCGGAGCGACCCAGGTCGGCGCGTGCACCCCGTTGGTGACCGAGGTGATCGGCACCTCGCTGGCGTCGAATCCCGGCCACAGCCCGGCGAACATGCCCCGGCTGACGGCACCGTGCAGGATGGAGACCCCGTTGGCGCGGCCCGCGAGCCGAAGGCCCATCACGGCCATGTTGAACAGGTTGGGGTCGCCGCCCTGGTACGTCTCAAGTCCGAGCCCGAGCACCCGCTCGACATCGACGCCCGGCAGCTCGCCGTCGGCGCCGAAGTGGTGGGCGACGAGCGCGCGGTCGAACCGGTCGATGCCCGCGGGCACCGGGGTGTGGGTGGTGAAGACGGTGCCCGCGCGGACCGCCCCCAGCGCCGCCTCGAAGCCCGCGCCGTCGGTGTTCCCCGCCGTCAGCTCCCGAATCCGCTCCAGGCCGAGGAACCCGGCGTGTCCCTCGTTGGTGTGAAAAACCTCGGGCTCGGGGTGGCCGGTGAGCCGGCAGTACGTGCGCACGGCACGCACCCCGCCGATGCCGAGCAGCATCTCCTGGAGCAGCCGGTGCTCGCTGCCGCCGCCGTAGAGCCGGTCGGTGACCTCGCGTTCGCTCTGGCCGTTCTCCTCGACGTCCGAGTCGAGCATCAGCAGCGGTACCCGGCCGACCTGCGCCAGCCAGATCCTGGCGCGCAGCGCCCGGCCGCCGGGCAGCGCGAGCTCGACCAGCGCGGGGGCGCCGTCCGCCTCGCGCAGCTGGGTCAGCGGCAGCTCGTGCGGGTCGAGGACCGGGTACGTCTCCTGCTGCCAGCCGTCCCTGGACAGGGACTGGCGGAAGTAGCCGTGCCGGTAGAGCAGCCCCACGCCGATCAGCGGCACGCCGAGGTCGCTGGCGGACTTGAGGTGGTCGCCGGCCAGGATGCCGAGGCCGCCCGAGTACTGCGGCAGGGCGGCGGTGATGCCGAACTCGGGCGAGAAGTAGGCGATCGCGGCGGGCAGGCCGCCGGCCGCGGCCGGGTCGCTGTCGTCCGCGGCGGTGTCCGCCTCGTCCGCGCCGTCCCCCAGGCCGGCGTCGCGCCGCTGGTACCAGCGGTCCTCGCGCAGATAGGCGTCCAGGTCGGCGGCTGCCGCGGTCAGTCTGTCGAGGAAGGTCCGGTCGGCGGCCAGCTCGGCGAGGCGCGCCGCGGACACCGAGCCGAGCAGCCGGACCGGGTCGCGGCCCGCGGCCCGCCAGCCCTCCGGGTCGACGGCCTCGAACAGTTCGCGGGTCCCGGTGTGCCAGGACCAGCGCAGGTTGCGGGCCAGATCGCTCAGCGGGCCGAGGGGCTCGGGAAGTACCGGACGGACGGTGAACCGACGGATTGCCTTCACGTGCTCCACCTTCGCAAGGGACATACGTATCGGAGGGGACGCACCGCACCGGGCGTCCCGCCGTGGTGAGACGTTAGCCCGACCCTGCCCCGGACAACCACGGCGCATTCGCGCGCGTCGCGGCCGTTTCCGCGCCGTACCCGCGACGTACCGGTCCCGGACCTGAGGTGTGCGCCGGAGCGTGTGCCCGGCCGGGCACAGTGGCCCGCGCGGGCCGGGGCGGACTCGCGCGAGAGCGCCACCCGGTAGAGGATTGGGTGACCGTTCCGGCGCGGGGAGTTAACACGCCGCCGGATTGGCAACCCTGCTCTCATGGAAGGCTCCCCCGTACGCACCGTCCGTGAGTGCTGTTCGAGTGAACTTCGCGTGGATGCGGACGGGCACGGGCAGGGCCGGCCCTGCTCACACCCTCGCCGCAGTGGATCAAGCGGCTAAAAAGAAGAGCAAATCAATGATAAAGATGGCCAAAAAATGACAAGCCAGACCAAAATCTGATCTCCAGCCCCTTGCTCACCTCGCGCTCCTCCTGCCGGACTTTCAGGAGGGCGCTGCACGGCACCACCCCACCGTGCCGGCCGCCGGCACCGCTCCACCCGTTCGACGAGTCCTGCCCGCCACGCCCCGCCCAGCCTTCAGGTGATTCGGTGAAACTGATCGGTCGCATCCCCGTCCTGGACGTAACCCCGCTCGTCGACTGCGGCAGACGCCCCGCGAAGGCGGTGAGCGGTGAGACCTTCCAGGTCGCCGCGACCGTCTTCCGCGAAGGCCATGACGCCGTCGCGGCCAACGTCGTGCTCACCGATCCCGCGGGCCGTCCCGGCCCTTTCACGCCCATGCGCGAACTCGCGCCGGGCACGGACCGGTGGGGCGCCGAGGTCACTCCGACGGAGGAGGGCGCCTGGACGTACACGGTCGAGGCGTGGAGCGACCCCGTCACCACGTGGCGGCACACGGCCGGCATCAAGATCCCGGCCGGCATCGACACCGACCTGGTCCTGGCCGAGGGCGCCGCCCTGTACGAGCGCGCCGCCGAGGGCGTACCGAAGCGGGAGGGCCGCGAGTCGGTGCTCGCGGCCGTGGACGCGCTGCGGGACGCCGCGCGCCCGGCCGCCGCCCGGCTGGCCGCGGCGCTGACGCCCGAGGTGGACGAGGCGCTGACGCGGTATCCGCTGCGGGACCTGGTGTCGCAGTCGAAGCCGCTGCCGCTGCGGGTGGAGCGCCGGCGGGCGCTGTTCGGGTCCTGGTACGAGATGTTCCCGCGATCCGAGGGGGCCGTGGTCAGGCCGGGCGAGCCGCCGGTGAGCGGCACGTTCGCGACGGCGGCCGAGCGGCTGCCCGCGATCGCCGCGATGGGCTTCGACGTGGTGTACCTGCCGCCGATCCACCCGATCGGCTCCACCTTCCGCAAGGGCCCCAACAACACGCTCTCCGCGGGCCCCGAGGACGTCGGCGTGCCGTGGGCGATCGGCTCCGCGGACGGCGGCCACGACGCGGTCCACCCGGACCTCGGCACGATCGAGGACTTCGACCGGTTCGTGCGGACCGCGCGGGACCTGCGGATGGAGATCGCGCTCGACTTCGCCCTCCAGTGCTCCCCCGACCACCCGTGGGTGGCGAAGAGGCCCGAGTGGTTCCACCACCGTCCCGACGGCTCGATCGCGTACGCGGAGAACCCGCCGAAGAAGTACCAGGACATCTACCCCATCGCGTTCGACGCGGACATGCGGGGGCTCGTCAGGGAAACCGTGCGAATCCTGCGCTACTGGATGGAGCACGGGGTACGCGTCTTCCGTGTCGACAACCCGCACACCAAGCCCGTGGTCTTCTGGGAGAAGGTCATCCGGACCGTCAACCGCACGGACCCGGACGTGATCTTCCTGGCGGAGGCGTTCACCCGCCCCGCGATGATGCGCGCGCTGGCCGCCGTCGGCTTCCAGCAGTCGTACACCTACTTCACCTGGCGTACGGCGAAGGGGGAACTCACGGATTACCTGACCGAGCTCTCGGGAGAGTCCGCGGCGTACATGCGCCCGAATTTCTTCGTCAACACGCCCGACATCCTGCACGGGTACCTTCAGGACGGCGGCCGGCCCGCGTTCGAGGTCCGCGCGGTGCTCGCGGCGACGATGTCTCCGTCCTGGGGGGTGTACGCGGGGTTCGAGCTGTGCGAGAACACCCCGGTGCGCCCCGGCAGCGAGGAGTACATGGACTCCGAGAAGTACCAGCTCAGGCCCAGGGACTGGGAGGCGGCCGAGCGCGAGGGCCGCACGATCGCACCACTGATCACCACGCTGAACCGGCTCAGGCGGCGGCATCCCGCGCTCCAGCAGCTGCGGGACATCCACTTCCACGACGCCGACAACGACTCCGTCCTCGCGTTCAGCAAGCGGGCGGGTTCGGACATCGTTCTGGTGGTCGTCAACCTCGACCCGCACCACACCCAGGAGGCCACGGTCTCGTTGGACATGCCGCGGCTCGGCCTCGACTGGCACGAGACCGTTCCGGTGCGCGACGAGCTCACCGGCGACACCTATCACTGGGGCAGGGCCAACTATGTGCGCCTGGAGCCGGGCGTCACGCCCGCGCACATCGTCGCCCTGCGACCGTCCCCGCCGATCGGAGGGTCACCCACATCATGATCGTCAACGAGCCCGTCCACGACACCTTCGAGGACACTCCTTCGAAGGACCTCAACCCCGACTGGTTCAAACGTGCCGTGTTCTACGAAGTCCTGGTGCGCTCGTTCCAGGACAGCAACGGCGACGGCATCGGTGACCTGAAGGGGCTCACCGCCAAGCTCGACTACCTGCAATGGCTCGGCGTCGACTGCCTCTGGCTGCCGCCGTTCTTCAAGTCGCCGCTGCGCGACGGCGGGTACGACGTGTCCGACTACACGGCGGTACTGCCGGAGTTCGGCGACCTCGCCGACTTCGTGGAGTTCGTCGACGCCGCGCACCAGCGCGGCATGCGCGTGATCATCGACGTGGTCATGAACCACACCAGCGACCAGCACCCCTGGTTCCAGGAGTCGCGCGCCAACCCGGAGGGCCCGTACGGCGATTACTACATGTGGGCGGACGACGACAAGCAGTTCGCCGACGCCCGCATCATCTTCGTCGACACCGAGGCCTCCAACTGGACCTTCGATCCGGTGCGCAAGCAGTACTACTGGCACCGCTTCTTCTCGCACCAGCCGGACCTCAACTACGAGAACCCGACGGTGCAGGAGGAGATGATCTCCGCCCTGCGGTTCTGGCTCGACCTCGGCATCGACGGCTTCCGCCTCGACGCCGTGCCGTACCTGTACGCGGAGGAGGGCACCAACTGCGAGAACCTGCCGCAGTCGCACTCCTTCCTCAAGCGGGTGCGCGCGGAGATCGACGCCCACTACCCGGACACGGTGCTGCTCGCCGAGGCCAACCAGTGGCCCGAGGACGTGGTCGACTACTTCGGCGACTACGCCAAGGGCGGCGACGAGTGCCACATGGCGTTCCACTTCCCGGTGATGCCGCGCATCTTCATGGCGGTGCGCCGCGAGTCGCGCTACCCGGTCTCGGAGATCCTGGCGAAGACGCCGGCCATCCCGAGCGGCTGCCAGTGGGGCATCTTCCTGCGCAACCACGACGAGTTGACGCTCGAAATGGTCACGGACGAAGAGCGCGACTACATGTACGCGGAGTACGCCAAGGACCCGCGGATGCGCGCGAACATCGGCATCAGGCGGCGCCTCGCCCCGCTGCTGGACAACGACCGCAACCAGATCGAGCTGTTCACCGCGCTGCTGCTGTCGCTGCCCGGCTCGCCGATCCTGTACTACGGCGACGAGATCGGCATGGGCGACAACATCTGGCTGGGCGACCGCGACGCGGTCAGGACGCCCATGCAGTGGACGCCCGACCGCAACGCGGGCTTCTCCTCCAGCGATCCGGGCCGGCTCTACCTGCCGACGATCATGGACCCGGTCTACGGCTACCAGGTCACCAACGTCGAGGCGGCCATGGCGTCGCCCGCGTCGCTGCTGCACTGGACGCGCCGGATGATCGAGATCCGCAAGCAGAACCCCGCGTTCGGCATCGGCACGTACACCGAACGGCCCTCGTCCAACCCGGCGGTGCTTGCCTTCCTGCGGGAGGCGCCGTCGCCCGAGGGCAACGGCGACGACCTGGTGCTGTGCGTGCACAACTTCTCCCGGTTCGCCCAGCCCACGGAGCTGGACCTGCGGGAGTACAGCGGCCGGTACCCGGTGGAGCTGATCGGCGGCGTGCGGTTCCCCGCCGTCGGCGAGTGGCCGTATCTCCTCACCCTGGCGGGCCACGGGTTCTACTGGTTCCGGCTGCGCAAGGACGCGGCGCCCGTACCGATGTCCTCGGGCCCTTCGCTCGGCTCCGGGGTGGGTGCCGCACCCGGCACCAAGCCCACTCCGGGCAGCCCCGAGGCGGGGCCGGCCTCGGGTTCCGTCTCCGCGGCTCCCGGCACCGCGGCCGGCCAGGCGCGGGACGAGGCCGCGGGGCCCACGGGTCCCACCGATCCCACGGGTCCCGCGAGTTCCACGGGGCCCGCGGGTTCGACCAGTTCCGTACCGGGGTCGGCGCAGGGGCCGGACGGAGCGCCCGCGCCCGGGCGCCCGCCCGCCTGAACGGCCGGGGAACGGACGGAGCCACGTGCGGACGACGACCGGGCCGACGCGTGGGGGGGGGGGTGGCCCCCCCCCCCCCGGGGGCCCGCCCCCCCCGGCCCCCGCCCCCCGCGGGGCGGGGGGCCCCCCCCCCGCCCGCGGGGGGGGCGAACACCAGTCCTCTGCGGGGGGGGGGCGGGCGGGGGTGAA